>DAOUZN010000147.1 GCA_030665585.1 Deltaproteobacteria bacterium | reverse complement strand
GCATATCGAGCCAAATCGGTTGAGCAAAGAAGCTTCCGGCTCTGGTGTGAACGCTTTGGCGAACCATATGGGATACAGACCAAGCTTGCTGATCTTTCAGACAGGGCCCTCTATTTCCTGGCCCTGCCGGGAGAGCAGACTGCCGTCGCCTTTTATGAATTGATCATGGGTATCCTTGGGCTTGGAGAAGCACCAAGGTTTTATTATCTTCCAAATACAGATCAAATGATGATCGTTGACATCCACTTGTTTGTCGCAGATCAGGTCCGCCTTGAAATGATGCGCCGTCTGGGATGGCTCACCAGCTTTGCCAGTGACAAATATACCCTCTTCGAGATAGTCCAGGCCTTTGAAAAGATCAAAGCCCGATGCACAGGAAAACCCCCGAAACTCTCGGAGGCCCGGCCTGACTTTGACCTGTACAACACGCTGATACGTGGCGACAAAGAGGTCTTCCTGCGGCGCAAACTCCGTGAAGCCTTAGAGGCCTTTCGCGCCAGACTTGCAACCTGAAGCCGATAGTCCATGAAACCCCCATCCTTGTTTCACGGCAGGGCAACCTGATATTCAGCTGTGGAACGGCTCAGTGGGATAGGTCCAGCTGTTGATACCGCCTGTCAGGGCCTTCACGTTCTTGAAGTCCTTCATGGCAAGCAGACGGTTCCCCACATAAGACCGCAATCCCACGGCACAATAAAGGATGGTTTCCTTCTCAGGGTCCAGGTCGCTGAACCGATCCCGAAGGTCATCAATGGGGATATGTATGGCCCCTGGGATGATACCTGTTTTTTTCAGCTCCCGCACAGTCCGTGTATCCACGAGGAGAAAATCATCTCCTCTTGCTAACTTCTCATGCAGCTCGGCAGGTGTTATGGGAATCCAGTCCCCCACATAGAAATTCTGACCAACAGCGCCGGCGACAATCACCGGATCTCTGGCGGCAGAAAAGGGTGGGGCATAGGCAAGATCCAGTTGGAGGAGATCGTCCAAGGCCATACCATTGTAAATGGCCGTTGCCATAACGTCGATCCTTTTGTCAACGCCCTTTTCTCCAACGACTTGCGCACCCAGTAAGCGTCTGGTGGCTCGATCGGCAATAGTCTTGATCTGAAGCTCTTTTGCGTCAGGGTAATAGCCGGCATGGTCTCCGGCAAGGACGTATGTGACGAGCGGGGAAAAGCCTTCTTTGACCGCCTCCGATTCTGAGAGGCCGGTTTTTGCCACAGCTAAGTCAAAGACCTTAACAATAACCGTGCCGGTAAACCCCTTGACAGCGATCCTTCGTCCCATGGCGTTTGCCCCGGCTGCCCGTCCTTGCTTATTGGCAGCTGATCCCATGGGGATCAGCATGGGTTTGCCGGTAACCAAATTTAGGCTCTCCACGCAGTCTCCGGCGGCGAGAATATTGGGGTCGCCGGTTTGCATGAATTCGTTGACCTCGACACCGCCACTCGGCCCTATGCGCAGGCCGGCATCCTTTGCCAGTTTTGTGTTGGGCCTGATCCCTACCGACATAATCACCAGGTCGGCCGGTAGTTCCCGACCGGCGTTCGTGTGTATCCACCCGCAGCCATCTCTTTTTTCAATGCCGGTGACCTTCTCCGAGACGTAAATGTTGACGCCCTTGTGCCGTAAGTGCTGGTGAACCACCTCTGCCATTTCCCTGTCCAGGAAGGAAAGTATTTGGGGCATGAATTCTACCACGGAAACCTTGGTCTTCTTCCGAACGAGGTTTTCCACGGCTTCGATGCCGATGAGGCCGCCGCCAACCACCACCGCATTCTCTGGTTTCTTGTTCTTCAGGTGGGCGTAAATACGGTCGGTGTCCTCCAAGGTCTTCAGGGTGAAAACAAAGGAAAAATCAACCCCGGGAATGGGGGGAAGGATGGCAGAGGCGCCGGTCGCCAATATCAGTCGGTCGTAGGCTTCTTCTGAAATGTCGCCGGTGGCGAGATTTCTTACAACGACTTTCTGCTTGTCGCGATCAATGCTGAGGATTTCGTGGCGGGTCCTCACCTCCACATTGAAGCGCTTTTTGAAAAACTGGGCCGTGGTGATCAGCAGGTCCTTTCTTTCGGGTATAACGCCGGAAAGATAGTAAGGGAGCCCGCAAGTGGCGTAAGAAATATCCCGGCCCATTTCAAACATGACAATCTCCGCATCTTCATTGCACCGGCGCGCCTTGGCCGCGGCAGAGGCCCCTGCGGCAACACCCCCAACGATGACGAGCTTCGTCTTGTTCATGATGTCATAACCTCTATTTCCCGAGCCATGATCTAGACAAGTTGTGGCGAGGCGATGGGCACATCCTCAATCAACATAGTCCGTGGGATCTGCAACACCTGCCTCCCTGAACCCTCTTTTTCTCAAGAGGCAGCTATCGCAATACCCACATGCCTTTCCCTCAGGCGAAGGATCGTAGCAACTATGGGTCATGCGGTAATCAACGCGCAGTTCCACACCTTTTTGAATAATCTCCGCCTTCGTCATTTGGATGAGAGGCGCCCTGATCCTCATTGGCATCTGACCTTCAACGCCCGCCTTCGTGGCCAGGTTCGCCAAGTGCTCAAACGCCTCGATGTATTCAGAGCGACAGTCCGGGTATCCGCTGTAATCAACGGCGTTCACGCCGATGAAGATATCCGATGCCCCGATCACCTCTGCCCACGCCAGGGCATAGGAAAGAAAGATCGTATTGCGCCCCGGGACATAGGTGACCGGGATCCCTTGCTTCATTGCCTCATCAGTTCTAGCCTTTGGCACGTCAAGATCATCGGTGAGCGCGGAGCCGCCTATCCTTGCCAGATCCATATCGACAACCAGATGTTCCTTGGCACCAAGCGCCTTTGCCACCCTTTCGGCCGCCTCCAACTCCAGGGCGTGACGCTGTCCATATCGAAAGCTGAGGCTATAGATCTCGTAGCCCTCCTGCCTGGCCACGGCCATGGCTGTTGTGGAATCAAGACCACCACTGGAAAGTACAATGGCTTTGTTCTTCTTACGCACGGGCTTTTCTTGCCTCAGACCCCTCTTCGGTCAGGGGACCAGATGATCTTGTGGACTTGCAGATGCAGTCTCACGTCCAGATGATCTTCCAAGATCCATGCTGCCAACGTCTTGGGCGCCATCCTGCCAAAGGCCGGTGAGAAGTGAACCGGATTCTTTCTGCAAAGGTTGGGATCCATGAGATTGAGGATTTGTTTGGCATACTCATAGTCGTCCCTGTCTGCAATGACAAATTTGACCTCGTCATGGTCCGTCAACCTGTCCAGATTCCGCAAGTCGTTGTGGCTGGTCTGGCCGCTGCAGGGACATTTGACGTCCACAATCTTCACGCAGCGGTCATCCACCTGGCTGATGTCCCGGCTGCCATTGGTTTCCATCAGGGTTTTAAAGCCTTTTGCAAGCAAGCGATATATCAGATCAGGCGTCTCCGTCTGCATCAAGGGTTCACCACCTGTGACTTCGACAAGAGGACATTGGTAAGATGCGACCCGGCCGACAATATCGTCAATCTCCAGTGCTTCACCTTCCGTGTATGCATACTGCGTATCACAGTAAGAACACCTGAGGTTGCATCCAGTAAGCCTGATAAAAACGCAGGGCCGGCCACTGTAGGAGGATTCCCCTTGGATGCTGTAGAAAATTTCGTTAACTTTCAAAGCCAACTATTCCTCCCAATAAGAAGCGCCAGCACCCGGCGTCTCGCAGACCTTGACCTTGGAAACTTTCGCTGCTTCCGAATTGAGTTTTTTGCTTAACTCTGTATAGATAAATCTTGAAATGTTCTCAGAGGAAGGATTTACATCCCTAAATGCCGGAAGCTCGTTGAGGTGGAAGTGATCCAGACCCTCGAGCACATCCTTGACCGCCTGCTTGATATCCCTGAAATCGATGCCTATCCCAATTTCATCCAGTTCTTTGCACTGAACAAAAACTTCTATGACCCAGTTGTGGCCATGAACCCGGGCACAATCGCCCGGGTAGCCCTTGAGAGAATGGGCCGCAGAAAAATGGGTTTTCACATAAACTTCAAACATCCCGCGCACTTGTCCTCCATTTTACCGGCAAACCGGCAGCCGGCCATTCTAACTTCTGGTTATCGTAGAAAGTTGATGGTTTCGTAAAAAGTCGATTTTACTCACTCCGTGAACATTTTGGGGGCCCTTAA
>DAOUZN010000067.1 GCA_030665585.1 Deltaproteobacteria bacterium | reverse complement strand
GATTGAACAAATTCTCTCGCGCTGTCTTCTGTGCGGAACCTGCACTCAAGTTTGCGCCAACAATGTTCCCGTCACCCGCCTCATCCAGCAGGGCCGTCAGGGCTTATTTCAGGCGGGAAAGGGCAGCCGATCCAGCCAGTCTCTGATCAGAAGCGTCAGACAGGGGGAGTTGTCCGGGAGGATCGTTCTCAAAGGAGGGGCCCTCCTTCAGGGACTGCTTTGCAGGAAGATTCCGGATAGCAGTGGATTCCATCTCCGATTTCCTCTTTCCTTTTTTGCTGAAAGGGCCACGGTTCCTCCGGTCGCCTGGCACCCTTTTTTGGAGACTTTTCGCCCCGAGGTCGTGGAGAAGATAAAGGGCAGGCGGGTTGGATTCTTTGTGGGATGCGGGGCGAACTATCTTTTCCCGGATACGGCCCGGGCCCTTGTGCGCATCCTACAGCGGATGGGAGCCGCTGTTGTGATACCGAGGGATCAGGTTTGCTGCGGACTGCCTGCCTACGTTTCGGGTGACACCAGGGCAGCCCGGGCCTTGGCCAGAAAGAACCTAGAGATATTTGGGTCTCTGGAGCTTGATGCCGTGCTCACCGTGTGCGCTTCCTGCGGGTCGCACCTGCAGGACCTTCAGGCCCTGTTTGAGGATGACCCTGCATGGCAGGATGCCGCCGGCGCCCTGGCTGTAAAGCACAAGGATGCCATGGCTTTTCTGGTGGAAGATCTTGGCCTTGATGCATGTCTTAAAGACCAGGGCTCTGCCCGTAGGCTCCCGGGCGGAGGTATGTATCGGGTGGCGTACCACGATCCCTGTCATCTGAGGATCGGTCAAGGGATCACCGAGGTCCCCAGAAGACTTCTTCAGGCCACACCCGGTGTGGAATTCGTAGAAACGCCCCACCCTGGGCGGTGTTGCGGCCACGGGGGCGATTTCAACCTCTCACACTTTGACCTGTCTGTGGAGATCCTGGATCAACGAATGGAGGATTTCCAAAGGGTGGAGCCCAATGCGATTGTCACGGGTTGTACGGGCTGTCTGCTCCAGTTTTCAGAAGGGGTCAGTCGAAAAGGTCTGGCAGGCAGGGTCCAGGTCTGTCATCCCCTGGTCTTGGTAGAGGGGGCTATGGCCTTCTCGGGTTCTTAAGAGGGACACGTCCCAGTACGTCAACCTTTACAATCTGGTCTTTCTCGTCAACCCGGCCCTCCATGAGTGCGACATCAAGTCCTTTCCTGGTAAATATGTCAATGACAATGTCATCTCCACTGTCGTCTTTACCCCTTAGCAACACATACCTCTTTGCACCCTTCACCATTTTTGCCATCGTTAATTCCCTCTCTCATCCAGCCGAGGTTTCATCGTGTAGGGCGGAACCTACTGTAATCCCCACGGTTCTGCGGCGAGCCCAACCAGATCTTCTATGATTTCAATCTGTTCGCATTGGTCTTGTGTAATGGCACACCGGATGTTCAATTGACACCATTTCATACAGATGGTGTCGTGAGGGTCGAAGCGGCCAAAGCAATCCAGCCTGTCTTCAAGGTCCTTTGGACGTATCATAGATCTTTTCATCACAGCCTCAACAAGTTGGCTAGCTCCTCATGGATAAGGCCATTGGTCGCCAAGATTTCTTTTTTTTCAATAGCATAGGGTTCATTCGAAAAGTCAGAAACCGAAGCCCCCGCTTCTTCGGCAATGATCACGCCTGCGGCTGTATCCCAAGGCGCCAGGTCTTGTTCCCAGAACCCCTCAAATCGGCCACAGGCTACATAGCACAGGTCCAGAGCGGCCGAGCCCAAGCGGCGAACGCCTTGGGCGGCCGTGAGGCATCGCTTAAAGCGCTCCACCAGGGGATCGATGATGGGCTTCAGTTCGTAGGGGAAACCTGTAACCAGCAAGCTCTCGCTAAGGGGGTGGGTGCTGGAGACATGGATAGGCCGATCATTGAGAGTCGCTCCATGGCCTCTCGCCCCACAGAAGAGTTCTTCGGTCACCGGACTCAAGACCAGCCCAAAGAGAAGCCTCCCCTCGTGGGCGAAAGCGACAGAGACACTGAATTCAGGCAGGCTGTGGGCGTAATTCGTGGTGCCGTCCAAGGGGTCTATGATCCATTCGTGAGAGTCGCTGCCCAGCGTGATGCCGCTTTCCTCGGCAAGGACCGTATGCTCGGGGAAGGCCGTGCGAATGAGCTGGATGATCGCCCGCTCAGAGGCCAAGTCGGCCTCGGTCACCAGATTGATGGCCCCCTTTTTCTCTATGGTGTGCGTTTTGCCCCAGTAGTGACGAAGGATATCGCCGGCTCTGGCGGCAGCTGCCAAGCCGACGGCCCTAATGCTTTCAAGGTCCACAATGCGCTTCTACCGAATTCTTAGTGTCATGTCAATATGACATGATCACGGGGCAGGGTGAATTTGTTCTCCACATAAAACCCTTTAAATTTAGGGCACTAGACTAGATTCTGGTTGCTTGAGTTTAAAAAAAGGGAAAACCTTGATATTTCACAATATTACAATCTAGACCTGCTCTCAAATACTGATTTTGAGGGGGTTTGCAGCTTAGAACAAATTTACCGTTTCACGGGGCAGGGCAACGTCAAAATTGATTGACATGTACCGATTTGTTCGATAACTTCCTAAAAATACGTGCATTTGTGAGTATTTTGTGATGGTGACCGGGAACGGCATTGAGGCGGTTTATGTCTGAAACCCTTGAAGGACAACTGGAACGGATCGTGTATTTCAACGATGAGAGCCTCTACACGGTGGCCAAGTTAAAGGTAAGGGCAGTTCGTGAGCTTGTGACCGTGGTGGGGAAACTGGCCGGCATAGCCCCGGGAGAGGTGCTGAAGCTCTCGGGCGCCTGGGAGATGCATCCAAAGTACGGCCAACAGTTCAAGGTGAGTCGTTGGAGTGTAAGTGTTCCGTCCAAAGTGCAGGGTATTGAGAAGTACTTGGGTTCGGGCCTCATTCGGGGGATCGGTCCTGAGATGGCCAAGCGATTGGTGGCACGATTCGGTGACAAGACCCTGGAGGTCCTTGAACATCGTCTCGAAGCGTTCCTTGACGTTCCGGGGATTGGACAAAAGCGACTCGAGATGATCCGCAAGGCCTGGGAAGATCAGAAAGGGGTCCGGGACGTCATGATTTTTCTTCAAGGGCACGGGGTGAGCAGCGGTTACAGCGCGAAGATATTCCAACAGTATGGTCAAGAGACCATCCGGGTTGTGAAGGAGAACCCCTATCGGCTCGCAGCAGACATATTTGGCATTGGCTTTATCATCGCCGACGGTATTGCTGAGAAGATCGGTGTGGCCAAGGATGCCCTCATCCGTGCCGAGGCCGGCATCCTGCATGTGTTGGAAAAGATGTGCGAGGATGGCCATGTCTATGGGCTTTACGATGACGTGCTGAAGCGGGCAGAAGGTCTCCTTGAGATTAGCCAGGATGTCCTTGAAAGGGCCTTTACGAACCTCGTTTCATCAAAACGCATTGTGGTGGAGGACCTCAAGAACCAGGGTAACGAGGCCTCAAACGGCAGGAAGGCCGTTTACCTCAAGGCCTTTCTTGTTGCTGAAAGGGGTTTAGCGAACAGACTCAAAGCGTTGCTTTCCGTCCCTGTTGAATCCCTGAAGATCGACACGCCGAGGATCAAGGAACTGGTGCAAAAAAGACTGGCCGTTCTCCTTTCCAAGGGGCAGTGGTCCGCCCTTGAGACGACCCTTTCCTCCAAGGTCGCCATCGTGACAGGCGGACCTGGTACGGGCAAGACCACCTTGGTCAGGGCGGTCTTGGCGGTTTTTCAATGGGCAGGGAAGCGGGTTCTCCTGGGTGCCCCCACCGGGCGCGCAGCAAAAAGGCTTTCTGAAGTGACGGGCCGTGAGGCCAAGACGATCCATCGGCTACTGGCTTACAACTTTAAGAGCGGGGGGTTTCAGAAGAATGAGCAAAACCCCCTTGATGCAGATGTGATCATTGTGGACGAGACGTCCATGGTCGATGTTTTCTTGATGTATCACCTTGTGAAAGCCGTGCCGGCCACGGCCGTCCTGATTCTGGTGGGAGATGTCTATCAACTTCCTTCCGTAGGTCCCGGAAACGTCCTGAGGGACATGATCGATTCGAAACGGGTGCCTGCCGTGTATTTGACAAAGATCTTCAGACAGGCCAGAGAGAGTCTCATCATTGTCAACGCCCATCAAATCAACCAGGGTTATTTTCCAACGGTGGCGAGTGCTGACCGGAAGACGCTTCAGGATTTCTATTTTATCCAGCAGGATGATCCTGAAAAGGTACTTTCGACCATCCTTGAACTTTGCTGCCATCGAATCCCTACCCGGTTTCACTTCAATCCCTTGTCAGACATTCAGGTCCTGACCCCCATGCATAAAGGCATTGTGGGCACCGCCAACCTGAATCGTGTGCTTCAACAGGCCCTGAACCCTTCCAATGAGAAGCTGGAACGAATGGGGTGTACGTTTAGACGTGGGGACAAGGTGATGCAGATCAGGAACAACTATGCAAAGGAGGTATTTAACGGTGACATTGGAACGATCAGCCAGATGGACAGGGAAGCGCAGAAACTCACCGTGGAATACGACAGCCGCCCTGTGACCTACGATTCTCCCGAACTCGATGAGCTGGTTTTGGCCTATGCCGTGTCCGTCCACAAGTCCCAGGGATCGGAATATACGGCGGTGATCCTACCTGTGATGACCCAGCACTTCGTCCTGCTCCAGAGAAATCTCGTCTACACAGGGATCACCCGTGCCAGGGAATTGGTGGTCCTGATCGGGACCAAGCAGGCCCTGGCCATTGCGATCAAGAATGACCGGCCGCAAAGACGTATGACACGGCTTGCTTTTCGGCTACAGTAGGCGGGAATGGCGTTGAACCGATGCCGCCCTCAAGAGTCGAGTCGAGGGACAGGGAGTTTAAAGAATGTGATCCCTTCTTTTTCGAGTGTCTCCTCTTCGGTCTTTGTACTGGTACCCCGAATGTTGCGCTTTTCGGAAACACCATAGTGCATCTTCAAAGCCTCTCCCGCAAATTGGCTTCCCACGTTTTCGAAGTGCTTTTCCAAGAAATCCATGATCTTGTGAAGATCCATTTGCTCTGCGGGCTTGTTTGACGCCTCAGGCCCTTCGGATTGAGGGGGGCCAGACTTTATGCCAAAAGTTGACGGCACGACCACCACCGAGGTGTCGTTGCAGATAGGACACGCAATGAGCTTTTTCCTCCTCTGGTGTTCAAAGGCCTTCTGACCTTCAAACCATCCTTCAAAGGCATGGCCCCTAGCACACTGCAGATCGTACGCAATCATATCAACGGACCTCCATATTATCTTTATAACATGCTACTCCGTTGATTCCAAAGAAATTATTGACACATGTGCAATTATTCAATACTAGATCAAACTTAGACTTGGCAAAGTCCTTGTTTGCATAGAAAGAGGAGCTGGTGCAATGAGAAAGTATGCGGTCTTATGTTTGGTCTGCTTTTTTCACGCCATTACATCCGCTTATGGGGAAACCACAGATGTGAGAGATAACATGGAGGGTATGTCCATATTGGGCGAAGGGCCCCGGGAAGCTGCAAAGGAAACCAGATATGTGAAAGAGGACCTTGCCGTGATGGTTCGAACCGGCCCGGATCCTAAGCACAAGATCATCGCCATGCCCAAGTCAGGGACCCCCGTGGAAGTTCTGGAGGTGCTGGATGACGAATGGGTTCGGGTCAGGCTCCCCAATGAGAAAGAAGGGTGTATGTTGAGCCGGTTTCTGGTTTCAGGGCCGCCCAGCAAGGCGGTCATTGGGCGACTCCAAAAGGAAAACCGCACTTTGAGTCTTCAGACAAGAAGCTTGGCCGAGGAAAACGCCCGGCTCAAAAAGGAACGCAAGGAGCTGGGGCAGGCCTTGTCGAAGCAGACAAAGAGGGCGGATAGTCTGGGGGAGTCCTACGAGGTGTTGAAGAGTGGATCCAAAGAGTATTTGGCCCTGAAAGCGTCTTATGAAAAGGCGAGCCAGGAGCTCGCCTCAAAAACCAAGCAAGAGGGAGAACTCAAAAAAGAGGTTGAAAGCCTTCGGAATGGTCAGACGCTTCGATGGTTCATCGCTGGTGCCAGCGTGATCCTTGTGGGTTTCATCATCGGCTATGCCTCTCGACGGCCCAAGCGGCGGTCCTCTTTGCTGTAAGGGGTTGCTCCACGGCCTGCCGTCGTCATGGTGGTTCGGATAATGCCGGTAAGCGGTGTGTGGGTCACTTCGGAAACCTTCTTACCGCGGCAAAGAGCGTACCTAAGCCCTGATCTTTTCAACGTAGCCCTTTCCCCCACGCCGTATGTGCCGTTGTGAGTTGCTTTCCGATACCCGGTAAACTCAAATCACATACCCGAAGAAGCTCAGAAATCATGACGCCATGTATTCGAGGAATGAAGCATGCAGTATGATGTTGATTTTCTGGTCATTGGCACGGGCATAGCGGGCCTGACCTTTGCCCTGAAGGTGGCTGAGTTTGGCCGGGTTGCCATTGTTACGAAGAAAGAGGCCGCTGAAACGAGCACGAACTATGCCCAGGGGGGCATCGCCTCAGTGTTTGGACGATATGATTCCTTTGAGCTTCATGTCCGGGACACCTTGGAGTCCGGCAGCGGGCTGTGTAAGCCCGATGTGGTGGACATGGTCGTCAAGGACGGTCCAGTGCGGATTCAAGAGCTCATGGACTGGGGGGTTGCTTTCAGTCGGGACCATGCAGGCAAGCTGGAACTGGATCTTGGGCTTGAAGGGGGACATTCCCAGAAAAGGATTGTCCATGCCGGGGATTTCACAGGCCAGGCCGTTGAGAGGGTGCTCTTGGAGCGCGTTGGAAGTCACAGCAACATGGGCCTCTTTGAAGATTACATTGCCGTGGACCTCATTACCTATTCCACAAGAATGAAGCGGGGCGTTGTGACGGCCGCCCATGAGGACTTGTGCTGCGGCGCCTACGTTCTGGCAACCAAAACCGGTGAGGTTCATACGTTTCACGCAAGAATCACGGTGCTGGCGACCGGCGGGGCCGGGAAGGTGTATCTTTACACAAGCAATCCCGACATAGCCACAGGCGACGGGATGGCTATGGCTTACCGGGCAGGCGCCCTTGTCGCCAATCTGGAATTTGTCCAATTTCACCCCACGTGTCTTTATCACCCTGAAGCAAAAAACTTTCTTATCTCCGAGGCGGTGAGGGGAGAGGGTGGGGTCCTGATCGATTACCGAGGCCGCGCCTTCATGGAGGATTACGACCCTAAGAAAGATTTGGCCTGTCGGGATGTGGTGGCCCGTGCCATCGACCATGAGTTGAAGAAAAGTGGACAAGACTGCGTGTTTCTGGACATCACCCATCAAGAGCATGACTTTGTGAGGGAGCGTTTTCCAAACATCTATCAGAAGTGCCTTTCCTTTGGCATAGACATGACCAGCGACCCGGTCCCCGTGGTCCCTGCTGCTCATTACATGTGTGGCGGCGTGCTGGTCGACATGGATGGTAAGACCGACATAGAAAGGCTCTATGCCGTGGGCGAGACCGCCTGCACAGGGCTGCATGGTGCCAACCGCCTTGCCAGCAACTCTCTACTGGAGGCCTTGGTGTATGCCCACCGGGCAGCCCAACAGGCCGTTAAAGACCTTGGGGCAATGAATGGCGATGTGTGTCGTGACCTGCCCCCCTGGGATCCCATGGGGACTTCGGACAGCGATGAGGCGATTGTGGTTTCCCACAACTGGGAGGAAATTCGACGGTTCATGTGGAACTATGTGGGAGTGGTACGCTCCAACAAGCGCCTGTTGAGAGCCCGACACCGCATTGAGACCATCCAAAAAGAAATCCGTGAGTATTACTGGGACTTCAAAATCACATCGGATTTGATCGAGCTACGAAACATCGCCATGGTGGCTGAGCTCATTGTCCAGAGTGCTTCGTTGAGGAAGGAAAGCCGCGGTTTGCACTATAACATCCGGTATCCTCAAAGGGATGACAAATTCTGGCTAAAGGATACGATACTACGGCGGCCCTTTGTGGGTTGAGGCCTTCAGCAAAACCTGCCCTTGCAAAGGCCTCAAGGCTCCAAATCGTTCAGAACGGCTGAGTCAAGGAGACAGGCACTTGATAGTCTTTAAACCTAAAGGGCGAGACGTCATCACCATAGATCTCTTGGCCCTCAAGGAGCAGTTTTCTCAGTGCGTCAATCATTTCAAAGATCTCTCTTGGAATCTCGCTTGTCTCTTTTCGAAAAAACCTTTCTGCCATGTCTAGTTTTTCTAAGAGCTCAGGCATCCGGGTCATGAATTGAAGCTCATAGTCCTCCTTTGAGTAGCTCGTCGCCAACTCTTTCTTGAAGAGCTCAACCAGATCTTCGTACTTAGGGATAAAGCCCGTGGGCGTTGCATAGGCGCCAAGCTTGCCGCGGATCCTTCTTTCTATCCACCTGACCCACACTTTCTTGTCCATCTTGGTGTTCATAAATTCCCCTGAGGGGTCTCTAAGGAAGTAATTCACATAGAATATCTTTGGCGGGTCTGTTAAGTCTCTGCCGAATTTGATGTGGTTTTCCAAGTAGTTTCCAATAGGAACCGACAAAAACTCCTTATTGGCCATGGGATTGATAATGACCTTAGAAGCGGCCGGGCCCACCGTGGCCGCCGTGGGCTCGGATTCGATGCTGGCGCCATAAAACACGCCATGGACCCAACCGTACAATTGTGACACAGGCACCGGTCTTCTTGAACCCCGTCCCCCATAAATAATGCCGCTCAGACCGACCACTTGCGTGGCGTCATAGTTCTCGAGCCCCTCTAATCCAACACAAAATCGTGCATTATCATGGGAAATAGGAATTAAATTTCCTCTATGATCCTTTTTTCCTTTCCACCACGGGCCGGAATGGTTGTCCCCTTTGAGGGGGATATCGACCTCTCCCATGCCCTGCCAATAAGGCCTGCCTTCCACGTCAAGAACATTCGAGAATATGATTTTTCTGGGGTTCACGAGAATGTCGTAGATATAAGGATCATCTTGGGGATTGACGTCTTTGATGACCCCGAACATCCCCCTCTCCACATTGGCCGCATAGGCCTTGCCATCCTTTTTCCGAACATGGGCCAGGTCATCACCTACGACATTAAACAGCATAGCCGTCGATGTCTTACCACACCAGCTTGGAAAGGCGCCGGCTATATAAGTGGTCTCATTTCCCTCATAGCTGGGAACCCCGGTGATGAGGAAATGTTCAGCCAGCCAGTCTTCCTCTGCGGCCCTCCTGATGGCCAGGCGATGGGCCAATTTTTTTGCTGCAACCGTGTTTCCGGCATATTGCGTATTGGCACTATACACAGCATTCCTTTCCAGATCTATGAACATTCTGCGGTGGTCAATGTCTCGGCTGACGCCATTTTTTAAGACACCTGCAGAATGTAGGAATGAGAAAAACTGTTCTTTGCTGCTCTCCTCTTTGAACAGTTCATAACCCTGCCGGTAGAGTATGTCCTCACTATGGGTGACATAGTACGAATCCGTGACCTGGACACAAGGGACGGCAAATTCAGTGCCCAGCGGTCCTAGAGAGTAAAAGCTGACAACCATGTGCTTACCGCGCATGATACCATTTACCACCTGGTCTATCTCGGCGATTCCCTCCTTCCTGTCAAGACAGTTGAGGCCCGGGCCCAATGAAGCCCCATGAGATACGAGAAATTTTGTGTTGGCAGGGTCCCTTCCTTGATCTTCGTACCCATCAAAGTGAACGGTATGGCCTCGCAAGATAAGGGGCTTTTCTTCCCCCTGTCTCATGGCTTGTACGCGTACACGGTGCAAGTCTGCCGGAGAACCCGATGAGACGAAGACAGAGCCGGGCTGAAATTGTAAAATGGCATCCGCAATCACTTCATTCAGAGGATGGTTGTTAAGCGCCAGCAGTTTTCCTAAGCTTTCAGGCGTCAGTCTGCTTTCCAGTATTCTATCCACGTTCATTGGAACCTCCTCCCTAGTACTCGCACCCCGCCTTCTTCCACACTCATGAGCTCAGCGCAGTAACGCAGATGAGCCTAAACGTTGACCACGTGTTGCCAAAATCACCGCGATGCAGACTTCCATGCTGTTGTTCCCTCAGAGAGCTCTGACAGCGAGACAGGGGGTACAACTAACACATCCAGAAACGCAAAGCAACCAGAACCTCGTACGCTGAGTTGATCTGACGAATGGCACAGACGCCACTGCATGTCGTGGCGGTAGCGGGCCGGGGGCATCTGTCTCGGAGCGGGATACCTTGGATGAGGCCTTGTGAGTTGTCTGAAAACAGGGCTGATTTCAGGAAAGAAAAAAGGTTTCTTGTGTTACAAGTTCATTTTTTCCATACTCATGTTTTCATCCGCTACCTGCAATTGATCGATGAACCATCCTTGACCTTTTTTGATGAGGTGATAGATTTCCTTTTGCTCGGTTTCACCGACGGAAGTTCCGATCTTCGCGTCAAGCACAACCGCGGCCTTGTTCTCCTTGATCGTGGAATCAATCACGGACCCATAAAGTCTTCTGTACTTTATGCCCTGTAACGCCTTCCACGTATCCACGATCCAAACCGATTTGGGCCTATTGTCCCTGAAACGTGATGTGGTGTAGTCGGCAATCTCATCCATACGGGGCCCACCATAAGACGCGCTAAACAGCTCGACAACAGCAACAGGAGAGTCCTGTTGGGCAGGACACATTCGGGGCGTAGCAAAAACGAACATGAACAGGAAAGGGATTATTCTGCAAGCGTATTTGACAGCAAGAACGGTCAAGTTACAATCTCTTTTGCTCATCCACTGTATGGACACAAGACAGACACCAGTGGGAGATAAGGTTTAGTCTGCTCGAGATACATATCGGCATATAGGCGGAAAAAATTGAGCCCCTTCCGGTTGACAAACCGAGACAAAAAGTGTCAAGAGTATAA
>DAOUZN010000008.1 GCA_030665585.1 Deltaproteobacteria bacterium | reverse complement strand
CTCCACGGCCTGAAACCACAGGCCGTCGTGGGCGAGCCAGTTCTTGGCAAAATTTTCAAGCAGAAGGAGGAGTTTTTCGCGGGACAGCTCCTTGATGGCTGTCATGCTATGACCCTCTGACGACCCGCCTTCATCCTTGCGGCATTGCGTCATGTCTGGCTCCTCATTACTCTGATCTTGCCTTTTCTCCTTGAAGTTTCTTAAGCTCGCGCCAGATATCTTCTACCTGCTGTCTGGTCTCTTCCATGGAATCCTCGTTATGTACCACAAAGTCAGCATATCCCAATTTTTTCTCGATAGGCAATTGGGCCTCAAGCATACTAGCCGCCGCCTCATCGCTGATGCCGTCCCGTTCGACTAGACGTTTTACTTGTAACTCACGGGGAACATAAACCAGCAAGACTTTGTGAAATAGGCGCTGTAAGTTCTTCTCAATCAGAAGAGGGACCACGGCCTGGATGATGGCCGCTGGGTCCTTGTCTGTGATTTCGTTGACCTGTTTTAAAAACGCTTCATAGATAGGTGGGTGGGTAAAGCCTTCCAGCCTTTTTCTTTTTTCGAGATCCTGGTAAACAATGCTGGAAAGCTTTTTCCGATCCAAAGTGCCATCTTCCTGAAGGATCTGTTTGCCAAAATAGTCAACAATTTTTTGGAGGGCGGGTTTTCCAGGCTCAACCACCTGCCGTGCGATCAAATCAAAATCAATCATGGGCGCTCCCAGTTCTTTGAGCATGTGGGCTACGGCCGTCTTTCCGCTGGCGATGCCGCCGGTCACGCCCAGGAGCAAACAGTGATCCTTTCTCTTAAGTGCCTTGGCGAGGTCTTCCAACATTGCCGTTTCCGTTTTTCGTGGGTACTCCCAAGCCGATAATCGCATAACAGTATGACAGCGAGAATCTATTGACATTACACGGCCTTCGATCCATAATGCCCCTGAATTTCCTCATGACTGATCAGGCTTTATTGTAATATGCAGAATCCATTTTTATTGTCAAATATAGAATTCCAGAATATTCAATACTCCTGGTTTCCAGACAATACATGTTAAGCTCAAATCATTATGAAAAATATCATCATTAAATTTTTGCCTGGTATAATATCGGCCATTATCGCATCGTACTTTGCCGCTAGATGGTCATTGAGAAAAATATATTCTGAAAACGGGCTTTAGATAAGATACTTGCTATAGCAAATAAAGACTTGAAAGCAACAAAAGCTTAACAAGCTAATTCAGCGGATTGCTGACGCAACCGCTGATCAGCACGTTGGGTTCTAGAAATTTTCTTGACCACCCGCCGAAAACGTCTTACAATGTATGACATGAAAACTTCGAGCCTTACAATAAGATTGGACAAGAATCTGGATGCCCTGCTAACCAAAGCCAGTCAGCGGTCCGGGAAAAACAGAAGCGTGATTGCGCGAGAGGCCCTCAGACGTCAGCTTCGTCTGGAGCAGTTTGAAGAAATCAGAAAAAGGGTGATGCCGTTTGCTGAAGCTCGCGGTTATTTAACCGACGAGGATGTTTTTTCCCAGATTTCATGAGGGTGTTTATTGATACCAATGTGCTGGTTAGTGCTGTTGCAACCCGTGGTCTTTGTGCTGACGTTCTCAGAGAAGTCTTGGTTTCCCATCAACTTGTTGTTTCCGTCCCATTGATCGCCGAACTAAAAAATATTCTACGAACCAAGATCGGGGTCCCCCAAGAAATAATATCCGATTTAGTTGAGGTATTGACCCAGGATTCCATTTTGTCTAAGAGCACGCAGCTGACAAATATCGAAATAAAAGACACGGACGATATCCTTATCCTTTCAACTGCCTTAAACGGAAATGCGGAATTATTTGTGACCGGTGACAAAGAGTTGCTTGGACTGAGAAAAATCCAATCCATGCGGATAGTATCTCCCAGAAAATTTTGGGAGACGCTCAAAACCCAACAAATGGATGAACACTGACCGAAAAAGCTGAGGCTTTTCGGCAGGTTATCCGCAGCGTTGGATGCATCGATAATATGAAAATCACTATTCCAAACCTGCCTCAGACTATAGAGACAATTCTAACTTTGGAGTCATCCTTTGACCGGCGCAGCCAAACCATCGGACAGTGGGTTGATGAACATCGCGGCTATATCCGGGACAATGCACGAATGGTCAATTCTCATGCACGCAATCATGACATCTCTATCCTTTCCATTTTTATTCGCGACTTGCTAGTGCGCAACATTGTTGGAGAAGGTGGGCAAAGGCTTTATGACGCATTTTGTGAGACTGTTACTCGAAAAGAAGATCTGAAAACGGAAAACTACCGCAAGGTTCTGACCAAGGCACGATACAGGTGGGGTGTTCCAGTTGGTTCGGCTGTAATGTCTGCGGTAGTGAAATACTTCAGAGACGATCTGCAATGGAATTGGAGTGTTTATTTTGACCAGGCGGAACGTTGTAGAGAAGAGAACTTTCCAGACGACCAGCTTCTCAGAATCAAGCACATCAAATTCAAGGTCAGAGACTTGGCCCTCTCAAACTTCAATCCCAATTATGCCGCTTTCGACCTTCATGTGACGAGAGTGGTGGCACGGATCGGACTATTAGCATATGGGTGGGACGTGACAAGTGACAACACGGTGGAGATCGGAACTAACCCGTCAGACAACAAGAACTATCTTTTCCTCCACAAGCTTTTCCTGCGGATGTCGGACCTCTGTGAAGCGAAATTCAGCCCGGTCGATCTGGATCGCATTTTCTGGCACCTTGGGCGGAGCAAATGTGGGGCTACCACGGAATGCGACACTTGCCCTATTCAGAAGACTTGTCTAACAGGGGAAAAGAGAGCATCCAACAAACAAATCCAGCGGACGGCTGATCGCCGCCGCTGATTTTTCAAGTTGGGCTTCAAGAATGACCATGCAACGAATCAATTTTGACAGCGCATACTACATCAAACTGGGCCGTTATGGCGAATGGGAGAAGTCCAGCATTTCTGAATCGAAATTGCGTGTTGGTTGGAGCCAGCAACACCTTAGTGCCATTAATCACGGCAGATGGGAAGTGATCCGAGAACAGATCTCTCACGAGTTGTCAGATAAGGGGGCAGTGACCAGAGACTTGAATGCTTTGCGGCTCATCTGCGAGTCCACGTCACAAGACGTATGGATTACATTCCATGCTTCGAGGCTATGGTGGTGTAGAGTAGACTCAACCGGGGTATTAGAGGATCACATTTCGAAGTACCGCGAAGTGCTCGGAACTTGGTCTGATGCCGATATCCATGGCAATCTTCTATTGATCAACCGCATCCCGGGTGACTTATCGAAAATCCAGGGCTTTCGAGGGACAGCCTGCCGAGTAAAGGAAGTGTTAACTCTCCAACGAGTTCTGAACGATGAGCCGAGTCCTGAGTACAATAAAATTGAAAATTCGAGGAGAGCGTTAATCCAGAGCGTTGAGAAGGGGATAAAGAGACTCCACTGGAATGACTTTGAGACGTTTGTCGACTTATTGTTCAGGGCATCCGGCTGGCGCCGACTTTCAAAGCTTGGCGAAACGATGAAGTATGCGGATCTGGAACTTGAGGATCCCATCACGCGCGATCGGTACCAAGTTCAGGTCAAATCTCGGGCCACATTGGCGGACTTCAAGAGCTATTGGAATGACTTCGATGGACGCGGTTATCGAAAGCTCTATTTCGTTGTGCATAGCCCTGACCCAAGCCTTGAGCAGAGTCGAGGCCATTCCCTCAACGTTGAATTGGTTTTGCCACACCGACTCTCTGAAATGGCTGTGGACTTGGGCTTGGTCAACTGGCTTATGAATCGCATCAAGTAAGCGGGCCCAACAAGACGGTTGCACTCGGACGGCTAGGGGAAAACAGGGGGGTCGCGTCTACACTTTGGAAAACAGGGGGGTCGCGTCTACACTTTTGACAGATTTTAGTACCGGGTGAAGAATGAAGACTTGACCCCTCGTCTTTCCCCCTCGACTTTCCGCTGTCAGAGAAAGTCTAGAAGAAGCAATATTGGCAATCAAAGAAGGTGAAGCAAAGTGACGCGCCTCATCGAGAAATATGCGCCAAGAAAATGAAACGAGATTCTAGCAATGGAGATTAAGCGAGGACGATATAGGGGAAAGAAGATTACTTTCGCATCCTCAAGCAGAGTTGATGTACTTCGCGAGGTGGCTGATGAGTTCATGTTCGAGGTTTTTGAATTTTCTGCAGGCGAATATCTAATTACCGACGAATCAAGCTTATCGGATTTCACGGAAATGGGATCGGCTGATGTATCCCCTATTTGGCAACGCATCGAGGACCACTACGGGATCCGCGCCAATGATGTTTCATCGGATAGACTTGTTGATATCTTCAGTGAGATTTGTGGTCGGAGAAATCTACAATGACGCATAACAATCAAATTCAGCCGACCCCTGGCCTCGCCCCTGGCCTCCTGCGCGGGAATTGCTGGAAGAATACGAGCATGAATTTTTTTATCAACACTGAAGAAAGGAGAACATCATGAAACGTGTGAACGTCTTTCTTGACGTTGAGGCTGATGACGAATCATTAGGGCGAATAGTGATTGAATTACGCACAGATATTGTTCCGAAAACAAGCGAGAACTTTCGTGCCTTGTGTACAGGTGAAAAGGGCTTTGGGTTCAAGGGCAGTACGTTTCACAGGATCATCCCGAACTTCATGCTTCAGGGCGGTGATTTTACCAATCATAACGGGACAGGTGGCAGGTCGATCTACGGCAGCAAATTCGACGATGAGAATTTCACGCTCAGCCACACGAAACCGGGGATTCTGTCAATGGCAAATGCGGGTCCTAACACGAATGGCTCGCAATTCTTTATCACCACGACCAAAACTGCCTGGCTTGACGGCAAGCATGTGGTCTTTGGAACGGTGACCGACGGCATGGATGTGGTCAACCGCGTAGAGGCATTGGGATCACCGAGTGGACAACCCTCGAAACAGGTTCACATCCGAGATTGTGGTCAACTGTCAACGGAATAACACGATGGCGAAGACAGATCGTCATTTGATGAAAGCATCTTGGAATGACAGGCATGAACCCTGGATTCGGAGAAGTAGCGTTTCTTGCTAGTTTTGGCCTGGTTGCCCGTTGTCAGGGCGTCCCCAAAGCACCTCACGCAGGTCGTTATGTGAAGAGGAGAGTATAGAAGATGTTAACTGGAATCCACTTTATTTTGACATACGCATGCAACTTTGAATGTGATCATTGCTTTCTATACAGCAGTCCTAAATCGCAAGGCACTTTCACGATAAGTCAGGTTACTAAGGTCCTAGATGAGGCACAGAAAATCGGCACTGTTGAATGGATATTCTATGAAGGAGGAGAGCCATTCCTATTCTTTCCTTTATTAAATGAAAGTATCAAGCGTGCCAGTGCTAAAGGATTTAAGGTTGGCGTGGTAACAAATGCCTATGGCGCTAATTCAGAAGAGGACGCTGAATTGTGGTTAAGGCCACTTGCAGAATCGGGTGTGTCGTTTCTCAATATCAGCAATGATACTTTTCATTACGGAGAGGAAGCGGAAAACCCCGCAACCATTGCTTCATCTGTTGCAAGGAGACTTGACATTGAGACTTCACCAATCTGTATAGAGCCACCGAAGGTTTTGCAACCATCTTCAAATGTGGAAGGTAAGGGACATCCCGTCGTTGACGGAGGGGCTATGTTCAGAGGACGAGCGGTCGAAAAGCTATCTGAAAATCTTCCTCTCAGGCCATGGAACGAGTTGTGTGAATGTCCGTACGAGGATCTTGAGTCGCCTTCTAGGGTGCATGTCGACCCATATGGAAATGTCCAGATCTGTCAAGGGATCAGCATCGGTAATATGTGGATGACGCCTCTTTCCGAACTCGTGTCTAACTACCGCTCAGATTCTCATCCTATTTGCGGTCCACTCATTCGAGGAGGGCCGGCGGAATTGGTAAAAGCGTTAGGCGTGATGCCTGATAAAGGATACATAGATGAATGCCATTTCTGCTATTTAGCCCGAAGGGCAATTATCGATAAATTTCCTGATTACCTCACGCCCGAACAGGTCTACGGTTTAGACTGAGTAGCTCGGAGTCACATAACATCTGGCTGGACAAGGATGCGCGGAGAAATCGCCCGCCCACCTGTCAGCCCGAGCGTTAGCCGCAACAAAAGAAACAGATGAAGAACCCAGACAGAGAAACAGTTTCACGACTTGATGAGCTTCCTAATATTGGAAAAGCGATGGCGGATGATCTCCAATTGATTGGTATTGATCATCCAAGGAAGCTGATTGGAAAAGAGCCATTTGAACTATACGAAGAGCTTTGCACAACATCAGGGAAAAGACATGATCCCTGTGTTATTGATGTATTTATGTCGGTTATCCATTTTATGGAAGGTGGAGAGCCTCTTCCTTGGTGGTCATTTACCGATGAACGAAAAAAAGCATATTACCCAAGCAAGGAGGAGCTATGAGAATACTTCGACATATTGGCTCGCTGGCCTTCGTGCTGGGGCTTTTTGCTGCAGTATTTGCCGGAATACCATGGTATGTGATCTTGCCGATGATCCGGTCGTACCCTGGTGGCTCAGGATAGCTGTTTTTTGTCTTCTGGGGGGTATCCTTGTGGTTCTGCTGACAGTGGCGCTCGAACAAAGGAAAAACAAGACATCAGGAGGGATGCCACGGTTTTCTGAGCCTAATCACACGGGTTTGCTATCGAATTCCGAAGCACTACCCGGGAGAAAGAGCAAGGAGATTCTTGGCCTCGTCCAGGGCCATACGGTATTTGCAATCTGGCTTGGCAAGGATCTGGCCGCCATAGTCAGGTTGATCCTTGGCGGCGAATTGACTGAATACACAGAGATGATAGGAAGGGCTTACCCGCACGTTATGCTATATATTTCACACTTGACAAAGCGTACGCTATGACGTACTATTACATACACCGAGTGCATTCTAATTTGTTGGAGGTCAATCATGCCCACTTTAACTGCAACTGAAGCAAGATCAAGGCTTTATCGTCTCATTGACGAAGCAGCGTCTTCCCACGAGCCAATTATCATAACCGGTAGGCGCGGCAGTGCTGTGCTTATTTCAGAAGATGATTGGCGATCCGTACAGGAATCCCTTTATCTGTTGAACATTCCTGGTATGCGGGAATCAATTCGGGAAGGACTAGCCACCCCAATCGAGGAATGCTCTGCGGAACTTGACTGGTAATGTGGCGAGTCCTTTTCACCACACATGTCCAAAAGGACGCCAAAAAATTGTCTGATGCCGGGCGGCGATCGAAAGCTGAAAAATTGCTGGATATCCTGCGCGAAAATCCCTATCAGACACCTCCACCCTTCGAAAAGCTATTAGGCCACCTGGCGGGAGCCTATTCTCGACGCATTAATATACAACATCGACTAGTTTACCAAATCCTTGACGACGAAAAAGTCGTCAAAGTAATTCGAATGTGGACCCATTATGAATAGCTTGGCATAACAATGGGCATGAAGATGGACGGGCTATATGCTGCGGCTTTGAACATTTCCTGCTATTTCACACTTAGTGCTTTATTATAGACCAGTATCTCTCACCCACCCGCCACTTATGCCTGCCGATGACTCGGGCAGGCGTCATGAAGGCTGAAGCCGCGGCCGTGGCACCGCCGATTGAGATAGGGGAAAGCCAGGTCCGTGTCCAAGTCAGCGTGGCGTACGAAATAGAATAGTTTGTAACAGTTTAGCCTCGTGGAAACATGTCAGCCGCCGTTGATTCGTTAGCCAATGCCCAGGCTTCCCACCTGTTCAGAGGCATAAATCCACTGCTTTTTAGTAGGCAGTCCTTGCAATCTTGCCATGTACGAGCACACACGACCCGTTGTTGCGGCCTACGGCAAAATCGGGTGTTGATAGGAGTACAAGGCTCTGATACAACGCCATAAAGTGCATGACCGGGAATCAGGATGGAACTCAAAAGCGTGGAGGAATGATGGGGATCAGAGAACGCCTAGCAGAACGCGTCGAACGTTTGGCACGCCTAGTGCCTGGGATAGGGAGTTATCAAGACAAGGAAACCCGCAGGGATGCGGACAAAAGGCTTCGGCTCACTCTGGCCGATCGTCTCGATGCGGTCAGGAAGACTGTCGAAACGGTGATTGCCGAACTCCAGGCAGAGAACCACTTCGACCCGTTGGCCCGCCTAGGTCGTTTGGAGCGTAAGCTCTATCAAGCAGCCGACTCGATCCGGTTTGCCAGCTATGGCTATTCGGGGGTATTTGACGCGATCAAAATCGATGAGGACAAACTCGATCAGCTGTATGCCTTTGACATTGCCCTGGCCGAATCGGTGTCAGCCGTCCAAGAGACGGCTGAAAATCTGAAGGCCTCCTCACCTGAGGCCATGGGGGCGGATGCCCTGGAGCCGCTGGAACAAAAAATCGCCTCGTTTAACGGCAAGCTCCACGAGAGAATGGCCCTTTTTCGAGAGTGATCCCCTTCACGGTATTGGATTGAAGAGGCACGATTTTTGTATATACGGGTATTGTTTTCAAAACAGGGCCAGGCCGTAGAGCATTCTATCCGGACAGGAGGTCATTATGGCAGTGTTTTTGGAAGTGATCGAGTGGTTTGATGAAACCGGCGATGTCATGGTCCACCGCATCCCTGAGACAGGTTCAGGAGACATCAAAATGGGCGCGCAGCTCATTGTGAGGGAAACTCAGGCGGCTGTTTTCTTCCGCGATGGCAAGGCCTACGACCTCTTGGGACCCGGGCGTCACACCCTGTCCACCCTCAACCTTCCCCTTATCACGAAGGCCCTTAGTCTCCCCTTTGGGTTCAAGAGTCCCTTCCGTGCGGAAGTCTATTTCGTCAACTTGAAGGTCTATACGACCCTGAAGTGGGGTACCAAAGAGCCCGTAGCATTCAAGGACTCGCAACTTGGGCTGGTCCGGCTCCGGGGATTCGGAAACTACACCATGCGTGTCGTCCAGCCCCTGCTCTTTATCAATACCCTCGTGGGCACGCGGGGTGTCTTCGAGACAGGGGCCATTTCCGATTACCTTCGGGACGTCATTGTCTCTCGTTTGAATGACTTGCTGGGGGAGACCCTCGACACGATTTTCGATCTGCCCAAACAATATGATGAATTTGCCGTTGCCCTGAAAAGCCGCGTTCAGGATGATTTTGAACGTTACGGTATTGCCTTGGTGGATCTTTATATCAACGCCATCACCCCGCCAGACGAGGTGCAACGAATGATCGACGAGCGCAGCGGGATGCAGGCGGTTGAGGACCTGGATCAATTCTTGAAATTCAAGGCAGCCAAGGCCATGGGAGACGCCGCCGTGGGCGGGGCGGGTGGCACCGGGGCCGCCTCACAAGGTTTGGGGCTCGGCGTGGGCGCAGGGCTGGGCATGATGCTCCCGGGCATCCTCCAGAAATCTATGGCAGATGCAGGCACGCAAAAGCAAACCGTCGCCTGTCCAAAGTGTCATGCCCCCATCAGCATTGATGCTCGGTTTTGCTCCAACTGCGGCCACCAGATGGTTGTGGTCAATCGATGTCACGCATGCAACAAGGACCTGCCCCCGGAGGCCAAATTCTGCATGGTTTGTGGAGCACGCGTTGAGAAGCCCAATATCACATGCGCGAAGTGCCAAGCCCAAGTGCTGCCCGAGGCCAGGTTCTGCAACCATTGCGGCGAGAAGATCGAATAGTGCTTTCCTCTGAAGATGGTCAATACCACTTACAAAAGGGTCCTCGACGATTTCGTCACGTTTAGGCCCTTTAAACTTTAGGCACTTTTTTGCACTCATGGACCTGTTGCTTTCGACCCGTTGCCCGCAGTGCGGTGCGGATATCTCATTCGACGAAGAGAGCACCGTGATTCATTGTGAATACTGTGGTTGTGCCCTTCACATGACCGGCCGCTCAGGGGTTATACGGACTTATGTCGCACCTAGGGAAGATGTCCAACGGATGAAGAAAGCGATTCATGGTGCCATGAAGGAGGCCAACGCCAAGGGAGCACCTGTGAGCGAAAAAGAGCTCTTTTTTGCGCCCTACTGGCGGATCAAAGGGATGGCCTTCAGATGGATATTTGGCAGGAACGTGCGGGGTGAAACCGTCAAGGAGTTGAAGACCAAACAAGTGGACCAGACCTTTCCGGCCTATGACGGCATCAACTTGGGGCTTTGTTCGCTGGGCGTCCGGCCTGGGGCCTTGAAGCTCCTTTTTTTTGATCCTTCGGAGATGTCCAGACTGGGGTCCACCATCAAGGTTGCAGTGCCTTTCAAAGAAGCCGTAAGGTATGGGACGTCCTTGACCGAGGTGGGACTGGACGAAACGGACATACGGGTTCACTTGGAGCGGACCCGCTTGATTGGTGAGCGATACAGCATGATCTATTTCCCCTTCTGGATGATCAAGCTCGCATGGGGGAAGGAAGCTCGCATCTTGATCCTGGACGCGGTGGCCAACAAAGTGACCAGGATCCTCACACAGGAGCAATGGGAACAGATGGTGGCAAAGGCGGCGGAACGGCCTGCCACGGTCAGCTTTAGCAAGGTGTCCTTTATTCCATTCAAATGCCCGAACTGCGGGTGGGAGCTTCCCCTGAATTGTTTCGACATCATTCATCTGTGTGGGACGTGTCATCGGGCGTGGATGGAACGAGCTGGCCGCTTCAGGGGCGTTCGCTTTGACGCCGCCGCACCGCCGAAAGGCGAAAACCAGCC
Source organism: Deltaproteobacteria bacterium (assembly GCA_030665585.1). Lineage (GTDB taxonomy): Bacteria > Desulfobacterota > Desulfobacteria > Desulfobacterales. Next base: position 18,012 of record DAOUZN010000008.1, on the reverse strand, counting down.
GTTGCTGTATTTGCCGTTCTGGGCCTTCCAGGCCGAGATCCATTCCAATGGACAAGCCCTTAAAACGGTGGCGGATCTGCACGAGTTTTCCCTCTTGTTTCCCACAAGGGTCGCTCAGAGTGCCGACCAGCGGCCCATCCGGTTCTATGTGCCTGCGGTGTCGATACGAAATATTGCGGCCGTAAACAAGCTGGCGACCGGTGTGACTCAAAACCAACCGGTCTTTGATCAAGTGCCCAAGGGAAGGCTTACCGAATGCCGATTAATGGGCGTGTTCTTACCCCCCAAGGCGGCCACTGGCATGGCAGACATCCTGCTGTGCTCTATGACCCCTCGGAACAATGGGAATCGGCAGCACTTCGTACAGCATGCCGATATGACCATCAGTAAGATGCATTTGCTGTGGTGGCCCTTTTATGAACAGCGCCTCTTTCTCAGAGACGCCATTTGCCATTCAGGCATTCAAAAAGGCGCGGTGTGCATCAATGGTTAGAGCGGAGAAAAACTAGTGATTCTCAAGTTTTGGGGCGTTCGAGGCTCTATTCCGGCACCCATAGGCCCCCACGAGGTCAAGGCAAAGATTGTCTCGGCCCTGAAGGGGGCCTCCGACCATGATCTTGAAAATGAACGTACCGTGGAGCGGTACGTCGACGGGCTGCCCCCACATGCAAGAGGAACATACGGAGGCAACACCTCGTGCGTCCAGTTGCAGTCCGGGGATACGACCATCATCTTTGATGCGGGCTCTGGGATCAGGGCTCTTGGTATGGACCTGATGGAGGGCAGATTCGGGCAAGGGACTGGAACGGCCCATTTGTTCTTGAGTCATACCCACTGGGACCATATCCATGGCTTCCCCTTTTTCCTTCCGGCCTTTGTGCCGGGAAATCGCATCGTCGTTTACAGCGCCTTTGCTGACGTTCAGACACGCTTCAAGATACAACAGGCCCCTTCATATTTTCCAGTCGCACTCGAAGCCATGGACGCTGATATTGAATTCTTCCGTGTTTCCGAAGGAGAAACCATCACGATCGATGACCTGAGCATTTCCAATATGGAGCTGAAACATCCGGGCGGGTCCGTTGGTTATCGGGTTGAAAAGCAAGGGGCCGCTTTTGTGTATGCCACAGATACGGCCCTCAACAACTTTTCGAGACCCGATCAGGAAAAATTCATCGCCTTCTTTTCCCAGGCAAAGGTTGCAGTATTTGATGCCCAGTACACGGTCAGAGAGGCCGTCAGAAAAGAAGACTGGGGACACAGCTCTCCCCTGACGGCCGTTGACGTAGCCCTTCGAGCCAATATCGAGACCTTAGTTCTTTTCCATCATGAGCCTACCCACGATGATCGTACCCTCCATGAGAAGTTTCAAAGGGCACGCAAGTATTTGGAGTTGAAACGCCAAAGCCAGGCTTGCACTGTTGTGATGGCCCACGAAGGGTTGGAGTTGGCGGTCTAAGGGACCCATAGATGCCGGTTAATGTTCAAGACACGGTAGACAAGATTCTGGCAGGCAACGTCCGAACGGCTGCCAAGCTGATCCGAGACATCGATGACGGCAGGGCCTCTTCCAGAGAGATCTTAAAAGCCCTCTATCCACACACTGGCAGGGCCTATATCATTGGCGTCAGCGGCTTTCCCGGTGTTGGGAAAAGCACCTTGGTTGACCAGATGATTGAGGCTTACAGGGGGCTGGGAAAAAGTCTCGGGGTTCTTGCCGTGGATCCCACCAGCCCGTTCTCCGGTGGCGCCATACTGGGAGATCGGGTTCGGATGCAGCGCCATGGCACTGATCCGGAAGTATTCATCCGGAGCCTGGCCACCCGGGGCCATTTTGGGGGCCTGACCCGTTCCACACGCAATGTCATCGACGTGCTGGATGCTATGGGCAAAGACATTATTCTGGTAGAGACCGTGGGGGTCGGCCAGGACGAGGTAGACATTGTCACAACAGCACACACTACGATCATCGTCCTCATCCCCGGCATGGGGGACGACATTCAGGCCATCAAAGCAGGGATTTTAGAGGTGGCTGACATCTTTGTGATCAATAAATCGGACCGGGAGGGCCTGAAGAAAACGGTCGGTGAGCTCGAAGCCATGCTTTCTATGAGCGCTCAAGGAGACGCTGAGGGAAAGTGGCGACCACCTATTGTGGCCACGGAGGCGATTCGAAACCTGGGTGTGTCGGAGCTGTTGTCGGAAATAGAGACGCACAAGGCGTTCTTATTGGCTCATGCCAAGAGACACCTTAAGGAGCACCTGAGAAAGAGGGCTTTAAGGGAGCTCATAGACACCATCAAGGAGAGCGTGGTTGCCGAAATGATGCAAGAGCTTGAGAATTCTGAAACGTTTGAACAAATGATCGACGATGTTGTCGAGAAAAGAACGGACCCATTCACATTGTGTGATCAGATCATGGCAGACAAGATGAAAGGGTTTTCTCAGGGAGGTTCCTGATGCCCAGAAAAAGGAAGGCCGATGCCCCAGCCGTAGGGGAAAGGATCAGTAAACTCAGAAAGCAGAAAAAGATCACGTTGAATCAGGTCGCCAACGATACGGGCTGCAGTATCGATGACCTGAAGAAGATCGAAGCAGGCAAGATCATACCACCCGTGGGCACGTTGCTACAGATATCTCGAGCCCTGGAGATTGATTCAGGATTATTGCTCAGAGAACAGGCATCGGCGGCCCAAAAACGCGTCAAGGCATATAAGAAGCGCACTGCAGATTATGCTTACACCACCCTGACCCCTGGTGCGGACAACAAGCACCTCAAGGCCTTCCGCGTGACCATAGATGCCATGAAGGATCACAAGGGAGTGGGGTACCAACATGAGGGAGAAGAGTTTGTCTACGTCCTGACCGGACATATCGAACTGACCGTAGGGGACCATGTGAACACTTTGAGGGGGGGTGCATCCCTCCACTTTAACTCGGGGATCAGGCACCGGCTAAAGAATATCGGGAAAAAGAAGGCAGAGCTCTTGGTTGTCATCTATACGCCGTAATCCATACGGGAGTCGGGAATCATCTATGCCCTTTAAGCTGACTGACGAGCAAATCATGATTCAAACCATGGTCCGGGACTTCGCCCGGGAGGTTCTTCTCCCCACGGCCATGGAGCGAGACCGAACCAAGGAATTTCCAGCCGAAAACCTCAGAAAGATGGGAACGTTGGGCCTCATGGGAATGATGGTCCCGCCTGAATACAACGGGGCCGGCGTAGATACGTTGAGTTATGTATTGGCCCTTCAGGAAGTGGCCTACGCTTGTGCATCAACGGCAGTGGTGATGTCCGTGCACAACTCCATCGTTTGTGAGACGATCAACCGTTTTGGAACTGAAGAGCAGAAACAAACGTACTTGAAACCTCTGGCTGCGGGCGACGTCATCGGCGCCTTTGCATTGACCGAACCAGAGGCGGGATCAGACCCTGTGAGCCAGCTCACCTGGGCCGAGCGCGACGGAGAGCACTACATCATCCATGGCACGAAACGTTTCATTACTTCGGGAAAGCATGCTGGTGTGACCATCATCACAGCCAAAACCGACAAGACAAAACGGCACAAAGGGATCAGTGCATTTATTGTCAAGAAGGGAGCACCGGGCTTCACGGTGGGAAAAACCGAAGAAAAAATGGGCCTTTGCGCTTCTGATACGACCGACCTTGTTTTCGAGGATTGCCGCATCCCTGCCGGCAACCTGTTGGGACAAGAAGGAGATGGCTTCAAGATCGCTATGACTGCGTTGGACGGCGGCCGAATAGGCATCGCCGCCCAGTCCGTGGGCGTGGCCCAGGCAGCCTTGGATGCCGCTATTTCCTATGCCAAGGCGCGGGAGCAGTTTGGACAACCGATTTCAAAGTTCCAAGGCCTCCGCTGGATGCTGGCGGACATGGCCACAGAGCTGGAGGCGGCCCGGCAGCTCACCTTCTCCGCTGCGGCCATGAAGGACAGGGGCGAAAGATACACCATGCAGGCCTCCATCGCCAAGCTGTTTGCCTCGGAAATGGTCAACCGCGTCACGGCCAAGGCCTTGCAAATCCATGGGGGATATGGTTATATTAAAGAATATCCTGTGGAGCGCTTCTACAGAGATGCCCGCGTTTTCACCATCTATGAGGGGACCTCAGAAATTCAGCGAGTCGTTATAGCCAACCATCTCTTGGAAGATCGCTATGTTGGCACCCTGCGCTGAGGTTCGCCTGTCTCATCACACGTCAGTCGGCTCGAACAGGTGTGTCTTGGGCCCGCAAATCAAGGAAACTCACAGATGTGTGAAGGTGGCATGACCGACTCGGGCCGATACTTATCTTGGATTACGTAGGGGAACGAATTCATGGGGCAAACCTACCATAGGACGTTTATTGTCTGTGCGACTTTGGTCGCATTGTTTTCCCTTTCGCTAATGAGTGGGATGTTGCATGGACAAGACACCGGCACCAAAGCGCAAGGGCCACCACCCGTGCCCGTTCAGGTCGCACCTGTCATTCAGGACACAGTCTCAGAACAGATCACGTTGGTGGGCACCACCGAAGCGATTGCCCGCAGTATGGTTGCCGCTGAGGTCTCTGGATTGGTCGAGGACTTCCCGGTCCGAGAGGGTGACTTTGTCAAGAAAGGGCAGGTCCTTGTCAGACTCAGAGCCACCGATGTGCTGATACGCCTCAAGGCAGCTACAGCTACCAAGGACAAAGTTCGAGCTAAGCTAGTCTTTGCAGAAAAGGAACTGGCCCGGTACAGGGAGCTCAAAGATACGGATAGTATCGCGGCCAGAAAATATGATGAGGCCTTGTATAGCCAGCAGTCTCTCGAGCAAGAACTCTTGGGCGCTGAGGCTCAAATTGAGCTTCTGAAGGACGAGCTTCAGAAGAAGACCGTGCTAGCCCCTTTCGCAGGTTATGTGGCCAAAGAGCACACCCAAGTGGGAGAGTTGTTGCCGGTCGGCGGGCCGAGAGAGGTGGTCACCCTTGTTGATCTGGGGCAAATACGGATCACCGTGGATGTCCCAGAACGTTATGCTGTAAAGCTTGTCACGCAAAGCCCCGTTCGGGTTCTGGTGGCGAGCCTATCCGATGAGCCTTTTATTGCCAAGATCTCTGCTATCCTTCCTGAGGGAGACCCGAATGCCCGAACCTTCCCAGTGCGAGTCACTTTGCCCAACCCGGACTTCAAGATCAAGAGCGGCATGGAGGTCAGGGCCACCTTTGACCTCGGGACAAAGAAAAACGCCCTTTTGGTGCCAAAGGATGCCATCGTAACAGCAGGGGCAAACCGACTGGTCTTTGTGGTAGCCAGCGACGTGGTTCAGCCGGTGCCTGTCACAGTGACAGGGTATTATGACGGCAACGTGGCGGTGGAGGGGGCGATTAACCCTGGAGATCGAGTGGTCATCAGAGGCAATGAACGCCTCCGGCCAGGCCAGCCGGTAGAGATACTAAAGTGAAGTACCTAAAGTAAAAGCCGCCTTGATCATAGATAACAAAGAATTCGCCTAGGCATTTTAGCTCACTGTTTACTTGCCATGAAACTTGTTGACATATCAATCAAGAAACCGGTCACGGTCACCGTTGGGGTGATTCTGCTCGTCCTGTTTGGCCTGATTTCCCTTTTTCGAATCCCCATCCAGCTCACGCCCAATGTGGACAAGCCGGAGATCTCCGTGGAAACGGTGTGGCGCGGAGCCAGCCCCGTAGAGGTGGAGCGGGAGGTCGTGGATGTGCAGGAAGATGAACTCAAGAATGTAGAAGGCCTCAAGGAGATAAAGAGCGAAAGCCAGGACGGCTTTGCCTATATCAACCTCCAGTTTGAAATCGGGACCGATCCTGATGCGGCCTTGCTAAAGGTCTCCAACAAACTCGACCAGGTGAAGCAATATCCTGATGACATGGACAAGCCGATCATCAAGTCAGGGGGGCGGCGAGAACAGGCGATTGCCTGGATGATTCTCGGGGCAACGGAGGGATACGAGGGGCTCCTGAGTCATGAATACGATTTTTGCGACGACTACGTAAAGCCCCGGCTGGAGCGAATTCCCGGCGTGGCCTCTTCCAACATCTATGGCGGTCAGGAGCGGGAACTTCAGGTGATCGTGGATTCGGACGCCCTAGCGGCCAGGGAGGTGACCATCCCGGAACTCATGCGGGCCCTGGACGTAGAGAACAAGAACATCAGCGCAGGGGACTTTGATGAAGGCAAGCGGCGGTATATTGCCCGTACGGTAGGGGAGTATGAAAGCCCTGAGGATGCGGCCAAGGTGATTATCAAACGAATCAATGGGGTCCCGGTGACGGTTCAAGACGTAGCCCGGGTCACCTTGGGTTATGGGGACCCTGATGTGGTGGTAAGGCACGAGGGGATTCCCACCATTGTCATGAATGCTGTCCAGGAGACGGGCTCCAATGTCCTGGTGGTCATGAATGAGGTGAGAGAAGCCCTGGTGGAACTGAACAACGGCATCCTGAAGGATCGTCACCTCGACATCGTCCAGGCTTATGACGAGACGAACTACATTTATAGCGCCATTAGACTCGTGAAGCAAAACATCTATGTGGGCGGCACGCTGGCCATCATTGTCCTTCTGGTCTTTCTGAAAAACTTTACCAGCACCCTCATCATCGCCGTGGCCATCCCGATCAGTATGGTGGGCACCTTCCTGGTCATGACCCTTTTTGGGCGAAACATCAATGTGGTGAGCCTGGCAGGGATGAGCTTTGCTATCGGCATGGTGGTGGACAATTCCATTGTGGTCTTTGAGAACATCTTCCGTCATCGGGAGATGGGTAAGCCTCGCGTTCAAGCCGCCTATGACGGCACCGTGGAGGTATGGGGAGCGGTGCTGGCCAGTACCCTCACCACCATCGCGGTTTTTGTGCCCATCCTCTTTGTGCAGGAAGAGGCAGGCCAGCTCTTCAGGGATATCGCCATCGCCATCAGCAGTGCGGTGGGACTCAGTCTGCTGGTCTCCATGACCGTGATCCCGAGCCTTTCTTCGAAGATACTGGGAAAAGTTGAACCCAAAAAACCTTCTCCCAAGTCGTGGTCTCCCTATCGTTGGGCACCGGCCATTACTGACGGCGTGGCCCGGTTTGTCTATTGGATGTGCGGCAAGGTTTCCAGGCGCCTGGGACTGGCCGTGGTGATGACAGCCCTCGCCATCGGCATGGCCTGGTTCCTCATGCCCAAGACAGAGTACCTGCCGGAAGGGAATCGGGAAATTCTGTTCGGCATCTTGCTGCCTCCGCCCGGGTATAACATGGGGGAGTTGAGTGAAATCGCCAAGACCATCGAAGCAGACATTCTCCCTCTGATAGAACACGAAAAAGAAAGTGAGGCTGCGGAGAAGCTGAATCTGCCCCCTGTTGAGAACTTTTTTTATGTAGCCTTTGGACAACAAGTCTTCATGGGCGTAATCTCAGCAATCCAGGAGAGGACGCGGGAGCTAATTCCTTATGTATACGGTGTGCTGAGCAAAATCCCCGGCATGATCGCCATTGTTCAGCAGCCGAGTCTTTTTGCCACGGGCATTGGAGAAGGCCGATCCATTGAAATAGAAATCAAGGGGCCTGACTTGGACCGTCTTATTGCCCTGGGACGAGAGATTTTCGGACAGGTGATGCAACACCTGCCAGGGGCTCAGGTGCGCCCGATCCCGAGCCTTGATCTGGGCAATCCCGAAATGCGTGTTATCCCGAACCGGGATCGCCTCACCAGAGTGGGCATGACCACATCCGATCTGGGCATGACCGTAGACGCCTTGGTGGACGGGGCCATCGCGAGTCAGTTCCGGATCCTGGGCGAGGAGATCGATCTGGTCGTAAAGGGGGAAGAAGAACGCCTGGAGCGGACGCAGGACTTGGCGAATCTCCTTGTGCAAACGCCCAGGGGTGAAAGGGTGACTCTTGGGTCCCTAGCAGATGTCCGCCTGGAGGAAGGACCTACCCAGATCAACCACATCAACTCTGAGCGGGCTATTACGATTCAAGTCATTCCCCCCACGGAGGTCCCTCTGGAAACCGCCATGGCCACGGTGAAGGATCAAATCGTGGAACCGATCAAAGCGAGCGGACGGCTTGGAAGCCTCTACCGAATTGACTTGAGTGGCACGGCCGACGATCTGACCCGAACACGGCTCGCGCTCCAGTGGAATGTCATTTTGGCGCTTGTCATCAGCTACCTCCTAATGTCTGCGCTTTTTGAGAACTTTTTTTATCCCTTCATCATCATGTTCAGCGTGCCCCTGGCGGCGGCTGGCGGGTTTGTGGGCCTCCTTCTGGTGAATGTGTTCATTGCCTATCAGCCCCTCGACATTGTCACCATGCTGGGCTTTATTATCCTGGTGGGTATTGTGGTCAACAACGCTATTCTCATCGTCCATCAAGCCCTCAACAATATGCGGGACGCTCACATGCTACCCCGAGAGGCGATACGGGAATCGGTGCGGTCCAGAATCCGGCCCATATACATGAGCACGGTCACCAGTGTATTCGGGATGATGCCTCTTGTCCTTACCCCGGGGGCTGGGTCCGAGTTCTACCGGGGCCTTGGAAGTGTGGTGGTGGGAGGACTGTTGGTGTCCACGGTTTTTACGATTTTCCTAGTACCCGCCCTCTTGAGCCTGGTACTTGATGGGTTCGCAGCTCTAAAAAGGGCCTTCAGGCGGCAGCCGGCATGAGGTGGCCCGAAAAAAACTTTCTCACGGTCTTTTTCACTGCTAATATGAGGAATGCCAAAGAGGAGTAAGCATTTTGGCGCAATTTGAATGTCAACGGGGAAAGCCCCTCCCACTAGGTGCTACCATGACACCAGAGGGGGTGAATTTTGCCGTCTTTTCTCGAAACGCCACATCCCTTAGCCTGGTTCTTTTCAGCAAGGGCCAACGCCAGGCCATTGCTGAAATCGCCTTGGATCCCAAGATCAACAGGACCGGGGATATTTGGCATGTGCTTGTCGTGGGCGTGGACGCATCCCTGCGCTACGGGTACCGTGCCGACGGGCCCTTTGACCCCAAGGGAGCCGGGCACTGGTTTAACAAGGATAATATACTCTTGGACCCCTATGCCCAGGCCCTCGAAGGCGGAGAGGCCTGGGGTGACCCATCGACCGATACAGACAAAGATACCTCCTTTTCCCGACGTTGTTGTATGCCGGCCGATGATTTCGACTGGCAAGGCGACCGGCCGCTGAATATGCCGCTAAAAGACAGCATCATCTACGAACTCCATGTGCGGGGATACACCATCCATAAATCGTCAGGGGTCACCAAACCGGGCACATATAAAGGCCTGGTCGAAAAGATCCCCTACATCCAATCCCTTGGGGTCACGACCGTGGAGCTGTTGCCTGTCTTTGAATTCAACGAACTGGAAAACAAGCGCCTCAATCCCAAGACCGGAGAGAAGCTGAAAAACTTCTGGGGCTATAGCACTATGGCATTCTTTGCTCCCAAGGCCTCATACGCCTCCAACCCTTGGGATGGACATCAGGCAAGAGAGTTTAAGGACATGGTCAAGGCCTTTCACCAGGCAGGTCTGGAGGTCATCATTGATGTCGTTTTTAATCACACGGCAGAAAGTGACGAAAAAGGACCGACCATCAGCTTCCGCGGCCTGGATAATACAACCTATTACGCCCTGGACCGTGGATCAAAGGATTATCTGAATCTTTCGGGGTGCGGAAACACGGTCAATGGCAACCATCCGGTGGTTCAAGCATTGATCCTGGACTGCCTCCGGTACTGGGTCATCGAGATGCACGTAGACGGGTTCCGCTTTGATCTGGCCTCCATCCTGCGCAGGGATCACACAGGGGAGCTACTGGCAGGGCCCTCGGTCGTTGATCTGATAGAGCAGGACCCAGTGCTCGCCCAAACCAAGATCATTGCAGAGGCATGGGACACCCAGGTCAACCAGGTGGGACACTTTCCGGGGCGTTGGTCAGAATGGAATGCCTATTACAGAGACGACATCAGGCGATTTGTAAGAGGAGATGGGGGGATCGTGACAGCGCTGGCCACCCGAATCGCGGGAAGTTCTGATCTGTATCAGGCAAGCGGCCGTCGTCCTCACAACAGCATCAACTACATCACCTGCCATGATGGTTTCACCCTCTATGATCTGGTCTCCTATGAACAAAAGCATAACGAGGAAAACGGCGAAAATAATCAAGACGGCAGCAACCAGAGCTTTAGCTCGAACAGCGGAGTGGAGGGACCCACGGATGACAACCGAGTCAATGACCTGAGGTTGCGCCGGATCAAGACCGCTGTCGCGATCCTGATGGTCTCCCAGGGCGTTCCCATGATCCTGGCCGGGGATGAGTTCGGTCGAACGCAACAGGGAAACAACAATCCCTATTGCCAGGACAACGAGATCAACTGGGTCAATTGGAACCTCGCAAGAGACCATGATGGTCTAGTGCGGTTCTTTCGTAAGATGATCGCTTTAAGAAACCGGCATCCTGTATTTCGCAGGTCCCATTTCTTAAGCGGGGTGGACACCAACCATGATGACTATCCTGATGTGAGTTGGCACGGGTTTGAAGTGGGCAAACCTGACTGGTCAGACAATGCCAGGGGGCTCGCCTTTATGCTGGACGGGTCAGAACTGGGCGACGGGCAACAGGATGATGATTTCCTTGTGATTCTCAATGGAGACCACGTGGAGCGAAGCTTTGAGATACCCCAGCCTCGGGAAGGGAGGATGTGGTATCGGATAGTAGACACAGGCAAGCCCTCTCCGGAGGACATCTTAGACGAAGACAAAGCGGAGGCAGCCGCCATCGAACACAATAACTATTCGATGGTTCCTGGGAGCGCTTCGGTATTTATCTCCAGAAAGCCCTGAGGCAAGGGGGGGAGCAATATGAACGATCAGTATGTCAAGTTTGATCAGGAGGGCCCAACCGGCATCATGACCTTAAACCGTCCGGAAAAGAGAAATGCCCTTTCTCTTGAACTCCTTGAGCAGTTGAGCGCCTTGCTAACAGACATAGGTAGAAACAACGACATGAGGGTCGTCGTCTTGAAAGGGGCGGGCAAGGTCTTTTCTGCGGGTCATGACATCTCACAACTGGTTGGTGGAGACCTGACCTACTATAGTAGCATCTTTGACACCTGCGTTGAGGTTATGGAAAAGATCCAGCGCCTCCCCCAACCGGTGATTGCCCAGGTTCACGGGATTGCCACTGCAGCGGGCTGTCAGCTTGTGGCGGCCTGTGACTTGGCTGTGGCCGCAGAGGGTACGCGCTTCGGGACGCCAGGCGTCAAGATCGGGCTTTTTTGCACCACACCCGCCGTTCCCCTCGTTCGTGCCGTAGGAAGAAAGCGCGCGTTGGAGATGCTTTTTACCGGACGAATGATTTCGGCCGAGGAAGCGGAACGATATGGCTTGGTGAATAAAGTGGTCCCTGAAGAGCAACTTGCCGCCGAGACAAATGCATTAGCTGTAAGGATTGCCGAGGCCAGTTCCCTTGCCCTAAGCATCGGCAAGGATGCCTTTTATACCCAGGTCAATTTGTCAGACGCTCACGCTTACGCATATGCGAAGCGGGTCATCGTAAGTAATCTTTTTGCAGAAGATGCCAGAGAGGGACTCTCGGCCTTTCTGGAGAAAAGGCAACCCACGTGGAAGGGAAGATAGGTCTGTAGAGACTTGTGAACCCCACGGTTGGAGGCCCGGTTGTTCGACATCTCATCAGGCACATTCATCTTACTAGCACTTCTGGTCGTTCTGCTCGTCTGTTCGGGCTGCTTCTCTGCAACAGAGACAGCGCTGTTTTCCTTGAATCGCATTGAACGGCGCCGTCTCAGACATGAGAGATCCCGCGCCTCACAGCTCATCGTCCAGGGGTTGCATCGGCCCCGAGAGTTGCTTTCAACGATCCTCTTTGGAAACACCCTGGTCAACGTGGCCACCTCGGTCACGGCAGCCCTCCTTTTCGCGAGATTGATTTCGACACACAGTCTTTTGGCAGCCATCGTGGTGGATTCCCTGCTGGTCCTTATCATTGGAGAAATCATTCCAAAGACCATTGCGGTGAGCCAGGCAAAATCTCTTGCCGAGTCTGCGATCGTACCGCTTCATGTTTTTTCTAAATTCTCCCGACCGGTCGTTAACATCTTTGATCAATTGGCGTGCACAATCCTGCGGTCCCTCAAGGTACCGGAAGAAGCGGGTGGTGCCCTGAGTCCGTCAGAGCTGGAGGTGCTTTTTGACGAAGCAGACCTCAAGGACACCATTACCTCCCAAGAACGCCGCATCGCACAGAATATCATGCGTTTCTCGGAAACCACAGCCGAGGAGATCATGACCCCGCGCGTGGATATTGTGGCCGCCCCCTTGGATATTGTTCGTGATGAACTCGAACACCTGATGGTTGAAGCGAGCCACAGCCGGGTCCCTATTTGCGAAGGAAGCCTGGACCACATCGTGGGTTTTGTAAGCACCAAGGAATTTTTTCTCAATCCAGACTGTGACATCCGCGACGTGCTTAAGCCCGTGGCTATCTTTCCTGAAGGTGCCAGGATACACCGGGTGTTTAGACACATGCAGAAAAACCTGATCAACATGGCAGTCATCGTGGACGAGTACGGCGTGACCGCCGGCATTGTGACCATGGAGGACCTCCTGGAGGAGATTGTCGGGGAAATCTACGACGAATACGAAAAGGCCGAAGAACTGATCCGTTCCCTGGGACCCGATGAATGGTTCGTCATCTGCAGGGCGCCCATTGAACAGGTGAACAAGGTTTGCGGCCTCCATCTTCCAGAGGGAGAATCCGTGACTCTGAATGGGTATCTGTGTGATGAATTCGGAGAAATCCCGGCCCCGGGGCGGATCCTCGAACGAAACGGCGCGCACTTTACGGTTGTGGAATCCAAGCGCGGCCGGATTGTAAGCTGTCGTGTCAAACGGACCCACCAGGAGGCCTTCGAAAATGACGTTTGAGTTGATCTTGCTTCTGATCTGCATCGCAGGTTCGAGCTTTGCCTCGGGCTCTGAAACAGCTTTGGTTTCCGCAAGCCGCATACGCCTTCGGCATTTGGCTTCTGAAGGTGCAAAGAGTGCCCACCGGGCCCTCGCCCTTTTGGAGGATAAGGAAGGGATCCTGGTGGTGACGCTCATCGCAACGAACGTTTTCAACATCGCAGGCGGCGCCATTGCCACGGTCACATTGCAACGCTGGATGGGATCTATCGGCCCTGTCGTAGCTACCGTCGTCATGACTTCTGTCTTGCTGGTTCTGAGCGAGATTGTTCCAAAGGCCTATTTCCGACACCATGCCGACCGCACACTCGTCCGGGTGGGTAGTTTCTGGAGGGTAGTATCGTGGGTTCTGACACCGATCACTTTCCCTATTGGCCTAGGCACCAATTTACTCTTTCGCCTTTTCCGAAGCGAGCCCAAGAACCTCTACACTACCCGTGAGGAGATTAAGCTCGCCTTGGAAGAATCCCTGGAAAGCGGGAGTCTTCAGCAACACCAGCAGGAGATGCTGGAATCGACCCTGGACTACGCTACGACCATTGTTCTGGAGGTGATGGTGCCTATTTCGGAGGTCGCTCTGCTTGCAGAAACGGCACGCACTGAGCAACTGCTTGCTCTCGTGCGGGAGCAAGGTTACACACGGATCCCAGTGTATCGGGAACGGGTCGATCAGATCGTCGGTCTCGTGAACATCTTTGATGTGTTGTACGACAAGCAAAGAAAGACATTTATCAGGCCATACATACGACAAGCACGCCTGGTGCCTGACACGAAACAGATCGATCAGCTCTTCGTCGAGATGCAACAAGAGCGTGAAAGCCTGGCCGGCGTCGTCAACGAGTTCGGTGCATGCATCGGTATTGTGACGCTGGAAGATATCATGGAGGAGATTTTTGGTGAGCTTGCCGACGAGCACGAAGACACGACGCCCGAAATCCAGAAAAAGAGACCGGGACAATTTCGTGTGAGCGGAACGACGGATATTGATGACCTCGAGGATGAAACGGGTATTGCCATTCCCAAGGCCGGCTTTGAAACGGTAGCCGGCTACGTCCTCCACCGCCTGGGCCGTATCCCTCGGAAAGGCGAGACCTTTACCGACGAGGATCTCACCGTTAGCATCGTCGAAGCCGACCGCTACAGCGTGAAAACCGTGGAGTTCGTTAAGAGGGAAGACAAAAGGGTCCCTGATGCCTGAACTGGATAGACATCCTGCTGTCAATGTTGATGGCGTTCCTCCTTTTCGTGTGTTGTTTCAGTATTCTTCCGAATATGCCGATGTAAAGGTGGACGAATACAAAGTGAGCGGAAAGGGGACCCATGAAGAGAGTCGAAAACGACCGCGACACGCCTGGGACATGGAGTGAAAGCACCAGTCCCCGTGCCCTGTTCTTAAGCATCGTTCGCCTGGTTGTGGAAAAATACGGGGGAACCGTGCAAACGGACCCGGTGACGGACAACACCTACATCAGTATCCCACACAGCAACCAGGCTGTTTGCCTCAAAGAGCTGGCTGAGCTGCGAGGGCACACAGGCCACTGAGTGGGCCCCAACTTTTCGTTCCTGATGCCTTGGGTTCAGTTCATTGGGCATCATACTGATGACAGGGTTACTGCGTGGGTGAGTTTGTTTGTCCACGCTCTCAGCACTCCGACGGTTTGCTTGATTGGCAGAATGAAGAGGCAAAAATGAAACAGAATGCATTGATGTTTACAAGGGTGCTCCACGAGTTTGGCATTCGGCCTGTCAAAAGGCTGTCCACAGCGCAAGAGACCCATCATCTCATCCTTGACGACCCCAGAAAACTGTTCGTCCATGGCTTGAAAGGCGTCAAGAGAGGCGAGACCGTCGAAGTGGTCAACCTGGGAAACGGGAAATGGAGGGTGGCACACCCTTTAACGGGACATTTTATTACCAGGAACATCAGGGATATCTTGAGCGGAAGCAGGCAACCGATGTTCAGGCGCTGAGGGCTTGACAAGGCCAGATGCTCTGCCAAACCCTGAAACCACACTCTCAATCCTTGGGCAGAGCGATTCTTAGTACTTCATCCATGGTTTCCACAAAATGGAACCGCATAGCTTTTCGGACCTTCTTGGGTACTTCCTCAAGGTCCTTCTCATTCCACTTTGGCATGATGATCCGCTTGATCCCAGCCCGGTGAGCGGCAAGGACTTTCTCCTTGATCCCCCCTACTGGCAAGACCTGGCCTCTCAAAGTAATCTCACCCGTCATGGACAAGTCGCGTACCACGGTCTTATCCGTCAGTAGCGAGGCGAGAGCGGTCAGCATGGTGACACCGGCTGAGGGGCCGTCCTTGGGAATCGCCCCGGCCGGCACGTGGATATGAATTTCCTGATTCTCATAGAAGTCTTCCGGTATGCCAAGCTCTTGGACGTGAGACCGGATGAAGCTAAGGGCCGCTCGGGCAGATTCCTTCATCACGTCTCCAAGCTGGCCGGTCAGAGTCAAGCCGTATTTGCCTTTCATCTTGGCGGCTTCCACAAAGAGGAGGTCTCCTCCGCTCTGGGTCCAGGCCAGCCCGGCTGCCACGCCAGGGGTTGATATACGCTCGTTCACCTCGGAACGAAACCGGACAGGGCCCAAAAACTTGTGAAGGTCCCTTGCCTTAACGTGTGTGGGGCCTTTGCATCCCTCCGCTACCACACAAGCCACACCCCGACAGACAGCCGCTATCTCCCGCTCCACATTTCTTAAACCAGCCTCCCGCGTATAACCGGATATGATGCGCCTAATGGCGCCTGCCGTGATGGTGAGCTGTTCAGGCGTGAGGCCGTGGGCCTCCAATTGACGGGAAATAAGGTAGCGTTGGGCGATCTTCACCTTTTCGTCCTCGGTATAGCCGGCAAGGTTTAACACCTCCATGCGGTCTCGAAGGGCGGGGGGAATCGTATCCAGGATGTTGGCGGTGGTGATGAACATCACCTTGGAAAGGTCAAAGGCAACATCCAGGTAATGATCAGAAAAGGAAAAGTTTTGCTCGGGATCAAGAACCTCCAGGAGAGCCGCAGAAGGGTCTCCGCGGAAATCAGCGCCCACCTTGTCGATCTCATCCAGCATAAAAACAGGGTTGTTGCTCTCGGCTCGCCTGATTCCCTGGATGATTCGTCCCGGTAAGGCCCCTACATAAGTGCGGCGGTGGCCGCGCACTTCGGCTTCATCCCGTACACCGCCTAGCGACAGCCGGATGAACTTTCTCCCCAAGGCCCGGGCGATGGATCGGCCCAGGGAGGTCTTGCCAGTCCCTGGTGGCCCCACAAAGCAGAGGATGGGGCCTTTGGAGTCGGGTTTCAGTTTGCGGACCGCCAAGTATTCGATGATGCGTTTTTTCACCTTCTCCAAGTCGTAGTGATCTTCATCCAAAACCCTCCGGGCATTCTTGATGTTTAACATGTCTTCAGTGCTTTGGTTCCAGGGCAGGGCCGTCATCCAGTCCAGGTAGGTGGAAGCCACCGTGTACTCGGCTGAGGACGGATGCATACGCTCCAGGCGTTGCAACTCCCGCTCAGCCTCTTTCTTTGCCTCTTCCGGCAGGTTCTTCTCAGCGATCTTGGTCCGATATTCCTCGACTTCTACCTTGCTCTCGTCCTTTTCACCCAACTCTTCTTTGATCGCCTTGAGCTGCTGCCGCAAGTAAAACTCCCGCTGGGATTGATCCATGTCCTGTTTGACCTGGGATTGGATCTTCTGCCCCAACTCAAGAACCTCAAGCTCACGGTTGATCAAGCGGGTCACCTCTTTCAGGCGTTCCTTCACACCCTGGGCCTCAAGGGCCTTCTGCTTTTCGTCTTTGCTAATGTTCAGGCTGGAGGCGATCAGGTCTGCCAACATCCCGCCTTCATCAAGGGAATTAGCCAGGGCTCCCATCTCCTTTGGAAGGTAAGGAGAAAGCTTCAGCACCTTGTGGAACAGCCCGACGAGGTTGCTCATCATGGCATCCACTTCAATGTCCTTGACGCTTTGCTCAAGGATCGGTTCAATCCTGGCGTGGAGATAGGGCTTGTCTGAGACGTATTCCTGGATTCGGAACCGAGCAATGCCCTGAACAAGGAGTTGGGTCCCCTTCTCGTCGGGTTTTGACATCTTCAGAATTAGGGCGGCTGTTCCCACCTCATAAAGTTCTTCTGGTTTTTCGGCAGGTTGCAAATCGTTACGCTTGGAAACCAGGATCCCGATCAGACGGTCTTTGGCCATGGCTTCATCGACCAATTTCTGCGATTCCTCTCCGTGGACCACAAGTGGAAGGACCATCCTGGGAAAGAGCGTCAGATCGATGACCGGTAAAATCGGCAAAACTTCAGGGATCTTACGGGACTCTTCTGCCTTCGGCAAAGCTTGGTTATCGGGTGCTTCTACCATGAATCTATCTCCTGATTGTGCACCTTATTCTCCCTCAACCCGAATCTGACGAACCTTCTCGCGCAGTTGCTTTGCCAGGGTAATCTTGAGAAGACCGTTCACATAAGAGGCTTCGACTTCCTCCGGATTAATGGGGACAGGCAGGAACAGAATTCTTTCAAACCGGCCATAGGCGATCTCGGCGAGATGGTACTTCATACCGGGAACACGGGCCGTCTCCCGCCTCGCCCCCGTTATCTTGACGGCCTTTTGATCAACCTCCACTTCCAGGTCTTCCTTATTCACCCCAGAGATTTCTCCCACAATAATGATCTCTTTAGGCGTTTCATAGACGTCCATCTGAGGGCGCCAAGTCTGCTCCTGGAGCACGAGCATGGGGTTGACCTGTTGAAACATCTCGTCTATGGTTTTCTGAAGCCTGCTGTGCATGCGTCCGAGATTCTTTCCAAAGCGTATCTTGATGTACTCCATGGATCACTCCTTCATACAGAGGGTACATGTCTCTGCATCTATGCAACTCTTTGACGTCACAAGCGGTTCTTTACAACGTTTATTTTTCTCCTTGTTCATGGCAGGGTGGATATATGGCCACTTATGAGCATAATAAGTCCCAGGTCCCAATTTGTAAAGGCATCATGAGTGGC
>DAOUZN010000157.1 GCA_030665585.1 Deltaproteobacteria bacterium | reverse complement strand
GCAGATGTCCATGAAAACCAGATCAGGCAGAAACGCCATGATGTTTTCCAGCGCCTCTGTCCCATTCAAGGCCGTCTCAATCACCATGAAAGGAAATCGCTGACCCAGGGCCTCCGTAAAGGTTTCTCGAAAGGTGGCGTTGTCCTCAACGATTAATGTCTTCAACATGCTCATTGACGCAAAGTGATGCTCACGGCAGGATTACACTTTGTTGTGCCCGGGTAGTCCAAGAGGCTACAGGGTTGCTTCCCAAGGGTAAATAAAGTATAGAATGTATATCTTGGCGCGGGACACAGTATTTCTTGACCAGTGACGCAGTAGGGAACCCGAGAGGCGGCCGGAAAAACATGACAAAGGCTATTTCTGTGACTGACTGCTGAGAATCGTTAGGGCTCTCCAGGGATCGTATTGTGAAGACACCACATCGCATTGTGATAGCGGAAGACCACCGGATACTTAGAGAAGGGTTGCGATCCTTATTGTCTTCGAACCCGGCTTTTGAGATTGTCGGAGAAGCCGAAAACGGCCGTGAGGCTGTCAGGTGCGTGGAAGAACTCAAGCCAAGCCTCATCTTGATGGACCTGTCCATGCCTAAGATGGACGGACTGGATGCCATCGAAGAGATCAAGAATAAGTGCCCGGATACAAAAGTCTTGGTATTGACGGTTCACAAGGCCGAGGAATATGTCTATGCGTCCTTGAAGGCCGGCGCAGATGGATATCTCCTAAAGGATGCGACTCGGGCCGAGCTGATGCTGGCCGTGGAGAACGTCTTGGGGAACAAGCCCTATATTAGCCCGGGAATTTCAGGAAAATTGGTGGCGACATACTTAGAAGGGAGAGGACCTCTAGAGTCCGACTCATCGCTTGGGCTTTTGACTCCACGTGAGCGTCAAGTACTCAAGTTGATTGGTGAAGGACACAGGAACAAAGAAATCGCTGACTATCTTTGTATCAGCCCAAAGACTGTGGAAAAACACCGGGCCAATCTTATGAAAAAATTGGATCTTCACTCGGCGGTAGCCCTGATGGCCTTTGCTATGGAAAAGGGGTTGACTACGAGGTGACTTTACGCGTTATTTGAAAAAACCAGTGCATTTGCGGGATTCCCCTTGTGCTAGACCAGTTTCCATCCATAAATGGCCCTTTTTCCTCTGAGCGGCGTTCTCCGCGGGTTTTCGCCTGCGACGTACGAAAAGTACGCCTCGGCGCAAACCCTTGTGCGGCCTTGCTCAGAGCAAAAAATGCTCATTTCTGAATTGGAAACTGACGCCTGTGCCCATTGATTGGATAGCGTTTCGTGGATGGGCACTGGACTAGTCTCCAAGGGTGCGCTCAACATGGGTGGGCAAGAACAAGGCGCTAAGACATGATGGGTCGTATTACTCGCGCGGCTGTTGGTTTTCCAAGATGAACAGACCAACCAAATAGTGCCCCTGGAAGCGCCCTTCTTCTTCCTTTGTGACATGCTTGATTTGTGTCTTCAGGCTTTCAGGCTGCGAAGATGCGTCGCTGGTGTAATATTTCATATCCAATGTATCGCCGAGATGTAAGCACTTGATGACATCAGAATCCTCCCTCACCAACAGACACATGCCTCTGGACGACATATTCCATATCTTGAACTGGTATCGGGCGCCGGGGTCAGCAAGTTTGAATTCAACACTGTGATACTTCTCCAACTCCGTTCTGGACTCAGACCTTTTTTCCACCGATTCATTCTTCATACCCTATCCTTTCACAGCCAAAAACCCCGCCTCTCTTCGTCGCAGAGGAGGTCATTGGAAAATCATTCCATTACGTTGTCGGCCATCATATAAGGTATTACGAAAGCTGTTTGGCGAAATATCATCAAATCAAAGGGTTAGTCAAGGACATTTCTCGTTTTGAGCGAGCCACTCCGCCTCAACCCGTGGAGATGGGGTCAGCCTTGAACCAAGGTTAAGGTCACTGGCGTCGAGGGCGAGGTCATGGGCGTGGTGATTTTTGGAGATCACGAATTGCCATGGCCCTGATGGTTGTATCGGCATGCGACGTGGAAAGCTTGAAGGTAAGGGCTAAGTGCATCGCCTCCCAGAAAAAGCGTTCCAGAAAAGGGGCAAAATAGGGTATACAGTGTCTCCATGGAAAAGGAAATTGCGAAGCGTCTGGCATCCA
Source organism: Deltaproteobacteria bacterium (assembly GCA_030665585.1). Classification (GTDB taxonomy): domain Bacteria; phylum Desulfobacterota; class Desulfobacteria; order Desulfobacterales. Next base: position 1,571 of record DAOUZN010000157.1, on the reverse strand, counting down.
GGAAATTGAAGCAGATCAAGAATGAAAAGCTGGTGCCGTCTGCGGTGTTGCTGCTGCTTGTTGAAAAAGATGGGCAGTACCATGTGCTCTTTACAAGAAGATCATTGAAGGTGGAGCACCACAAAGGCGAGATCTCTTTCCCCGGGGGCACGGTTCACCCGGATGACTCAGACCTCCTTGAAACGGCCCTGCGAGAAGGTGCCGAAGAGATCGGCCTTGCCCCGGGTGACGTCATGATTCTTGGGCGGCTGGATGATATCTTGACGGTGTCAACCGGTTTCATCATTACGCCCTATGTAGGCATCGTTCCCTATCCGTATGCGTTTCAAATCAATAAAGACGAGGTTGCCGAATTGATTTTTGTGCCTTTGGGGGCCCTCGTCAGGGATGGCTGCATGAAAGCCTCGGAAGTGACCCAGGAAGGAAAAGCAATCACGACATATGCCTTTGACTATCAAGGCGACATGATTTGGGGCGCTACAGCCCGCATCCTCAAACAGTTTCTCGATATTACCATCGATACCACGGGTAGGGGTGATACGGATAATGGTGCCGGGGATAGTACCAGTAATCGTAGTAGGGATAGTAAGGCCGAGTGTAACGGGGTTCCTTGGGCCAGAGATAAAGTTCCTCAGCCTTGATGACCGGATACCGGTATGTGCGATTTCCCAACGGTTGAGGTGAGGCCCCCAAGACTTCCCCACCTACGGTGAGCTTGCGATCCTTCCTGTAAATCTCAGGATCAAGGAATTGCTCAGTACGCACCACAAACCGACCTTGAGAGAGGTCTTGTGATTTTGGTTTGTTTCGAGAATTAAGTGGTGCCTGCAACACGGTGATCCGGGTTCCATCCGGCTCGTTCACGGTTCCCAGGATGTAGCCTCCCAAAATCACCCTTTCGCCCACGTGAGCGTTTCCTTCAAGGAGCTTCTGGAAGGGGATAGGTGATCCGACCTGCTGCCGAAATTGCCTCGAAGGTACGGAGGCACAGCCGGGATAGGCCCCCAGGGCCAGCAACACGAGGAGGAACACAAGAAGCTTCCATCCGCGCCCGAAGTTACCGCCTGAGGGCTTCGAGACGGGGATGGTGTTACAACCAGGTTCCCACACCAATGCCAAAATGGAAACTGGGGGATTTGCGTCCTGTGGCTGGCCATGGCTTGATCTCCATGGCTTCCACCAGGGGATAGACATACTGAAACCCTCCGATAGATCGAAGTTCACTGCCGGTGACTCTCCCCACCACAGTCAACAGGCTTCCTGCTTGATAGATGGCCGGATCGAGAAATTGTTTGGATTGAACGATGTAACGGCCCTGCGATTGGTCGCCGTCTTGCGGCCGATCCCTCGTGTCAAGCGGCAGCTGCAGAACCGTAATTTCCGAGGAGATCTGAGAGCCTTTGGTTTCTATGACCTTCCCCCCGAGCATGACGGTCGCTCCCGTATGCTTGTCAGGGGCCTTTTGCAACGCCGCGAACGTTCCGTGATAGGTGACCTGGGAACGCGTCTGTCGGGAAATGCCCGTTGCGCAGCCGAGCATCATCAAGATAACGCAGAAGCCAACAAGTCGA
>DAOUZN010000013.1 GCA_030665585.1 Deltaproteobacteria bacterium | reverse complement strand
GGGGGTGAGTTAAATGATGGTGGAAAACATAAGCCCTGTTAGAACTGTCAAAACGCACACCCGCGAACCGGATTCTGTCAGGGTTGTGGTCTCTGATGCGCTGCCTCAGCACAGCATGCCTGAGCAGAAGGCACAACCGGAGATCAAGATTTCTCAGGCCCTGTTGAATGAAGTGCAGCAAGAGATACAAATGATGCATAACGTAAGTCTTCGGTTTTCGGTGCATGAGACAACGGGCCGGACAATAATAAGAGTTGTAGACAAGGAGACCGAAGAACTGATCAGAGAGATCCCGCCGGAACAAGTCTTGAATCTAATGGCGAAGATCGACGAAATGATGGGTATCCTCTATGATAAGAGGGCTTAGTCTGAGTTGAGTCGCTGAGTCGTCAAAGCGTTGCGTGGCAAGTTGGTCAAGGGGTTCACATGACAAAGAGCGACGACTTGAGCCATTTCGAAACGAAGTGGCCGTGAGTGTGAAACAACATGGAAGGCCAGTCTATACGCAGCCTCATCGTGGACGATGATAAAGCGATTGGCGAGGTTCTGAAGGAGCTGGTTTCAGGGGAGCATACCTCGGTCGATGTTTTGACTGATGGCTTTGAGGCCGTCCAATTTGTGAAGAAGCAGCCGGTCGATATCGTCATAACGGATCTTATGCTGCCGGGGGTCGGAGGCTTGGAGGTCCTGCGGCAGGCCAAGGTCACGAATCCCCATGTCGTTGTCATCATCATCACGGGTCATGCCTCCCTTGAAACCGCTATGGAAGCTGTCAGGGAAGGGGCGTATGACTATATCAAGAAGCCCTTCAAGCTCGAGGAGATGGGCATCGCCTTTAACAATGCCGTTGAAAGGGTCCATCTGGTGCGGGAGAATAAAAGATTACTCGGAGCACTGAAGACTGCCAATGACCAATTAGGAATTGTCAAGAAAGAAAAAAATAAGTCCCGTCAAGAAGAAGGACCCAGCCCAAGAAAAATCGGCCACCTCAACTTTTTTTCATCTAACCTCCCCAGCTTAGGCTTCTTAGAAGGACCCGAGATAGACGAGCGAAATTTTGTGAAAGATTTGCAGAGCCTTTCTGGACTTAGAAAAGAGGGCTTGCTGACGGAGGGGGAATTCAAGGCGCTCAAGGCCCATCTTATGAAGGCTATGGCAACCCATGAGTGAACAGCTAAACATATTGGTTGTTGATGATGATGAGAGGATCCTTGAGGTTTTCAAGGATTTTTTTGATAAGAGGGGAGTCTATTCGATCCTCATGGCCAGAGATGGTGTTGAGGCCTTGGGGACGTGTCAGCGAACCAGGGTCGATTTTTGCTTCACAGATTTGAACATGCCCGGAATGGACGGCGCAGAGTTCGTTCGGAGGGTCCAAGGCGTGGATAATACCATTCCGGTTGTCGTGATGACTGGGTACCCATCGGCAGACAGTGTCATAGCAACCTTAAGAAACGGGGTGGTCGACTTCCTGGTTAAACCCTTCAAGATACATGATATTGAGTTCACGATTCGCAGGACCTTACAAAAAAGAGCCCTGTTTGTTGAAAATATGTTTCTGAAAAAAGAGATAAAAGGCAAAGAACGACTTGAATCTGTCAACCGGAAACTTTCTGAAAAGATTGACAATCTCAACACCTTAAATCTGATTTTGCAGAAAGTAGATTGGGCTTCGACCAGTTCAGGCTTGTTTGAACTTATGGTCAGACTCTCTTCGAACATCACCGGCGGCGACGAGAGCCATTTCTTCATTCTGGACGAGACCCGGGGGAAGCCCGTCCTTGTCGCATCATCTCGTGGAAATATCAACCGCTCTTGTGAGAATGACTACAGGGGTATTGAGAAAGTCTTAGTCAAGAGGATGTCCGAGGGTGTCCCTTTGCTCATGAAGGATGCGAGTGATCCGTTTCTCTCGAATGCGGGCATCCGTTCGTTGATCGCCGTGCCTCTGAAGATTCGAGGGAAGCTTATTGGTATGCTGACCGCCGTTGTCAGGGGGGGGACAATATCCTTCACGGAACAAGATCTATACTACCTGAACTTTATGGCAAGGCGAGCCGCCTCTGTCATAGAAAACGTCGCGCTGTACGAAAATATCTACGAGAATCTTTTTGCCACACTTTACGCCTTTGTAGAGACCATCGAGGCGAGGGATCCTTACACAAAACAGCACTCGAGCCGCGTAGCAGAAGTGGCCCTCAGCGTGGGTAAGGCGATGGGAGCCACGCACGAAGAACTCGACGTATTGAATTTTTCGGGCCACCTCCATGATATAGGAAAAATCGGCATTCGGGATGGGATTCTCCTGAAACCTAGCTTTCTGACGGCGGAAGAATATGAGATGATAAAGCAACATCCGATCATCGGGGCAAGCATTATTGGCCACTTGGGTCTTATGTCCGAGGAGCAAAAAGTTATTCGACATCACCATGAACGATGGGACGGCAAGGGATATCCTGATGGTTTGAGGGGTGAAGCCATTCCTTATCTAGCGCGGATTCTCAGTGTGGCTGACGTTTATGATGCCATGGCGTCCCACCGTGCTTACCGAGAAAGGATTCCGGATGAGGTCATTATCAAGACGATCCGGCAAGATGCGGGGACGCAATTTGCTGAAGAAGTGGTCGATGCTTTTCTGAAAGTCTACGAAAGGGGAGAGATCTCCCACAGGGAGGATTTACTCACCTCCGATACCGCGCATCATGGTGCCGGACCAAGATTTAAAGGTCTCGCCAGTTTTGACACCGACATGGGTCAGCCCCACGTATAACGCTCCTTCCATGATTGTCCTCACAAGCTGAGCACCTCTGGTCATGACTCCCGGTTCAGAATTTAGCAAGTGGTCATGGATAGGTTTAACTTGCTGACGTTATTACTATAATTGAGTTGTAAGAGTCGGTTAAGGCGAAGTGGCTTGCCTGTACCGTGCCAAGTGGTATAAGCGTTGCAGGGTGCTGCATGGGGAAAGTGGATGGACCCTTCCGGCCCATTAACGCAACGAAGATGAGGTCAACCATGAAGAAGATAAGACGAGATGAGAAGCGGGACTGTGTGCGGGCAACACTTCGTGCTGAAGTGCACTGTGCGGTCATTGATGAATGTGAGGCCATGAAGGAGGACCAAGATGATCGGCTAGATCGGTTTGTTGTCCAGCCCATAAAACGGTCTGCGCATGTTGAAGAAGAGAAGTATGCGGCTGGTGGGGGGTTTGACCCAAATTTAATAGACTTTTTAATTCAGATAGAGGATAAATTGGATCGCGTACTGAAACTGCTGGCCAGCCATGAAAAGAATGACGAAAACGTCTTTATAGGGCAGGGCGTGGACATTGGCGGCGGCGGAATGAGGATGCTGTGCGACACGGCATTGAAACTTGGTCAGATCCTTAAGATCAGCTTCAGGATCTTTAGATACCCTGTGGTTTCATTGCAGGTTTTTGGAAAGGTTGTGCGAGTGAATCCAGTGCAAAACGAGGGCAAGCAGGGGTATGAGGCGGCAGTGGAATTCCTGAACCTCCATGAAGACTATAAGGAATGGATTATCACTTACGTTTTCCGGAGGCAGAGGGAGTCCATCAGGGGCAAAAGAAACAGCAAAAATGCGTGATCTCCAAAAAACTCAAGGTGAATATTCATCGGCATCATTCAGGGAGCGGATGCTCTTAAGACAGCTTGCCGATCAGTATTGTGGCATGTACTTCATTCGAACCCTTGAGGGATTTGTCCACAACCTTAATGGACCCCTTCAAATCCTCTGGGTTCGATCCGAGCAGCTGCAGCAGGACATAGGCAGATTGCGGCAGGATCTTCGAGGAGCCCATGTGACGAGGGCTACGGAGTTGGCAGACCGCATGCAGCAAAGAATAGATTCATTTCTGAGGGGGCTTGATGAATTGAATACCAGTCTTAGCTTTCTTACCAAAGATCTCCTTGGCAAACAGCATGCTGAAATGGGTGAGGTGAAAATCAATGAGGTCGTTCAGGATACCCTCTTGTTGCTTGATGCGGACATGTTTTTTAAGCACCGTGTAAAGAAGACCTTACGGCTTGATGAAAACCTTCCAACTTTCAGGGGCCGACATATGGATTTTTGTATGATCATGTTAGGCCTGATCCAGAATGCCTCGGAGGCCATGGTGCACACGGAACGTAAACACCTGATCGTTGAAACTTCCCAGGAAGGGGGCCGTATTTTTATCAGGATCCAGGATTCGGGCTGCGGGATCCCTGAAGAAAATCGCCCGCACATATACAAGGCCGGCTTCTCCACAAAAAGGGCAACGGACCACGGAGGCAAAGAGGAGCAACATGGCGGTTTAGGACTTACAATCATATCCATTCTGCTCGAAGAATGCCAAGGAAATATTACCTTTGAAAGCGTCCCTGCCATGACCACTTTCACCGTCCAGCTTCCACTCAGAAGGTAGCGCCCTCTCATGCCCCCTTGGGACTCAAGCTCCCTTCATTTTTGTCAGATCACCGTTCTTTTCTGGTGCGATTAATGCATGAGCCTCTAGGCCACGGCCAGGTCACCAGCCATGACATGGTGATCTCCGTCAAGAATCAATCAAGAATCAAGGAGAATCCGCCTCATGCTTCAGGGCTATTTTGCCGATAGATAGGAGCAATAGAACATTTGAAGCTCCCTGTAGCAAGCTACAGTCCCGATTTCATCGGGATTCGACCGTAAGGAGGTATGTGACATGGATATTGATGGCGTAACAGGGCGTGTTGACCCCACAAAATTTGCTGGACAGACAAAGGCAAAGAGCGACAATACATTTGCACAGATTCTGGACAGGGCCACGGATGCCGTTCACCCCGAGGCAGAACCCAAAGACGCCCCTTGTTCCGTCACACAAGTGGCTCGGGCTGCCTCCTGCAAGGTCTCCCCTGTGGACAGGCAAACCCTGCAACATGCCTCCAAGGTCCTTGATGTATTGGAGGAATATACACAGGCCCTGAAAAACCCGCAAGTAAGCCTGAAGTCGATTGAGCCGATAGTCATTCGGTTACAGCAGGAATTAAAGGGGTTGGATGTGCGATCCACGCCTCATCTTGGACAATATGATGAACTTGCAGAACTCGTGAACCATATCGCCGTGACTGCCGGTGTGGAAGCCTTTAAATTTCAGCGCGGGGACTATATGGCATGATTGCCAGATAGGACAGATGTTATTCTTCCCAAGACACCAAGCGTCCACCTTCCTGGGGATAATCCACTTGATTTGTGTTTCAATTAGGCGTATAGAAAGCCGACAGGACCGTTAAGAACGTTACCCCTATCAACCGGTCAACCGGCCCGAGGGCCGGGTATGTCTGGCCGACATCTGGCCAACAAATACAGGTGATGAAAAAGACCATGGAAAACATTCTCGTCGTCGATGATGATGCGGAGATTCTGGAGGTCGTAGGCGATGTGTTGCGACAAGCCGGTTATGATGTGGACGAAGCCAAGGATGGAAAAAAGGCCATCAAGTGCATTGACGCTGGGTGTTATGATTTGGTGTTTACAGACCTGAATCTTCCGAAGCTGGACGGGATGAAGGTTTTGAAACATGTGCTTGATGAATCGCCGGAGACGATGTGTATTATCCTTACAGGTTATGGCACGATCAAGGGGTCCGTAGAAGCGATAAAGATGGGCGCCTTTGATTATATCAGCAAACCTGTCAAATCGGATGAGATCGTGATGATGGTGGAGAAGGCCCTAAAATACAGGCGCCTTGAGAGAGAAAATATCCTTCTAAAGCAGCAGCTTCGAAAAAAATACCAATTCGAAAATTTTGTTGGTGACAGTAAACCGATCCAAAAGGTCTTTGAGCTGATAGAAAAAGTTGCTGATACAGACAGCACCGTCCTAATCAGCGGGGAAAGTGGCACGGGGAAAGAGCTGATCGCCAAGGCGATTCATTACAACAGCTACCGTAGAGACAATGCTATGGTCGTCATCAATTGCGGGGCAATTCCTGAGGAGCTCTTGGAAAGTGAGCTGTTTGGACATGAAAAGGGCGCCTTCACCGGTGCCCACAAGATGCGAGTAGGCCGTTTTGAGCTGGCCAATGGCGGGACTATTTTCTTGGATGAGATTGGGGACATGAGTCCCAATTTGCAGGTCAAGTTGTTAAGGGTCCTCCAGGAACAGAAGTTCGAGCGGGTGGGAGGAACAAGAACGCTTGAGATCGATGTGCGCATCATTGCCGCCACCAACAAGAATTTGATCAATGCGGTCAACCAGGGCAGTTTTAGACAAGACCTCTATTATCGGCTTAATGTGATTCCTATCAGAGTGCCGCCCTTGAGGCACAGAAAATCAGATATTCCCTTGCTCATTGATTTCTTTTTCAAGAAGATTGACGCCCGAAAACGAAACGGCATCAACGGCTTCTCCTCGGCAGTCTGCGATGCCCTGGTCGCCTACGATTGGCCTGGAAATGTGCGTGAACTTGAGAACATGGTTGAACGGATGAGCATTCTGGCAAATGGCGATAAGGTTGAACTGGAGGATGTTCCCGAGTCGATCAAGGGCAAGGCCGGCAAGGTGGAGTCTGTTGAAGTCACGATCCCAAAGGACGGCATTGTTTTTGACCAGGCCGTTGAAGAGTATGAGAAAAAACTCATCCTTGAGGCTTTGAACGAGACCAACTGGGTGAAGACAAAGGCTGCAAAACTCCTTAATATTAATCGAACCACCCTCATTGAAAAGATGAAGAAGAAAAAGCTTGCTAAACCTGCGGTGGGCTAATGATCCATGTCGCGAGGGCCATTTCTTCACCTTCCTAGAGGTTCCCACGCACAACCCTTCTTCCTGTCCTGCCAACCACGCAATTTGAGCCTATGCCGGCCGGATTTTGCAGGTCTTGGTGGGTTGACGCTGCTTATGAGGTCTGCATTGAGGCTTGGTTTTTCGTCAAAAATCTGACAGCTCACATCGACGCCAACAGCACCAGATCCGGATGGGTCGCCCTCCCAGATTGTCAACGCAGTGAAAATACACCTGTTCATTCCTTCGTGGATCAACATCGCCCGATGTTGTCGTCACACGTCCTTGGCATATTAATTGCTCGGTCATGGAGCGATAAGCATCCCGCCCCTTTAAGCCTTCTTGTGGGAATCTTGAGTGCTTAACACCAGGCAAGGGAGCCATAAGACTTTGATATCCAGATATTTTACGGTCAAGATACGGATCCTTTCAGTGGCTTTTTCAGTGCTCTTGGCTTTGGTGCCGCATCTTCATGCCCAAGGCCGAACAGATGCTGTCATTGAGCAGGTTTGGGTCGACTCCGGGGAGAACGCCTCAGAGGTTCTGATCAAACTGACGGGTTCGCCTGACTATAAGGTGGTCCTGATTGAGGATAGGGAGATGCTGATTGCTTTCAAGGATACCGGAGTTTCGGAGGCCGTCTTTGCGAGCGAGACCATCGTTGGGGACAAGTGGGTGCAGGGGATAGAAACGGCCCAGAGGCCGTCCCATGTGACCTCTGTGCTCATTAGAACACAAAAACCATATAGCGAGCTTGGACATCAGGTCAGGCAGAGCAAGGGGTTACTCCGCGTTGAAATCAGCGGTAAGGCTAGGCCGCATGAAAAAGGGTCTCGCGAGGCCACATCCCAGGTTTCGACGCCACGGGGAAACGGAAAGACGTTAGCTGGTTTAATGGCACAAGACAGGACGGACCAGTTGTTGAATGTGGAATCGCCCCTTGACACCCCTGATACCGATCTCTTTCTGGAGGCCGCAAAGTACTACCGAATAGGCCGATGGAAATATGCGATTCGAACGCTTAAAAAGATCATTCAGTCCTATCCAGAGAGCAGGCATTTGGAGCGGGCCTATTTCCTGCTAGCCGAGAGCTACCATCGCATGTTTGAAGCAAAGATGTCGGAGCATTTCATCGAAACCATTAAACATTATCAGGGTGCGGTCAGTCGGTTCCCAACATCTGAATATGTCGCCGATGCCATGTTGTCCATGGGAAACTGCTACTTCAAGGCCAAAAATTACTATGAAGCCATGGCCTACTTCAACCATGTTTTGGACCAGCACAAGAACCATCCAGCGGCTGCTGAGGCGCTGCTGCAACGTGGCAGGATTCTTGCGTTGAGGAAGCAACCTCAAATGGCCATGAGAAGCTTTGCGGAGCTAGAAAAAAGCTATCCCAAGACAAGATTAGCCACGTTGGCAAAGATCGAGATGGCCAAGGCCCTTTTCAGCATGCAATCCTTCAAGCGTTCGTTGAGGACCCTTGACGAAGTCATAGCCACACGACCCGACGAGGTCTACAAGAATGCTGAAATCTTACTGTACGCCGGCTATAACTATTACGAATTGGGGCAACTGCCAGAGGCCAGAGACGTTTTTGCTAAGCTGTTGAATTACTCTCCTGGGGTGGAATCCAACCACCTGGTCTTGACAAGGATTGCCGACATCTACCGCGATGAAGGGAAAGAAGATAAGGCGTCCAAGCTGTATGCGCTGGTGGCCAGCACCTATCCTGAGACTGAGGGGGGCTTGATTAGCTTGCTTCGTCTTGCTCATATTGACGAAAAAACCGGAACCAAAAACCCGCCTCTTGAGATCGGAGAGGGACCTCTCGGCAAGACAGCTCATGATATCTATGAACAAGTTATAGAGAAGTATCCTGACAATCCCTTATCCCAGCTTGCTATGCTGAGGCTTGCCGCGCTCCAGAAGAAACACAAGGATTACGAACTGAGCATCATGACCCTAAGAAAGATCCTAGAGAAACATCCGGACACAAGCCTGAGGGCAGAGGTGACTTCAGTCCTCCAGGCGTCCGTGAAGGCCTTTCTTGAACAAGAAAAGCAAGCAGGTCACATTGCAAGCATCACCAAGTATTATGAACAGATGAAAGCCGTGTTGCCCTTTGAAGATATGCCGGATTTGCTCTCATGGCTTGGTGATACCTATAGAGAATTCCACCTGTATGGGCCTGCTCTTTCCATGTTTAGGCAGGCTAGCGGGTATTATGCCAACCAGAACCCATCTGCGGACATACTGTTTGGTCTTGGAGAGTGTGCCTATAGGGAAAAAAGACTTGATGAAGCCGAGAAAGCGCTCAAAGCTTTTGTGACAAGATATCCCGAGCATCGTGAGGCCTCAAAGGCCCATTATTGGGTGGGGCTTATTCTTTCCCAAAACAAACGATACGATGAGGCTTTCCAGGCCCTGACAACTGCCCTTCGGTTGGAAACCGACAAATATCATCAGGCAAGAATCCATATGGCCCTGGCGAACGTCTCAAACGGGCAAGGCGACTATGAGACGGCTGCAGGCGCTTTGAGGGTGGCCATCACCTTACTGAATCAGAACAAGGATAGTCCGTCAGAGGATTTGTATATGGGCTATCGGGAACTGGGCGAGGCCTATTTGAAGTTGAAACGCAAGGAAAGGGCCGTGCCTATCTTCAAAAAGGCCTTGGCGCTGGTCCCCAAGGGCTCTGAGAGCCATAGCCTCCAGTTCCGGCTTGCCCAGTGTTACCAATGGCTGAAAGCCAGGGACAAGGCAGAGGACATGTTGAACCGGATTATAGCTTCTGGCGATCCTTTTTGGAGCAAGGTGGCCCAGGTGCAAATCAAAGAGATGAACATGAAGGAATCTGTCGAAAAATTAGGTTACGGGTTAGAAAAATCGTAAGAATTTGATCGCCGTTGAAGCTTTTCTGAACCTACTTGTTTCATAAGGCTAAAGTGATACGAAAAATCCTAATTTCAGAAGGGCTCAGTGTAAATCCCTATGAACGGTAGCAGAAGCATATTGCTGGTTGAAGACACCTACGAAGAAAGAAAGGCCCTAGATGACGCCTTGAGAGGCTGGGGCTTTGAAGTGACAACCGTTGGGGACGGCGTTAAGGCTTTGGCAAAACTCAAGGCAGACCGGTATGACCTTGTCATCACGGACCTAAAGATGCCGAAGCTGGACGGCATCGGCCTACTGACCAAGATCAAGGAACAACAAAGCGGTATCCCGGTCATCCTTGTTTCAGCCTACGGCGCCGTTGAATCTGCTGTCGAGGCCATGAAGCTGGGCGCCTTTGACTTCGTTGTGAAGCCGTTTCCGCTAAGGGTCATGGAATCTTTGGTGAGAAGGGCGGCCGGGCAACGGCCTGCTTCATCGGGTGACGACGGGTCCAGCATATTAAAATCTTCAATTGTTACCAAGAACCGTCGCATGCTTGGTCTCCTGGACCTGGCAAGGACCGTGGCCTGCAGTAAGGCCCCCGTGTTTCTCCAAGGGGAGAGTGGCACGGGCAAGGAGCTCTTTGCCCGTTTTATCCATCGTAAAAGCGCCAGGCGCAACAAGCCGTTTGTGGCTGTTAACTGCGCGGCACTTCCTGAAGGGCTCTTAGAGAGTGAGCTTTTTGGCCACGAAAGGGGTTCGTTCACGGGGGCGGTTTCAAAGAAACTCGGAAGGTTTGAATTGGCCCGAGGCAGCACCATATTTCTGGACGAAGTCGGTGAGATGCACACCCACCTCCAGGCTAAACTGCTCAGGGTCTTACAAGAGTCAGAGGTTGACCGGGTGGGTGGTTTGCGTCCCGTCTCCGTCGATGCTCGCGTGGTGGCGAGCACCAACCAGGATCTGGAATCGGCCATGAAAGCAAGAAAGTTCCGTCCAGATCTCTATTATCGCCTGAATGTTATTCCTATCAAACTCCCGCCCCTGCGGGATAGAAAGGACGATATCCTGCCGCTGGCTGAGCATTTCATCAAGAAGTATAACAGGATCGATGGGCGTGACGTCAAAGGGTTGACAAAGGATGCAGCCGAGGCCCTCGTGCAGATGCAGTGGCCCGGGAACGTGCGGGAGCTCGAAAACCTTGTAGAGCGGGCGGTGCTCCTATGCCAGGGGGACCTCATTGACCAAAACGCTCTTTTCTTGGGTGAGCAACCCCCAGTTGTGGCCGATCGATCATTTCCCCTGACCGGCTCTCTGAAGGAGATGGAAAGAAAAATGATTTTTCACACCCTGGATCAGACGGATGGTAACAGGACTCATGCGGCTGAGATCCTTGGGGTTAGTGTACGCACTTTACGGAATAAGTTGAACGAATATCGGAAAAGAATGGAAACCTGTGAGGGGGGCACGCAAATTGCTTTATCCAGGAATAAGCAGAAAAGGACAGAAGGGATGAACCGCCCGTTGAGTTCCGCTTGAAAAAATCCCCATGGCTATTTTAGCGCTATGAAACAAATCGGCTTAAAGAAAGTTGCATGAAGAGGAGACATCATGCCGATAAGATCTCTTTTTGGAAAAACGTATCACCTGATTGAGCGTTCTCTTGATATTGCCAGGCTCCGACACGGGGTTATAGCCGGCAATGTGGCTAATTTGGACACACCGGGTTATAGGCCGAAAGAGATCAACTTTGACAAAGCCCTCAAGGACAGCCTCGAGAGAAACCCGGTTGATCTGACCCGAACCCATGCTCTTCATTTTGGAGCACAAGGAGGCCGCTATGAGACCTCTTATGAGGAGCATGCCGAGCGGGTCGATATTGACCAGGAGATGTCAAGGCTCGCAGAGAACAATCTGAGATATCAAGCCGATGTCGAAGTCCTCCTCAGGAAGTTTTCCATGCTAAAATATGGCATCACAGAGGGAGGTCGTTAGGATGGATTTTTTGACCGCACTACATATCAGCACCACAGGTTTAACATCTCAGAGGATGAGAATGAATGTCGTTTCTGCCAATCTGGCCAACGTGAACACCACCCAGGGCAAGAACGGGATGCCCTATAGGAGGAAAATGGTCCTCATGGAGGCGAAGCCGGTTGAAGACTTCGACTCGACGCTAAATTCACAAGGCGAAGCGTTGTATGGGGTGAAGGTGAGTGAGATCCTGGAGGACGCAACGCCTTTCAGACGGGTGTTCAACCCTGGTCATCCCCATGCGGATGATATGGGTTATGTCTCTTTCCCCAATGTGGACGTGGTTACGGAAATGGCGAACATGATGGTTGCCAAGAGGTCCTATGAAGCCAATGTCAGTGCGATCGCAACCATCAAGAGGATGGCCCTAAAGGCCCTTGAACTTGGCAGGTAGGCAGTACGGAGAGTCATCATTTATCATCGAACATTTATCATTTATCATTGGGTAATGACCAGTGATAAGTTAGGCAGTAAGCAGTGAGGAGAATGATGATTGACAAATGACCAGTTACCAATGACCATTCGTACAGGAGAGGTACATGAGCGATTTAACGATTCAAGGTGGGATCCATCACGGCACTTGCAACACACACGAGAAAGCTCCCACGAGGGCTAAGGGTGGCGGCTTTGCGGATGTCATCAAACAAGCCGTAGAACGTGTGGACGATATGGATCAGGAAGCCGATCGATCCATTCAGCGCCTCGTGACGGGAGAAGGGGGCATCCATGAGACGATGATCGCCCTTCAAAAGGCCGACATTTCCCTGAGGCTTCTCCTTCAAATCCGAAACAAGGCCATGGAGGCCTATAGAGAAGTCATGAGGATGCAGTTCTAGTCGGTTCGCTCTTTCATCTACTGCTTGGTAACCAATAAAGAGAGACCATGAAGACCCTTATCGAACAGTTCGTTGCAGTATTCAAGGCTCTGCCCACCTCCAGAAAGGTCTCCATGGCGGTGGTGCTAGGGCTGGTGGCGGTCGGGTTTGCCATGATGTTTTTTTGGGCCAATCAGGTTGATTATCAGCTTCTGTACAGCAACCTTTCTCAAGAGGATGCGGGCAGCATCGTATCGAAGTTAAGGGAGCAGCGCATCCCGTATAAGCTGGCTGGTGGCGGCGCGGCCATCTTGGTCCCGGCCGAAAAGGTGTATGAACTGCGCCTTGCCATGGCCAACGACGGCCTTCCAGCAGGAGGGCACGTCGGGTTTGAAATCTTTGACCAAAGCGATTTCAGCACCACCGAATTTGTCCAGAGGCTGAACTATCAGAGGGCACTGCAGGGGGAACTGATCAGAACCATCAACGAGTTTCGGGAGGTGGAGCATGCCCGGGTCCTCGTAGTGATGCCCAAAGACTCATTGTTTATTGAAGACAGCAAGCCGCCATCCGCCTCGGTGCTGTTGAAACTCAGATCGGCCCTGTCCTCCGACAAGGTTGCGGGGGTTGTGCATATTGTAGCCAGCGCCGTGGAGGGGCTTGAACCCGACGGGGTGACGGTGGTGGACACCAATGGCAAGGTCTTGTTCAAGGGGCCTAACCAGGCAGATCAGGCAGCCGTGTTCAGCAGCAATAAGCTTGATTATCAACGTCAGATTGAAGGACGGATCGCAGGGCGTGTCCAGAGCATGCTGGAAGGGATCGTAGGCAAGGACAAGGCCATCGTGCGTGTCAGCAGTGATATAGATTTCGATCAGGTGGATTTTAGTGAAGAGAAGTATGATCCTGACAGCAGCGTCGTCAGGAGCAGACAGCGAAAGTCCGAGTCGTCTGAGAAAGGTGAGTCAAATTCATCAGCCTTGGTTACGGAACTCGACCAGGGCACTGCACCGGCCCAGGGTACCAGCGGAACAAGGGCACAATCTCAAAAGCAAGAAGAGGTGATTAACTATGAGATGAATCGGGTCACCCGGCGTGTTACGAAACCATCCGGCTCCATCAAAAGGCTTTCAGTGGCCGCCGTGGTGGATGGCACCTATGAAGTTGCTACGGCCGAAGATGGGGCCAAGACAAAAAAGTATGTACCAAGAAGCGCAGAGGAGCTGAAAAAGTACGAAGAGATCGTCAAAAGGGCCATGGGCTTTGATGAGGATCGCGGTGACCAGGTCTACGTGAGCACGCTGCCTCTTTCCATGTCACCAGGCCTGGATGGGTTCTCTGAGGAGACGGGGATAGACTGGCTAGGCTTTGGACGTCGGTACTTGAAGGCAGGGCTCAATCTTGTCTTAATCATCTTGGTCTTTCTATTTGTCGTGCGGCCCCTTGTCAAATCAGTCAAAGGGATCGGCACAGGTGTGGAGGGGCAGAGACAGCTGCCGGCCTCACAGGGAGGAGGCGCATCAGCCACGTTGCCTGAACCACACATGGACATTCGGCAAAAGACCGTTATGCTGGCCAAAAACAACACGGACAAGACCGAACAGTTGCTTAGGGGTTGGCTGAACGAGGAGAAGTGATGGCACCTCCCGAATTGGATATGAACAATTTGACAGGGCCACAAAAGGCAGCCACATTTCTCCTGATCATGGGCCAAGAGTATACCGCTGAGATTTTTAAGAACCTGGCAGAGGAGGAGATCAGAAAACTTGCCTCCCATATGTCAGAGATCAAATACGTTCCTCCTGAAGTGACGAGGCAAGTGATGGAGGAATTTGTTCGGAGTCTGGAGAGTAATGACCCACTCATGGTGGAAGGGCAAACCTTTCTAAAGACGATCATGAAGGGTTCCCTGGCCAAAGAAAAGGCCAACGCCATCTACAAAGAGCTGGAAAAGAACAAGAAGAATGTCCCCTTCAGCTACCTTGAGGAGATAGATACCGCAGCCCTTGTTGCTTTGATCAAGGGGGAACATCCCCAGACGACGGCCTTGATATTAGCACACCTCAGGCCCGAGAGGGCTGCTGAGGTTCTGAATGGATTGCCAACAGAGATTCAGGGTGACATAGCGATGCGCATTGCCGAAATCAACCGGGTACCCATAGAAATTATAGACGAAGTCGATGAAACCCTACAAAAGGAGCTTGCGGGCCGGGGCGATTCCGCCAGTACCAGAGCCATCGGCGGTATAAGTGCCCTTGCCGACATATTGAACGAAGTGGACAGGGAAACCGAAGAGGGCATCCTGTCCTCCATTGAAGAACAAAAGGAGGACATGGCGGAAGAAATCAGACAACTCATGTTCGTGTTCGAAGATCTCATCAAGGTCGATGATCGCGGTATGCGAGAGATCTTGAAACAGGTAGAGACGCAGCAACTCGGCTTGGCCCTCAAAACGGCTTCAGAAGAGATGAAAGAGAAGATCTTCGGGAATCTGTCAGAAAGGGCGGCGGGCATGCTTCGTGAAGATATGGAAGTCATGGGTCCTGTAAGACTCACCGAGGTCGAAAAGGCCCAGCAGATGATCATCCGAGTTGCCAGAGACCTCGAAGCCGAGGGCAAGATTGTTCTTGCGAAAGGAAAAGACGATACCCTTGTCTAAGAATGCAACGCAAACGGGATCTGAAAGCGGGGCATACAGGCCTTTTCACATGGAGCCCTTTGACGGTCCGGAGAACCCCTCCACCTCACAGAGAGATGACCACCTCTTTAAGGCCGTTTCTACCAGTGATGATGGGATAGATGCCACGTTTCAGTCCATGTTTCTCGGCGAGAAAGAGATAGAGAGGGAAAAGGCCAGGGGGATTCTCGATGGGGCGAAAGAAAAGGCCGCCCTGATTGAACGTGAGGCCTACGAAGCGGGCTTTGCTCAAGGGGAAAAGGACGGCTTCGAAATGGGAGCCAAAAAACTTGATAAGGTTTTGGATCGGGCCGAGGAAACCCTGAAAGGGATGGTTTCTTACAAAGGGGAATTCATCAGGCTTTACGAGAAAGAGATCTTACACCTGATCTCCCATATTGCCGAAAAGGTTGTCCGTGGAAGAGTCAAGATCGACCATACGGTTATTCGGGAAACCATTTTTGAGGCCTTCAACCTTGTCGTGGACCGTTCAGAGGTCACGATCAGGGTCAGCCCTGAAGACATTGCGTATGTGAAAGAAATAAGGCCGAAATTTTTCGATCGGATCAAGGACCTAAAGTCCATAACTATTGAATCCGATCCGTCTGTGAGCCCGGGAGGGTGCTTTATGGAAACGGGTTTCGGCCAGATCGATGCCCGCCTCGAGAGCCAGTTGGAAAAAATAGCCGCGGCAATCGAGCAGACCCTAACCTCCACCCCATGAAGGCTCGTGCTGAATAAGATCATGTCAGACGATGTTGGGCAAGTGCGATGGGATCATTTGCGGGAAGCCGTGAATGCTTGTCGGTGCATAACAGCCGAAGGTCGGGTTGTTAAGGTGACCGGGCTGATCGCAGAAGGCCGTGGGCCTGGCATGGGCGTGGGCAGCACTTGCGGGATCCGCAATGGGGAAGGCGAGGAGGTGTTGGCCGAAGTGGTCGGTTTTAAAGACCGCAGAATCATGTTGATGCCTTACGGCGAAATGCGGGGCATCGGCCCAGGGTGCAAGATTGCCCTGGTCCATGAGCGGCCCCATGTGCCGGTGGGGGAGGATTACCTTGGAAGAGTGGTGAACGGTCTGGGAGAACCTATAGATGGACTGGGGCCCATTGCCTCGAATGTTCACTATCCCCTGTACGGCCAAGTGGTGAATCCCATGAACCGACGTCGGATCAGGGAAGTGGCTGACGTGGGTATTGGCGCGGTCAACACCTTGATAACGATCGGCAAGGGTCAGAGGGTGGCCATTATGTCAGGCTCAGGCGTCGGGAAAAGCGTGCTGATGGGGATGATGGCACGATATACCAGTGCTGACGTCAGTATCGTTGCCTTGATCGGAGAGCGGGGGCGAGAAGTCAGGGACTTTGTTGAACAGAATCTTGGCGCAGAAGGTCTCAGAAAGTCAGTGGTTGTGGCGGCAACGTCGGATGTATCTCCGTTGATCAGGATGCGTGGAGCCTACCTGGCAACAACCCTTGCAGAATATTTCAGAGACCGAGGTATGGACGTCCTTCTGGTCATGGACTCCATCACAAGATTTGCCATGTCTTCAAGGGACGTGGGCCTGGCAGCAGGAGAACCGCCGACAGTGCGAGGATATACCCCTTCATTCTTTGCTCAGCTGCCCAAGTTTCTGGAACGTGCGGGAAGCGTGGAGGGCAAGGGAACGATAACCGGTATATACACAGTTCTCGTAGAAGGGGATGATTTGAACGATCCTGTGGGGGATGCAGTACGATCCATGGTAGATGGCCATATTGTCCTTTCGAGAAGGTTGGCCAATCGAGGCCATTATCCGGCTATAGATGTGCTGGCCAGTGTGAGCAGGGTCATGGGAGATGTTGTTGCGCCAGACCACATAAGGCTTTCTCAAAAGGTGAGAGAGATCATGGCCGCATATCATGATGCCGAGGACTTGATATCCATCGGCGCCTATGTCGATGGGAGTGATCCCAAGATAGATTACGCCAAGCAAATGATTGACGGGATCCATACCTTTCTGAGGCAAGACATGGCCGAAAGAGTGAGCTTTGAAGGCGGCATCGGTGAGTTGAGAAAACTCTTAGAAGAGACGGATCATGAAGAGGTTTAGATTCAGACTTGACCCCGTCCTTCGGTACAGACAGTACCGAGAGCGGCTTGCCCTGATGGAACTGGCTAGGGCAAGGCAGGCCCTTGTTCTGAGTAAGAAGAAGATCCAGCAGGTCCAACAGATCAGGAAGGTTGTCATAACGGACCTGAATGCCAGGCAGACAGAGGGGCTGGAGGTGAGTCGACATCGGATTTATGCGGCCTACCTGCAAGGGTTGGGCGAAAAGATCGAGTCTGAAAATGAGCACCTGGTGGAAATTGGCGGGGTAGTGAGGGACAAGCATGAGACCGCCGAAGCCAAGAGGATCAGCAAGGAAACCTTACAACGGGTCAGGCAGACTCAATACGCGAACTATTTACAAGCGAGTGACCGGGCACAACAAAAGGCAGCGGATGAAGTCATCGCTCTAAGGAAGCGCCCTGGGGGTTGACGATACCCCCTGAGCTGCTGCTATCTTGAAGGAAATAGTGATGAGCGGCAGATACCCACTCATAAGATCTCAAGTGCAGGTAACGCTGTTGTGTTTCCTGATTGTTAAGCTGGGACTTGTCAGCATCTTTGTTTGTGCAAAAAGACCGGTGTTCCCGGTGCCCATTTTGGCAAGCAACGAGGCTTTGGCCAAAGACGCTCAGGAAAAACCAACAAAAGGCCTGGTGCTGGATTCAGCTTCAGCGTCGGAGGCATCTCCAGACACGCAGGCGGGTGCAAGTCTGGGGCTTCTTGAACAAAAGCGCGCACAAATAGAGGTGGACAGGCGACTGCTGGAAGAGGAACGGAAACAACTCACGACGCTAAAAGAGGAACTTGAGTTAAAGCTTGCCCGGTTGGAAAAAGTGCAGGATGCCATCCAGAGTAAGCTTGATGAACACAAGGCGCTTGGCGACCAGAGGATCAAACATCTCATCAAGATATATACGACCATGCCCCCCAAAAAGGCTGCCGGCCTCATAGAAAAGCTTGACATGGAAGTGATCATTTCCTTGTTCTCCAAGATGAAAGGGGAAAACGTGGGGCAAATTCTCCGCTACGTGTCAGCTGGAAAGGCTGCCGCCATCAGTGAGCGCCTTGCCGGGCAGGGTTTATAGGCCTATGGTTGATCTACTTTTTTGATAATGACAGGCGGCAGGTCAAAGTGCTCTGGAGTTGAGGTCGTAGGCTTCGGTTCAGGGGCACGACGCGTGCCGTAGACAACGCTTTCATGGCCTTGCTCATCCACAACCCTTTTCGTCGGCGTGACATGAAGCATCTGCATAATCATTTCGTCTGAATAGCCTGCCTTTCTTAATATCTCTATTTGCTCCACGGAGAGGTTGGCCTTTTTTGGGTTCTTGTAACGGTCCGCCAGAATAACACTCTTCAGCGTCTCATCGTCTGCCCCGCCTTTCTTGAGCTTGACCAAAGCTTCCCCCGTGACGGAACAGGTCTGTTCCGCTACCAGCATTTGAATCACCTCGTCGCTGATTTTTGCTTGTTTCATTTTCTTGAGACCGTCTGGACCAACCAGTGAATTCATGGCCCAGGACAAACCACCAATCAAGATTGCTACCGCTACTGCACAGGTTATCTCAAGGCCTTTTCTCATGACGTCTCCTGTCCACCGTCTCAGGTATCTCCTGTCGTAACACGAGACCTTTGAAACGCTGGTGGCGCAAAATCGGTTCAGACAAATGGAAAAGAGGCAAGGACCATATCCTGCCTTTCAAAGCCCTACCGTGTTACCCTTTGTCTAACTGCGTGAAAATGCAACATTGATGCCGGGGTCTTAAAATGAGGTCCGGAGGCGTGTGCTGCCCGGCGTAAGCCCTAAACGTAGACGTCTACCACGCTTCCCTTTTCCAGACGGACGGGACGTTCTGCAGGCCGAGCAAGGCCTTCAGAGGGGTCCTTAGAAGATTCGTCGCCACGGTGACATTGAAGCGCGGTCGTGTACGGAGACTTGCTGATCTTTGCGATGGGAAACATCTGAAGATTGTGGGTACGATTAACCTCCATGCTCACGCCCTCCACTCGTACAAGAACAGACACAAAAGAAAAAAGTATCCTTTCAATAATTCATCATAAAAGCCCAGGCCGGCAAAGTCAAGGCTCTCAGAGCCAGGAAATATTTTCCCCAGGGCGGTCCGGTGCAGGAAAAAGTTTCAGCTTGAACCGGGTAATCAGTGCTTCACAACCACCGCGTTTCCAGCAACCTCTTGTATTTATTGAAACAATTCACGACCTTTTCTTTTGGCATGCTCGTTGCTCATCCAGCAGCGCAAGGAACCATAAACGCCAGAGGAATCACATAGCTCAGTCATGAATCCGCAAACCATAAACCTTGCCTCTATCCTCCAGGATCTCAAGCTTTCCCCACAGCAAGGTCGTGGGCGCAGGGCTGGCAACCGGGCAGCATCTGAAAAGGTGTTTTCACGGCTTATGAACCAGGGAATGAAGTCTGTCAAAGAGACGCTTTTTTCTGGTGAAGAGAGGATAACCCAAAGGGCAAGCACTGACGGCGACTGGCTTGAAAAGTTCCGAAGTCGGTTGCTATCTGCTGGCATCCGGCTCAAGGACCTTTCATTATCACCCAATGCGCAGCTGGTGTTGGAGAACCTCCTGTTGGCCCAAGGTCTCTCGGAAGGCCATGTGCAGTCATTTCTTAAGGAACTTTTTGGCGGAGATGGCCGACCAGAGATTAAGATCACCCAGCTTCTTACCAAACTCACAGAGCTAACAGTCTCATCTGACAGGGAGTCCCGTGACCCGGTTCTTGAGGTCTCGGTCTTGCCCCATCTGGAGACCCTGTTGCGCTGCCTCGGCCTGGATGTGGTGCAGGCAAGAAAGGCCATGAGTCTGGCCAGGGTGGACGGCGGCGCGCTTAGCCTAAAAGGCCTTGTCCAAGCCCTGAAAGGTATCCTAAGCCGTCTGCCTGAAGAGACGAAGGCCAGTGTCAACGAACAGTCCACCGAAGACGTCAAAGGGCTGCTGGCTCGCATAGGCATAGTGGACGAGGCAGCTGAAATCAATGGGCCCGTGTCCTTAAATCGATTTGTCCAGATCCTGGAGGATAAGGTAGCCGGCCTCCTGCCTCACCGCGTGTCCGAAGGAGGGATGGAAAACCACATGAACCGGCTGTTGGGCCATGTCTTGGCAGACAAACAACACCCTTTTCCCGTTCAAGGCCCGATAGATGAATCCATGACCAAGCACCTCACGAAGGGGATCGAAGAAATGGTCGCTCGTGGGGCCTGGAAGACTAGCCGGATTCGGGGCAGGAAACCCTCCCTGGCAAAAGGGCTGCAGGACATGGTCTCAAGTGCACGCCCTCAGGCTGATGCGTCTAGCCGGGCTGATAACAAGAGCGCCGGATTTTTTCTGAAAGCAAAGGAGCAGATGACCCTAGCCAAAAGAGGGGCCCTGGATCAACGCGTGGATCAAGACACAAGAAACGCCCTATACTCGGCAAGAGAAGCGGTCATGGACCGGCCCAATATGGCCGGGACAGAGGCAAAGCAAATGGCCAGGCCTTTCCCCCTTTATGTGGTTAATCAGGTGGGAAGACAGATGGCGTTTGCCATCCGGCGGGGGGAGAATCAGGTGCGGGTTCAATTGAAGCCCCCCAACCTTGGGTCTATTCAACTCGACATGGTTATGAAGGATCATGTCCTAAAGGTGGCAATGATCACCGAGCATCATGGCGTCAAGGAGCTCTTGATGTCCCATGTCCAAGAACTCAGAGAGGCCCTGGTTGAGCGGGGCGTTGAACTCCAGAGAATAGATATCAGAATCGATTATCACTTTGGCCAGTCCATGGCTAATGCCCAAAGAGATCTCCATGAGGGCCACTCCTGGAGGTTGAATCTGCCTTCTGCGTCTGGTGGATTGGAAGCTGGGTCGGACCATACAGAGGAGGTGATACAGGCCAATGTGTCGAGCGATGCCCTGGTGGATATGTTTGCGTGAGAACAGACTCTGGAGATCAGTGATCAGTGGCAATTGTTGATAGCGGTTCGTCGCCAATGACTAGTGACTAATGACCAACTACAAAAGGAGGTAAACCGTGTCCATAGCAGCACTTGAACCAACCTACCATCAGACAGCCGGCGGGGAGACACCAGGGCGCACCGATCCCGAGGACGCCCTGGGTCGGGATCAATTCCTGACCCTTCTGGTGGCCCAGCTGAAGCATCAAGATCCCTTGAATCCCATGGAGAGCACGGACTTTACTGCCCAACTGGCCCAGTTTTCCAGCCTGGAGCAGCAATTTGCGATGAACGAGAACCTCGAAGCTATCCAGGACAGTCTCAGTGCCCAGGAAAGTGGGAACGTCCTTGACTATATTGGCAAGACCGTCAAGACGAGTGGCAATGCGATCTTTTCAAAAGACGGGCACCCGGAGTCAGGCAGGTACCGGTTGGAGGATTTGGGCGACGTCACGATTCACATTTACGATAGCCAGGGCCTTGAGGTGCGGAGAATTTACGCCGGTTGGCAGGATGCCGGTGAACACGATATTGGCTGGGACGGAAAAAATGATGCTGGTGACCGTGTGGGAGACGGCATCTATTCCTTTGAGATTGAGGCCACGGACCAGGAAGGTTTCATCGTTCCATATGAAACCTATCTCACAGGAGAGGCGACCGGTGTGACCTATGAGGGCGGCGTGGCCTATTTGATGATCGGGGACAAACTGGTGGCGCCTGAAAACGTTGTAGAGGTCAGGAAATGACCAATGATAAGTGATTGATGATAAATGAAGAATGCAAAATGAAAAATGCGAGCCGAGCAATAACCAATAACAAGGTAAAAGGAGGAAAATAACATGTCACTTTCAAGCGCACTTTTTTCAGGGATCAGCGGTCTGAACACCCTTGGCAACTCCATGACCGTCATCGGCGACAATATCGCCAACATGAACACGGTGGGTTTCAAGGGAAGCCGGGTGACCTTTCAGGATGTCTTGAGTCAGACAGTGGCCACCACGTCCGGTACGGCCCAGGTGGGTCGTGGCACGATCTTGGCTGACATCTCCAGCAGTTTTTCCCAGGGGTCTTTCGAGTCAACCAACTCTACGACAGATCTGGCCATCGGTGGTCAGGGGTTTTTCATCGTGAGAGATCCTGCCAGCGTCAACAATGATTACTATACGAGAGCTGGCGAATTCCGGTTTGACAAGGATGGCAACTTTGTCACCCCCGCGGGCTATATTGTTCGCGGATGGGGCCTCGATGCAGATACGGGTCAAGATTATGGATCCATCACGGATATTACCCTTCAGTCTTTTACGTCATCACCCAGGGAGACCGACCATGTAACCATCATTGCCAATCTCGATTCGGACGCAACGAGTCTCACCGCCGCCCTGGAAACCGCCTGGGACGGGAGCGCTGCCCCGCCCATCGGCGGCACGGCTTACGAATATCAGACGAGCCTCAAGGTCTACGACTCCCTTGGAAGCACCCACGACCTGACCGTATACTATGATCTCGGGTCGGGCTCGGCCTGGGAGTATATTATCACGTGCAATCCGGCTGAGGATGTCCGTGCTGGCGCCACCCCTGCCGGGCAGGGGTTGTTGGCACGAGGGACAATCGTCTTTAATGACAGTTCGGGCAGTATTCAAGACATCACCATGGAGCGGTTTACTGGCGCAGCGTGGTCAGGGGTGGCTGAGGCCCCTAATACGAACGGGTACCTGGAATTTGCCCCTGAATTCATCACGGGTTATCCCATGGCTGCTGAATTTGACTTAGGGACCCGTCATGACGGAACCAATTGGGTGCCCGGTTCCCTGGCAACCACCCAGTATGCGACGGCTTCTACCACCATCTTCCAGGCCTCTAATGGTTATGGTGCCGGTGATCTTCAATCCGTAAACGTGGGCACGGACGGTGTGATTACGGGTCAATACTCCAATGGTCAGGTCATCGCCCTTTACAGGGTAGCCCTGGCCAAGTTTCAGAATGTGCAGGCGCTTTATAAAGAAGGCGGCAATCTCTTCAGGG
>DAOUZN010000029.1 GCA_030665585.1 Deltaproteobacteria bacterium | reverse complement strand
TTCTTGATGGCAGTGATCTTTTCGAGCTCCGCCTCATGTCCAGAAATTCGAACACCTTCAGCGATAAACTCCGCCATCTGTTTCGTGTTTCCGGTTCTGCTGTCGTATGCAATGAGTACCTTCTTCATATCTTAACCTCCTACTTCTCCCCTCCGCCATGCTTCCTGGGGCCACGGGACGCCTTCGCGCTCCTCAACGAAATAGCAGAACCGGTCCCACTCAAACCGGCGCTGGGAGATAGGGCATCGCAGGGTGACCTTGCGCCGGCTGATTTCAACGACCTCCCAGTCGCCCCCACGAGGTCCGCCCTCGATGTGTATCTTTTGGCCTACACGCAAAGGGTAGGGCCGAAAAATGACAACCTTGTCCGTTACCATTGACTGTTCACCCCATCGTTTTCCGCACTAATTGTGACGATGCCCGAAATACCGTCTTGGGTGTGTCTTTACGCCACCTTGAAAAAGGCCTTGGCCGCGGCGCCACAAACCGGACATTTTTCTGGCGGCTCTTTTTCACAGGTGTAACCGCACACGGAGCAAACATAGTAGTCCAAGGCTTCCAAGCTGTCCAGGTTGTCAAGGGCCTTCTGGTACAAAGCTGCATGGACCTTCTCCACTTCATTGGCATAGGCAAAGCTTCGCTCCCCAGCCTTATTCCCCTCTTCTTTGGCTGCTTCGATCATGGCCGGGTACATGCTGTTAAATTCATGGGTTTCACCAGCAATCGCCTCTTTCAGATTCGCTTCGGTCGTCCCAATGCCGCCTAAGGCACGCAAATGGGCGTGGGCATGGACCGTTTCGGCTTCGGCGGCTGCCCTAAAGAGTTTGGCCGCCTGGGAATAGCCTTCTTTCTCGGCCTGCTTGGCAAATGCCAGGTACCTTCGGTTGGCTTGGGACTCTCCAGCAAAAGCTTCCTGCAAGTTTTCCTCGGTCTTACTCATCATGATCCTCCTTTAGCATGGTCTTTGGTGCGAATCATACCCGTTCGCATTTCAGTGCTCACAGAATAACCCCTTCTTCACTAGGGATGTCCTTTTTTCGCCTCCTGAGCAAAGGTGCGTTGCCATATGTCGCGGCAGACGAACTTATAAATATAGCGGACATTTCGTTGCGTGTCAATTTAGGAACCATGGGGGAATTTGGTGGGATTCTTCCGGCAGATGGCTGGTGACTTAAGGACAACATCTTCAGACGCTTCAGATTCCTTCCAGTTTTCCTCTGTTGACTCTTTGATGGTTTTGTTGCATGAAGATATCTGATTCGAGTGATTTGGCTGTGTAGGCGGCAAGGCAACACATTGAGGAATGATCATAAGAACGCCCCCGAATCCTTACAAAACCCTCCTTGTAAGTATCTTTGTCTTTGGTATTGTGTGTCTGGCTGTTGGGCTCCCCTTGAGCAATCAGTGGGGTAAAGACGGCTCGAAGCATCTATTCTGGTTCCAGTGCGTCACCATTGCTTCCCTCGTCATTGGCATAGGCGCTGTCTTATTGTACGAAGAGAAGCGGGTACGCAGTCTTCAGCAGCAGATGGCCCAGCATCGTGAAGAACTCAAGAAGTCTGAAGAAAATTACCGTAGTCTGGTCGAAAGCACTGAAGACTTCATCTTCACGGTGGATGAAACCGGTCATTTTCAATCGTTGAATAGCTTTACGGCCAATTTTTTTGGGGGCACCCCCTCTCAGTTTATCAGACAACCCCTGTCCATGCTTTTTTCAGATGACGTTGCGACACAACAACTCAGGCTTATTCGGGTGGTCTTCCAGTTTGGGAAAAGCGTGCGGGACGAGTTTATGGTCGCCACCGGGGAACATCAGGCCTGGCTCAGTGCCAACTTCATGCCCCTGAAAGACGAACAGGACAGAGTGATGTCTGTACTATGCATTGCCAGAGATATCACCGAAAACAAGAAGCTTGAAAACCAGCTGATCAATACCGAAAAGATGGCCTCCATGGGAACCCTAGCCGCCGGCGTGGCCCACGAGCTGAACAATCCCCTGGGTGTGGTGCTGGGCTTTACGGATCTGCTCTTGGAGAAGTTTGATAAAGACAGTCAGGATTACCAGGATTTAAAAACGATTGAGCGCCATAGCCTCCATTGCAAGCAGGTGGTGGAAAACCTCTTAAGCTTTGCCCGGCAGGGGGAAGGGGCATCCGAATACTGTGACATCTATGAAGCGATTCATGAAATCATCGGCGTGGTCAAACACTCCCTCGACATGAACAACATTGAGCTCCGACTCAACCTGGTTCCAGGCCTCCCCAAGGTGAAGGGGGATGCCCGCCAGATGCAGCAGGTCTTTTTGAATCTCGTCAACAATGCAGCCGCAGCCATGAAAGAAGGGGGGGGCCTGGAAATAGAAACCTCTTTAGATGTGGGTCAAGACAGGGTGCGCATTGTCGTTCGCGACCATGGACACGGGATCAAGGAAGAACACATGGAGAATATTTTCGACCCCTTCTTTACCACCAAGGGGGAAGGCGAAGGCACAGGACTAGGTCTATTCGTGAGCCACGGGATCGTGACCAAATACGAAGGGACGATTACTTGTGAGAGTTGTACCGAAGATACACGGCAAAGATCCAAAGGAACCACTTTCACAGTAATGCTCAAGGCCAAAGAAGAGGATGGATCATGACGGGAAGAATCTTGGTCGTGGATGACGAAAAGGACATGCTGGCCCTTCTCAGGAGGATTATCACGGAGAAAACCGAACACGAAGTGATCGTAGAACACGATCCATTTAAGGCGGTGAAATGCATGGAGGAACAACCCTTCAACGTCGTGATTACGGACTTGAAGATGCCCAAGATGGACGGAATCGCCTTGTTGGATCAGGCCAGGAGAATACAGCCTGCCGCGGCCGTTATCATGATGACGGCCTACGCGACCATAGAAACAGCCGTGGAGGCCACTCGCAAGGGGGCCTTTGACTATATCACGAAACCTTTTCGCAAAGAGCGTATCCTGCTTACCATCCGCAGGGCCCTGGACTGGCAGGCCCTGAGGTGCGAAAATGTTGCCCTGCGCGAGTCCCTTGCAAGACAAAAGGCCTTTCCCTCCATCATCGGTTCCAGCCCCACCATAAAGTCCATTCTGAGTCAGGTCAAACAGGTGGCCAAATCCATGGCAACCATCTTGATTCAAGGAGAGAGCGGCACGGGAAAAGAGCTCGTGGCCAAGGCGATCCATGCCCATAGCGACCGTTGTAGCAAGCCTTTTGTCACCGTGGACTGCACAGCCATACCCGAGCAGATTATTGAAAGTGAGCTTTTCGGACACGAAAAAGGCGCTTTTACCGGCGCCTGGAGGAATAAGAGGGGGCTAGTGGATGAGGCCAACCAAGGAACCCTGTTTCTAGACGAGATTGGAGAGCTGAACACGGGCATGCAGGCCAAGCTATTGCGCCTTCTGCAGGAGGGGGAGTGTAAGCCGGTAGGGGGCTTGAAGTCCAAGCAAGCCGATGTTCGGTTTGTTGCCGCCACGAACCACGACCTCAGGGAGCTGGTTGTGCAGAAGCGCTTTCGAGAAGATCTCTTTTATCGCCTCAATGTCATTTCTTTTCGCCTTCCCGCACTTCGTGAGCGACGGGATGACATTCCCCTCTTGGTGCATCACTTCGTTAAAGAATACAGTAGACTCAACAACAAACAAATACGGGGTGTTGAGCCCGAGGCCATGTCCATGCTCATGTCACGGCAATGGCCTGGAAATATCAGGGAGTTAGAAAACGTCATTGAGCGGGGAGCGGTCTTGTGCCAGTCGGAGCGGATCAGGCTTGAAGATTTCATGACTGACGCGGAGCACACGAGGGCCCTACCTTATTTCGACGAGGCCATGTTCAGCCTTCCCTTCAAGGAGGCCAAAGAGGCCGTGATCAGGGCCTTTCATCGACAATACATTCACGCTATCCTTCAGCAGAACCAAGGCAACATTTCCAGGGCGGCTGAGCAGGCCGGCTTGCAGCGGCAATACCTCCATCGGATTATCAAACATGAAAGGCTGGACACCGAGAGTTTTAAGCAGGGCTAGGAAGGTGCGGCCCCACCCCCTTGCCGTGAGGCCCCCCAGGGTGTCATATTAAGGTTACACTGCTTTATTTTTAGTCATTTCAGGTCGTTTTCTCGTCTTCATGATTTTCCCTCCCTCTTCGATGTAACCTATTTGTTTACAAACCGGCTGTGCCCTTAGAAGGATTCTCCAGCCGTACAGTTTCTATCTTTCATTATTTCCATAGGTTATCAACAATTAACCCGCCGAGATAACCCTTGGTACGTCTCTTGCGAATGTTCCTTGACAGCCTGGAATGTTCCTTGACATCCAGGCCGGAACAACGCCTTTTCCCCGAAAGGCCCTCCATGAAAAAGCTTTCTGTTGAAGGGATCATCATACCGATCAAAGAAGAGGTTCCCCTCGAACCGTCTGTTGGTCCTGATGACAGGATCACAGAAGCCATCGAGGTCATGCTCAAGAATGACCTGAAGCGGCTTGCCGTCACCCGGAAAGACAAGGTTGTCGGCATGATCACCCTTGAGGATGCCTTAAAGAAGGTCGGATTGGAGGGGAATTTGAAATCAAAAGGGCCGCGAAGTATCGTTGTCCAAGGCCGGAGGATCCTATTGGAGAAATGAGTCACTAAAGGACAAGGAATCATTCCCTAAGTTGCGGGTAAGCGCTGAACTGTTACAAACAAAATCTATATGAGAAAGCCATTCAAGGCATGAAGGGGGGTGCAAACGGATGTGACGGAGGGGACCGGAGATGTTTCTCCGGGGGATACTTGCAGCACACATACAAAAGGAAGGAGATGACCATGAATTTCTTTAGACAGTGGGGCGAATTTATGATGATGGGGGCAAGATTTCTTGCCAAATGGGAAATCGATAATGCAAACATCATCCTTCGGGACCGCAAGCGGCTGGCCATACTCGGCCTGTTGCTCGTTCCCATTATCATCGGGGGGATTGCCTTTGCCGACGTTTTTGTCGAACCCATTGGCGACGTCATGCCGGACGTTCTCGGCGGCCATAAGGCCTACAGCCCGGCCTTTTACAATACCTTTATCTTTATCGTGTCGATCCTGATCGGCCTGGGCGCAGGGCTCATCACCGGCTGTATCGGCGCAGGCGGCGGATTCATCATTGCGCCTGCCCTGATGAGCGCAGGCATCAAAGGCATCCTGGCCGTTGGAACAGACCTTTTTCATATCTTTGCCAAGGCCATCATGGGAAGCGTGATCCATAGAAAACTGGGCAACGTGTCTGTCCCTTTGGCCGCGGTCTTTTTGATCGGCGCCATCATAGGCGCAACCGTCGGAGGGTTGATTAACCGCGTGCTCTACGAGATAAACCCCGTACTCAGTGATGCCTTTATTACGACGGTGTATTCCGGCATGCTGGGGTTCTTGGGAATCTACGCGATGCTGGACTTCCTCAAGGCCAGAAAGGCCGCAGCAGGCGGGGCCGTTGATACAGGGGCCCATGGAGGAAAAGTAGAAGGGGCCGAGATGGGTAATCTCCCTCAGAAGCTCCAAGCCATGAAGATCCCTCCCATCGTCAAATTCGATTACGACTTCGTCCCTGAGGGGCGCGGTATTTCGTGGGTATTCCTGGTCTTCAGCGGCGCGCTTGTGGGCATGGCCGCAGGCATTATGGGGGTAGGCGGCGGCTTTTTGACCTTCCCCATATTCGTTTATGTCCTGGGGGTCTCCTCCATGACCACGGTGGGCACGGACATCTTCCAGATCGTCTTTACGGCAGGTTATGCCTCAATCAGCCAGTACGCGATCTACGGGTTTATCTTTTACACCTTGGCCATGGGCATGCTTCTGGGGTCCCTGGTGGGTATCCAGATCGGGGCCATGGTCACCAAGGTCGTTCCCGGTATTACAATCCGTGGCTTCTACGCGATGGCCGTGTTGGCAGGTTTTGTCAATCGTGCCTTTGCCCTGCCGGCCAAGTTGGCGGCCATGGGTTACCTTCCCATATCAAAACAGACAGGCGATATCTTGGACGCCATCGGGGTCTGGGCCTTTTTCATTGTGATCGCCGGATTCGGCGTCTGGGTGATCGGCACGTTCCTCATGAACATTCGAGTCCTGAAGGGAGAGGAGGGGAGAGCATGATTGCGAATAAGAAGGAATTTTTCGGCGGCCTTGGCATGTTGGGGGTGTTCATCGTTGTACTGATCATCATATTTATGCCCCTTTTCGAAGGTCAGAACGGTCTGAATTATCTGGATAACCTGTATAACACCATATCCAAGGGCTCGGCTTACTATATTCCAAAGGTCAAGCAAGAGACGGACGAATATGCGGGCAAGGCTGTGACGGTGACCCTGGTCATGGCAGAGGAAGAGCGAGCCAGACAGGCTGCCCCGCTCTTTATGAAGGGCGGTGCCCTGGTGAACGTGTCCGGGGCGGAGGTGAAGGTCAGTGGTGATCTGGGCAAGATCCTGGAAAACTGTCTGGCCGATGCAGACCTCATGTATCATAATGATGGGGAAAAGCTCTCCGCCAAATATGGCTACGAGGAAAAGCGGGTTCTTCTTAACTGGTGGGTAGCCCTTCATCACATGGAGAAGGACTTAAAGGATCAGAAGAAGTTCAAGGAGGCCAAGGTGGTTGCCTTGGTGGTACAGAAGGCCGTTGAGTTGGGATACAACTATTACAAGATAGAACCCGAAAAGATCGGGGCCAAGATCGGCATCGTTATCTTCTCTTTGGTCTTTTATGTCATCTATACCCTCTGGTACGGCTTTGCCATCATGTTCATGTTTGAGGGCTGGGGCCTGAAACTGGAACATTAACCTCGCCCCGGTATCTGGAGACACGGCGGGGCTCTTAAAGGCCCTGCCGTGTCTTAAAGCCGCTCACAGTTTAACCCCAAACGCCTCTTTCCTGTGATCAGCCCTGCAGCTTCTTTTTCAGCTCTATGTTTTCCTTTTGCACACGCGCCAGTTCCAGGACCCGGTTGATGGTAAAGAGGATACTATCTTTCCTAAAAGGCTTCGTAACAAAATCAGAAACCCCCTTTTTCATGGCCTCGTCGGCTGTTTCAAGGGAACCATAGGCGGTGATGATGATCACAGGCACGCCAGGTTTGATCTCCTGCAATTCATCAAAGAGCTCCATCCCATCCATGCCCGGCATCTTGAGGTCTGAAATCACCAAGTCGTAATCCTTTTCCGTGAGCATTTTTAGCCCTTCAGAAGGGTTGTTGGTGGTCTCCACGGCATAGTCGCTGTTGTCTTCAATGATCATTCTCAGAAGCATCAGCATATCCAGTTCATCGTCAACGACTAAAATCCTCTCAGGCATGATCTTCTCCTTTGATGTTCACTATCCGTTGTTGTAATTCACGGTTTCAGATTCACCATTTTTTCCAGCGGCCACTGGAAGCAACACGGTAAAGGTGGTCCTGGGCTCCTTGCCCTCAGCTCTGGTTTGGCTGGTGACTCGAATATCCCCTCCGAACTTTTTCACAATCCCGTAGCTCACAGAAAGGCCCAGCCCTGTTCCTTCCCCGACCTTCTTGCTCGTAAAGAATGGCTCAAATATTTTGTCCATATTCTCCGAGGGAATGCCATGGCCTGTATCTGTAAAGCCGATGGTGACGATGCCATCGGCATGGTGTGCCGAAATCGTCAGGATTCCCCCACCATCCATAGCTGCCACTGCATTGTTAATAATATTCAAGAATACCTGTTCCAGCTGCTGTCCGTCTCCCCGCACGTCGGGGAGATGTTCTGCCATATCGGTCTTGATGTCTATCTGTTTGGTGACCAGGGTATTCATAACCACACTGAGAACTCTCTGGAGATCGTCAACCACACCAGTCTGTGTGGTGGTCTTTTCAGGAATCTTCGCAAAAGTGAGAAGGTTTTCAACGATCCTCTTGCAGTTCTCGCCCTGCCTCTCAATGGTCTTGATAATCTCATATTCTTTGGAGTCCTTAGGAACCCTCTCCAGCAATATCTCCGCAAAACCCAGGATGATGGCAATGGGATTATTGATTTCGTGGGCCACACCAGCCGAGAGGGATCCCAGAGAAGCGAGTTTTTCCGTGTGAAAGAGCTGTCCCTCCATCCTCTTATGTTCCGTGATGTCCCGTGCAATCACCAGAACCGCGTTCACCTCGTCTTGCTCTGTTTTGACAGCCTTGTATTTCGTGTCGAGCCAATACTCCTTGCCTCCTATCTTAACCTCTTCTGTGTGAGCGATCGTCTCACCGGTCTCGGCAACATGTGAGATGATCGAGCAGATGTTCTCAGGGGATTTGTGTTCCACAACACCCATGATGTTCTCCCCAATGAGCTCTCCGGCATGACGCCCCGTCAGCGTCGTGCAGTATTGATTGACTGATAGGACATTGCATTCCCTGTCCAGGCTATAGATCATGTCATCTGCCGACTCAACCAGAGACCGGTATCTTTCCTCAGAGCGTCTCAGCCTCTTGGCATAATGTGACAGGTCCCTTGTGGTTTCCTCGACTTCGCGTTCAAGGGTTTGAAGCCAGGTCCTCTCGTTGGCCATCAAGAAGATGAATATGATGATGACCGTAGCAGTGAAAGCCCCCTGTATCATGGATTGCCGCACATACACCGTGTGTATGGCGGCTTCCACCTCGCTCGTGGGCGCTGCCACGGCAACCGACCACGCCCGTGTCATGTTGGCAGCCCCGAGGTGCACCGGGGCATAGGCAATCAGCTTTTTCATGGTACCGGTTACCCCCCGGTGCCAACCTGAAATATACCAGGAGGTCCCTTCCTGGCCCTTCAACATCTTGGCCTGTTGGATGAGCTTGATCTTACTGAAGGAGATATGGGGGTCTTTGAATTTCCTGACTTCAAACGCGTTCTGACCAATGAACTCCTTCTCTAAGTGGTAAAGGAAGTTGCCCGATTCATCTATGGCCCAACCATAGCCCGTCTTGCCTGATCGGATGGGGCCCACGATGGTTTTTACTAGCCAGCCAGCGTCCAGGAAAAAGACCAGCACACCGGAAAATTGCTGTGGGGACATGGGGTGGACGTCATCAGAGCCCATCTGATAGACAGGCGTAGCCATCTTGATGATGAGGCCCGGTTCAGACTCTTTCACAATGCCTCTACTGACGTTGGTCACGTAGATCCTATTCTTATTCCCTGGCCTTTTGCACCATTCGAAATAATCCTCATGGACAAAGGAGCATTCCTCTACAGACAACGCACCATTGTAATTCATAGAATAGGATTGGGCTCCAGCCCCATTGATAAGCATGACTTCGAACACGCCGTAATCTCCAACGCCTGAAAGGGAGATTTTCATCCGCTCTGGCCAGGAGACCGACTCGACGTGTTGGATAGCAGGGGACAGACTCAGGGTGAGCAGTTCCTTCTTAACAATCTTGAAATCCTGGGTGAGGATGCCGGCCGCGTGCCTGGCCAATCCAAGCTGCTGGGCGTTGAAGTCCTCGCTGATCATCCTTTTCATTTCCCGGGATGAAAGCACACCAAGAACCAGGGCGCTTCCAAGGAGAATAAAGATAACAATGGTCACAACCCGCAGGCCCCGCTTTCGGGCAAAGTATTCAAAGTACTTCTTCACGGGCTCGCTCCCTCCCCCTTACTGGGCGATGTTCACAAAAGAGTCAATCCCCTTCAACAGGTCCTTGTAATACCAGTTCACCATGGCGTCATTGAACATGACCATGTCGAGTTGTCTGGTGTGGATGATGATATGCCCCAGCACCTTGAGCCGTTCCTTCAGATAATCCTCGTTGTGCCCCTCCAGGCGGGCCAAGACCGAATCGTCCTTGATTTCGATGCGAAAATCATAGTGCTCCAGGAGCTTTCCCACAAATCGGACCCTTCTTACCCTGCGATCCACATCGGCCGCCCCACCCTTGAAGATAAAGCTCACATAGTTCTCGTTGGGATTATCACCGACATACGCCTCTGTCGTGGAAAAGTGGAACCCTAACCGACTGTTCAAATTGCAGAAGTGTTTGGAGATGATGATATAGTTCTTGTCGGCAAAGCGCTTCCGAACCGACGGATCCATGCTCGGATCCATGGTGGCCCCGAACATGATTGAGAGAAACCCCTTGGTATCTACTGGCGGTGGGCCTTTCCAGGGTAAGGCGGTCATCCCCTCCCACAGGGCGCACATGGGGACAGAGACAATCTCTTCAGGGCGAACCTTCTTGCCGTCAACGCCCTCCTTGACGCCGCCTTCCAGGTCGATGATCCACCATTGCATGGGAACTTTGCTGACCAATTGCTTGGTGGATCTATCAGCAAAGTGACTCTCTTTGCTCAGATCAAACATGGCCGTCAGAGAGACTTCATGGGCAAATCGGGTAATATCGTGCAGTGTTTGACATCCGCTGGGGCTGAAGTCCGGGCTTCGGGGATCTGTGAGGTTCAATGGTGTAATCGCTTTCAAGATGTCTTGGAGTTGTGCCAACGCCGGAGATGCCCTGGAGACGTCATCGGTTTTCTTCGCTTTCAGTAGTTCTTCCACAGCCCCCTCGTAAACATTGGCGTAAACCGCGTCGACGGTCACTTCCATGCCATTCGTGAGGACCTTGGTGGCGTTGGCCGTATTGAAGATGGCCGGCACATTGTACTCTCTGGCGACCGTGGCGAGGTGTCCAAGGACGGTCCCAATGTCCGAGACAACAGCAGCGGCGTTTTGAAGCACCACGGCGAACTCTGGGTGGGTGTGTCTCACCACCAGCACACCACCCTGGGGAAAATCGGCCAGATCCTCTTCACTGCTGGCCACATAGACCGGGCCGGCAGCAACGCCACGGCAAGCAATGGTTCCTTTGTCCAACAGAATCTTGTGCCCCTTTGCCACAGTGGGCCGTTCCTCATCAGCCAAAGCCCCACCAAAGCTCAGGCGCAACGGCCGGGACTGAAGGAGATACAAGCGACCCTCCTGGTCCATGCTCCACTCCATGTCCTGGGGCTGGCCAAAATGGGCTTCTACCTTTCGGGCATAGGAGGCAAGGGCGGAGACCTGCTCTTCACTCAGGCATGGTTTCCCCAGGAGCTCTCTGGGCACGGGCACTTCCTCTGTGCCGCCCTCCGGCCGTCCCACCAGCATGACTTCCTGGCCGCCTGACTGCTCACGGATGATCTTGTTTGCGCCGTCTCCAGAGATTCTATAGTTATCCGTGTTCACCACGCCTCCCACGGCATACGCGCCGAGCCCCCAAACCGCATTAATCAGAATGGCATCATCTTTGGGGCTGCCAGGATCACGGGAGTACATGATACCGCTGGCCTTGGCCTGAACCATAGCCAGGACACCGACGGCCATAGCCATTTCTTCGATGTTAAACCCCTTGTCCTTGTAATAGAAGAGGGCCCGGGGGGTGAACTGGCTGGACAACACATTTTTGTACTGGGTAAGAAGCTCCTCCCCAGAGACATCCAGGGCGGTTCCATACTGGCCCGCAAAACTGGCCATGACGTCTTCGTGGATCGCGCTGCTCCGCACAGACACCCTGAGTCCTTCATCCCCTGCCTCTTGGCTAACGGCAGCGTAGGCATCAAGGATCGCCTTTTCAAGATCTTGTGGTATTTGCCCTTTGACGACAAGTTGCTGCATCTCGTTACTTGTCGCTTCGAGTTCATCGTAATTGCGGATGTCGAGTTGACTGATTCTTTTGTTCAATAGGTCCTGAATCTGATTGTAGTTGACAAAGGTCTGATAGGCATGGGTCGTCACCACAAAGCCGGCAGGAACAGGAAGGCCTACGGCATTGGCAAGCTCTCCCAGGTGGGCAAGCTTGCCGCCGGCCGACGCAATGGCCCCTTTGTCCAGCTTAGCCAGAGGAAGGACATAATCGGTTTTGGGGATGGATACCCTCGCAGAAAGGCGATTGCGGATGGCCTCATCATTCTTTTCATAAGGAACGATGAGCTTCTCGTACTTTCCACCTGCCAGCACATTGAGGTTTTCGATGATCTTTTTGATCCCATCGGCCACCGCCTGATAGGAAGACGCCACATAGGCCCGATCAAAGACAAAGGCACCCGTGGCCTTTTCCTGCATATCGGCCATGGTCATTAACACGGCGTTATTGTTCTTGAGAAGTTCCCGAAAGGCCTTATACTTCTTTACAAAAAGTTCTCTATCGTCCTCATCCCCGAGGGCCTTTTCTTGCCTTTTCTTGCTGAAAAAATCAAACATGGCCCTGAACATATTCTCTAGAGACATGGTGCCGGGTTTCTTTTAAGAAAACGAATAGGGTAATGGGAGTCATGGTGGCTTCGTTGCCTCACGGACACAGCCGGTTCAGATTTTTTCTACCACTCTCCATGGATAAAATCAACCCCAATCGAACCCAAATCCCTTGCCAGAAAGGGGGGAGGCATCATAGCATTTGATGCTGCATACCAGATGAGTTATAAGAAGCCGGAGATGAAGTCTCGTCCTGAAAGGATGTCACAATGAAGGGCTTTGGGGCCCGCCAACTGGAACGTATGGTCTTGGTTTCAACACCCTGGCCCTTTTACAATCGGCCTTCTATTCAGCTGGGTGCTCTAAAAGCCTATTTAAAGGCCCAGTTTCCCGAGTTGAAGCTCCATGTCTTACACCTCTATCTTGAGGTGGCCGAGAGGCTGGGATATAAGCTCTATCGCGCCCTATCCGAAAGGACCTGGCTTTCAGAGTCGGTATTCGGTGCCCTACTCTTTCCTGAACGCAAAAGGAAGATTGAAAAGATCTTTTACCGCGAGGCCAGGGGCAAGGCTGATCTTCGTGCGGTTGATTTCGGGGTCCTAGTCGCCCAGGTGAAAGAAGTCTCGGACACACTCATGAAGAGTGTAGACTGGGGCCGATACGGGCTTGCGGGTTTTTCTGTTTGTCTTTGTCAACTCACCTCATCGCTTTATTTTATCAAGCGCATCAAAAAGGGCTTCCCCCATGTGCCTGTGGTTGTGGGTGGCTCTGCATTTTCAGGTGATGGGACCGACGCCTTTCTGGAAACGTTTCCCGAGGTGGACTTTGTGGTCCATGGTGAAGGGGAGCTGCCGCTGAGCGCGCTGGTCCGTCACATGACAGGGTCACACGGGGGTGATGACGTCCTTTCTATCCCGGGTGTTGTCACCAGGAAAGAAGCAAACGCCCAGGCCTCGGCAACCTTTCATCAGCTCCAAGACCTCAGCAGCCTACCGCCTCCAGACTATGATGAATACTTTCATCTCCTCAAGACATTGGATGCGGGAAAAATGTTTTTCCCAACCCTTCCTACTGAGGTATCCAGGGGGTGTTGGTGGAGGACCCCTAAGGACTCAGCAAGGAAAAGGGGGTGTGCTTTTTGCAACCTAAATCTCCAGTGGGATGGGTACCGATCCAAGGGTGTGTCGCAGGTGATCTCCGAAGTCGATCACCTCACCACAAGGTACCAAACCCTTTCCGTGGCCTTCATGGATAATGTGCTCCCTGTGCGGGAGTCCAGGGAAATTTTCTCCAAATTGGGCAAGCTCCCAAAAGACTTGCGTCTCTTCGCAGAAATCAGGGCCACCACGCCTTATGAGCTTCTCAAGGTCATGCGCTCTGCCGGAATGCACGAAGTCCAGGTGGGAATCGAGGCGTTGAGTACCAGCCTCCTTAAGAAACTTCGTAAGGGAACAACAGCCATCCAGAACATGGAAATCATGAAGCACTGCGAAGCATTGGGCATATCCAATATCTCAAATCTTATCCTCCATTTTCCAGGAAGCGATGCGGATGATGTGGATGAAACCCTTCATGCCCTTGAATTCGCCCTGGCTTTTCGGCCCCTGAGGTTTGTCCATTTTTGGCTTGGCCTCGGAAGTCCTGTATGGGAACATCCTCGGGCCTATGGTCTGAAGGCGGTATTCAACCATCCCAACTACGCGGCCTTATTCCCCTCAGACATTTGCCGGGCCGTGCGTTTCATGATCCAGTCATATAGGGGTGACCTGGGACATCAGGGGAGGCTATGGCAACCGGTTAAAAAGAAGGTGAGGGCGTGGAAAACAGCCTATGCTGAACTCCACCGCGGTCATGCATCTTCCCCCATCCTCACCTTTCGTGATGGACAAGACTTCTTGATCATCCGGCAGAGGCGCTTCAGGGCGGAGCCGTTGACGCATCGCCTCGTGGGCACGTCGAGGGCCATCTACCTCTTTTGCCAGAGGCACCGATCCGCCAAACGTATCGTCGCTCGCTTCCCCAATGTGAGCGAGGACAGAATCATGCCTTTCTTGAAGATGATCGTGGACAAGAGATTGATGTTCGAAGAACATGGCCGATATCTCAGCCTGGCCGTGCCGGTCAGGACAGACAAGCAAGGAGGGTAACGGATGAGCAAATACATGCAATTGACGGTGCGCGTGCGCCCTTACTACAAAAAAGGTTTTAAGGAGGCTTACCCCAGAGTGGCCCGTCGCCTCGGTTACCTGGACGAGGCCTGGATGGAAGAAGGCCCTTCTCTCTATGAGATCATACAGAGGCTAGACAAACTCCTTTACCAGTTGGAAGGAGATCCACCCTTCAGAGAGATCCTTCTTCAGCACAGAGGTCCGCTGCACAAGCTGTACGAGGACATAGAGGATCAGATCGCCGACTGGCATCTCGCTCAGGCCGATCAGCTCTTGTACAAGGTAGAAGACATGTTTGAAGAGATAGAAAGGGAGCTAGGCAAAATATAGCAGATGATTGCTTGGGCCACAGCCAGTATCGTACTATGCGTATTTAACTCTTTTTGAACCATCCCGTGATTTTCTTTTTTGGACCCTTTCGCTGGGTGATGTCGCTCATAACGGTGACCACCTGGCCCACGTTTCCATTCGTATAGACCGGTATCTTCCGTGTCTGGGTCATGAATTCTTTACCGCCAAGTTTAGTCATCTCCTCTGTAACAAGGGTTTTCCCCGAGCTGAGCACCTTATGATATTCCTTGCGGACCTTATGGGGCAAGGAGGGGAATGCCTCAAATATGGTGCGGCCGATCACGTCCGTGTCCAGACCCGACTCCTTGAGCCATCCTTCGAAGGCGGTGTTAATCAGGATAAATCTCAACTCGGCGTCGACCACATGTATGGCATCGCCCATTGAATCGAGGGTAATGCGATATTGCCGCTCTGATGCCCACAACGCTTTCTCTGCCCACCTACGCTCTTCCACTTCATCCCGCAGTTTCTCATTGGCTATGACCAGCTCGGCGGTGCGCTCTTCAACGCGTTTTTCTAACTCGCCGTGTGCTTTTCGCAGCGCCTTCTCCGCTCGCTTACGCTCGCTGATTTCTCTGGATACACTTTGAATCATCTCGTTGGTTACTTTTTTTAGGGATTCCAATAGGTCTACTTGTGAAATGCCGGATACCCGCGCTGTCAGCTTACCTTTTGAGACCCTGTTCAATACATCGAAGTGTTCAGCCAGACCGATGGCAAACTCATGAGAAAGACCAACGATTTCTCCCAGGTTTTCGGCGGTCCGGTTGACCATGTGTTTTAGTTTCGCAATCAACTCGAGCTGCGAGGTCTCGGGTATCCTGACTTCAGGATCGCCTGAAGAGATCTTTTTTAACCCCTCAAAGACCTCGGACAAGCCCAGGGCCAACTCCATGCTGATGCTTTCCAACTCCCGGTCTCGCCCGTCAACCATGTGTCTGAATTCTGTGAGTTGTTCACCGAACACCTTTAGGGTCTCTTCCATGGAA
Source organism: Deltaproteobacteria bacterium (assembly GCA_030665585.1). Lineage (GTDB taxonomy): Bacteria > Desulfobacterota > Desulfobacteria > Desulfobacterales. The sequence continues at coordinate 1,279 of DAOUZN010000029.1, read as the reverse complement.
TCGGCATCCATGTTCGCCTTAAAAGGCTCGCATTCAAGGCACATCTCAACTTTTTCCAAGAACTTTCCCTGGATCTCATTACGACAATGGGTCCCTGGGATGAGCCAACAATTCAGCTCCGTGGACTTGAAAACCGGGCATGCTTTTTCGTTACATTGAAAGCATTCCCAGCATTTTACCTTCTCTTTCACCGCGGACATTCCTTTTCAACCCCACAGACCGCTGCCGACCTAACGGGAAGGCAAAGACCTCGGTTGAGCCCCTTCCATTGCCCGGCCTCGTGGGCCTGAGCTTCTTCAGCCTGTCGGGCGGCCTTCCCCTGGCCGGGAACGCAGATGTGAGACCTACCACCATTCTCCTGCGCCCTTTGTGAGGCCGGCTTTCTAAAACTGTATCTGGATCCTCTTCTGGTTTTTCCCTTCATCCTTGAGGGAAAGAAAGACCTTGCCCAGCCGCTCACACCAGGTGCGCACATCTTTCTCAAAGGTCGGGCAGTCTCCCAAGACCTCCAAAATATCACCTTGTTTCATGTCCGGGGCCTTCACGGCGATCTTCAAGACCGGCTGAGGGCACTTCTGACCCAGGGTATCTAGAATCTCCACTGCCATCGTCAACTCTCCTTACATGAGATTTTTTAGCGGCATTTCCTTTATCAACGCCCTTTTCCGATGATAATTCATCCCCGACCCTCCGTTAGGGTCGACAATGGCCTTGTGACGTACCACAGCTGCGAAAAAAAGAAAAGGCCCCATTTTGTCCCGGAATCACCCTGACAGACAAATATTTGTTAAGATTCTGTGAAACCTAACCGAATATTAGGTTATAGGTATGACAGACATACAGAGAAAATGGAGGTCCTTATTATGAAAGAGGTGAGAGATTTTGAGGAGAGGGTCTGGGAACATATTGCCATGGCTACAGAAAATAGAGATGCGAAAAAGATAAAGGTGCTCACCGCCATCGCCCAGGACATTGATCAAATCAAGGAAGATGCAAAGAAAATCGAAGACGCCATCAACGGGCTTGAGAACAAACTTGAAAAACTTGGCATCTCCCCGAACGTGACTGAAAACGTGACTGAATCTGGCAAGTCCGTTTCATGGAAAGTCACGACGGGTGACATCGCCCAGAGTGTTTTGTCCACGATGAAGCTAAAGAAGGCTGGGCTTATTCCACTTGATGGGACGCCATTTGAAGTGCAAACATCGCTGGGCCAAGTTTTCCAGACCGATGAACTCCGAAGCGAAAACAGGCTCAGGGAGAAAAAGAAGATCAAAGA
>DAOUZN010000162.1 GCA_030665585.1 Deltaproteobacteria bacterium | reverse complement strand
AAAAAAGGGTTGGAACGCGCTATCACCTCATATTCACTGCTAATATTGACGACTGCCGGACTCACCTTCTTGACCGCTTGAACCACTGGGTTCTCTCGTGAATAGGAGACGGACCAGGCATCCGCCGATATCAAGACAACCATACCCAGGGCCATGAAGACGAGCACCAAGAAGGTCCCGGGATGAGCTACACAACGATTCATGTAAATCGATGCCTCCTTATGGGTTTCAGATTTAGCCAACCTGAAACCCACTCTGACCTTACCGTCCCGGTCGCATCCGGTCTCTTGACAGATCTGCTGACAAATCGTTAGAGTTCATATGGCAGCAACCAATCTTGATTGCCAATGATACCCACACAGCGTATCGGACCACAACGGGTACCACCAAAGTAGTCTTCTGGCCAGGTCATGGGGCGCGACGATCTCTGCAACGCCCAAAAGGGCCACACGTAGCTTAGAAATTGATAACAAGGAAACCATGAGCCGTCAATCGTTAGAGGATATACTCCCCCTGATTCGGCACCCCAGCCACTACCTCGGTTCGGAGATCAATGCAGTTCGAAAAGATCCAGGGCGGGTTCGGCTCCGGGTCGCCCTGGCCTTCCCCGACCTTTACGAGATAGGCATGTCTCACGTCGGTATCCAAATATTGTACCACATACTAAACGCGCGTGAAGAGATTGCCGCCGAAAGGGTCTTTGCTCCAGGTCTTGATCTTGAAGCGGCACTGCGGGCCACCAACACCCCGCTATGCTCTCTTGAGACGCGCACACCCCTTGCAGACTTTGATATCCTAGGTTTTAGCCTGCTATACGAGCTTACTTTTACAAATATTTTGAATATGTTAGGCCTTTCCGGCATCCCTCTTTATGCGCGAGACCGCGACGATGCACACCCCCTTGTCATTGCCGGCGGCCCCTGTACGTTCAATCCAGAACCCTTGGCCGATTTTTTTGACGCCATGGTTGTAGGAGATGGTGAGGAGGTCGTCATTGAATTGGCAGAGACCTGGCTCCAATGGAGGGAAGCTCGTGGGAGCCGTCAAGAACTCCTCGAAAGATGGTCACGGCGACAGGGCGTCTATATTCCTTCTTTCTTTGAGGTACGCAAGGACGCCAGAGGACGCCAGGAGCTCACGCCCCGATTTTCCGGCTACGATGCTGTGCACAAGGCCCTGGTTTCCGATCTCAACCAGGTGCCTTACCCAGACCGTCCTGTCGTCGCCTTTGGGAACCCGGTCCACGACCGCTTGAGCCTTGAGATATGCCGGGGTTGCACAAGAGGTTGCCGATTCTGCCAGGCTGGAATCATCTATCGCCCAGTGCGGGAACGTGCCCCGGAAAACGTCCTGTCCTTGGCAGATTGCGCCCTAGGCAGCACCGGTTACGAGGATATCTCCTTGCTCTCCCTCAGTACCGGCGACTATGGTGCTATCCAGGTCCTCATAGATCGGCTCATGGGCCGATGCGAGCCAGACAACATTGCTGTTTCTCTACCTTCTCTTCGGGTTGGAACCCTCACGGAGGCGCTCATGGCCCAGATCAAGCGCGTGAGAAAAACCGGCTTCACGGTGGCCCCTGAGGCCGGGAGCCAGCGTCTTCGTAAAATGATCAACAAGAATATTACCGAGCAGGCCTTGGAAGACACGGTTCGCAGTGCCTTTGAGCTGGGATGGCGACACATCAAGCTCTACTTCATGATCGGGCTGCCCACAGAAACCGAGGCAGACCTCGATGCGATTGTGGGGCTTGTGAGACGGTTGCAAAGGATGGGTCCCCGTGGCAGGGGCCATAAGGACATTACCGTCAGTGTCTCCACCTTCATTCCAAAGGCCCATACCCCCTTCCAGTGGTGCCCTCAGATCTCGCTGGCGGAAAGCAAAGAGAAGGTTGGTTTCCTACGAAGCAGGCTCAAGGGCCAAGGTACCCGCTTCAAGTGGCAAGCCCCTGAAATGAGCATCCTTGAAGGACTCTGGGCGAGAGGTGACAGACCATTAGGCCGGTTGTTAGTGAAGGCCTATGAGATGGGCTGCCGCTTTGATGGCTGGAGTGATCACTTCCAATATGCCCGATGGCAAAGGGCGATGGAGGCCTGTGGTGTTGATGTGGATGTCTACACAACCCGCGGTCGTGACCCCTCAGAACCCCTGCCCTGGGATCACATAGATTGTGGGGTTTCCAAGGTATTTTTACAGCAGGAATGGGAAAAAGCCTTGGGGGTCACCCAGACCCCGGATTGCCGGCACGGCGAGTGCAACCTGTGCGGGGTTTGCGACTTTGACACGGTCAAACCGGTCACCTTTGAAGCAGAAACGCCTGTCAAGGTTCGCCATCCCCCTCAAAGAAGGATAGATAGACGCTCCTATAACAAGCTTGACGTTTCCTATGTCAAGCGAGGTCCGGCCAAGTATTTTGGACACCTGGAACTCGTGAAGATCTTTATGCGCGCCTTCAAGCGCGCTGGAATCCCCTTGCGATTTACAGAGGGGTTTCATCCCGCGCCCAAGGTCTCCTTTGAATCAGCGCTTCCTGTTGGCATTGAAAGCGCGGAAGAACACTTCTTCGTGGATGTCCCGCTCCACGTTCATCCCGCATCCCTCCTGGATGGGGTGAATCAACAATTGCCGGATGGCCTCAAGATCACAGCGTGCATTCCGGCCCTGGATCGGTCCCCATCCAAAAAATCGGATTCCTTCCACTACACGGTCACCCTGAAAGAGGGGGCTTTTTCTGAAACCAAGCTGAAGGACTTCCTGAACAGCCCCACGCGGGCTTTCATCAAAACAGACCGAAAAGGTCGCGTGAAAACCATCGACCTCAAGGATGCTGTTGTTGAACTTCGCCTTGTGTCTCCGCGCACAGCGCACATGACGCTGAATGTATCCGCTGGACGCCATGTCAGGTGTTCGGATGCACTGGGTGATATCTTTGGTCTGTCGAACAGGATACTGAAGCTCGCTACGATTATTAAGCGACCGCACCATGTTGCCTCAAAGTGGGAGCCCCAGCATCCTGACTGATGGTCGATGCGTCGCTTGGTCACAAGATTCCATTTTTTTCTAACAGGCCGCCAAACACGGTCGGTGGCATGACTTGTTGGACCTGAACCGTCGGGGAATATCCTGCTTCCCGTTCAGATTCTCTCTCGCCCTCTGCGTTGACACACAAGGCTGCTTGCCTTATCTTAAAAACAACTGACGAGACTGAGAATGAAAGGAGCTGTATGGCAGTGACATGGACGATTCGACTTGTTGGCTTCTGCGTTATCTTGATGATGCTCGGCTGCGCAACGGGCATTTCCCGACAGACGCGTTCCCAGGTCACCTATCACGGAACGTTCGCGGCGTTGCAAAAGGCCCCTGACAAGCATACGGGAGCGACCGT
>DAOUZN010000002.1 GCA_030665585.1 Deltaproteobacteria bacterium | reverse complement strand
GGGGAGCCCGAAAAAAAGCTTGAAGGGGAGATCGTCTGCGAGTGCTTCGGTGTGACTGATGTAGAAATAGAGCGAGCGGTTCGTGAAAACAACCTGACCGCAGTGGAAGACGTCACTGATTATACCAAGGCAGGGGGAGGGTGTGAAAGTTGTCATGAGAAGATCCAGGAGATTATTGATAAGGTCCATGGCAAGCCCCATGTTGTTCACCGGCCACCCACTCAGCTGACCAACATTCAGAAGATCAAACTCATCCAGGAGACATTGGAACGTGAGATTAAACCTTCCCTGAAGCAGGACGGAGGCGATATTGAACTTATCGATATTGACCGAAACACGGTCCTTGTAAAGCTTCGTGGCACCTGTGCTACCTGTGTCGCCTCTCAGGTCACGCTGAAACACTATGTGCAATCCAAGCTGCGCGAAATGGTCACGCCGGAACTGGTGGTAGAGGAGGTAGAGTGATGAAAGTGATCTATGCAGACAACAATGCCACAACCCAGGTGGCACCGGAGGTCCTGGAAGAGATGCTCCCTTACTTTCATGACCTATACGGCAACCCGTCGAGCATGCACAGCTTTGGGGGTCAGGTGGCGGGGAAATTAAAGGAGGCACGGGAAAGGGTGGCCGGTCTCATCGGGGCGACGCCGGATGAAATACTATTTACCAGCTGCGGTACGGAAAGTGATAACACGGCGATTCGAGCAGCGATTGCATCTCAACCCGACAAGAAACATATCGTCACCACACGGGTTGAACACCCCGCTGTCAAGAACCTGTGTGAGCACTTGGGTGGGCATGGATATCGGGTCACCTTCCTTTCTGTAGATCGGCAAGGGAGATCGGATTTTGAGCATTTGTACAGGGCCCTCTCCCATGACACGGCCATCGTCAGCGTCATGTGGGCCAACAATGAGACCGGGGTCATGTTCCCTGTGGACGAGATCGCCCAGGTGGTGCGAGAAAAGGGCATTGTATTCCACACAGATGCGGTTCAGGCAGTTGGAAAGATCCCCATCGACATGGAGCAGGTCCCTGTAGATATGCTCTCTCTTTCAGGGCACAAAATTCACGCGGCCAAAGGGGTCGGCGCCCTTTATGTCCGGAAGGGGACGAAGTTTTCGCCTTTTCTCATCGGCGGGCATCAGGAACGAGGACGCAGGGGGGGGACCGAAAATGTGGCCTCCATCATCGGACTCGGCAAGGCGTGCGAATTGGCCTCCCAACATCTAGGGGAGGAAAACGAGCGGGTCAAGTATCTCAGGGACAAGCTTGAAAATGGAATCCTTAAGCGGATCCCCAATGCCATGGTCAACGGCGACCGTGATCATCGGCTTCCCAATACGACCAGCATAAGCTTCGAATATGTGGAAGGTGAGGCTATCCTGCTTATGATGAATGAATTCGGTATTTGCGCCTCTTCGGGTTCGGCGTGCACATCAGGTTCTCTGGAGCCATCTCACGTTCTGCGCGCTATGGGCGTACCCTTTACGGCAGCGCACGGTTCGATCCGCTTCAGCCTGAGTATTTACAACACCGAAGAAGAGGTCGATTTTATTATCGAGAAACTCCCGCCGATTATTGAACGGCTGAGAGAGCTTTCACCTTTTTGGGATGAGTCCAAGGCAGCGGCCGCAGTTTGTTCGTAAGCGGATTGGAAAGATGACGTCTTAAAATTTGTTGTGCCCGTTCTTTGAATCGGCTAAATTGATACAAGGATTTGAACATTGACATCCTGTGTGCGCTTGGCATAGAGAAATATTGATAACTTGTTGTTTTACATAAGTGTTTCCCCGTGACGTCACACCTAAAATCAAGGGCGGGGGAGGGGATGCCGGGACGAGGCCAACCATTGGTCAGACGTTCTCTGATGATTAAGGTTGGCTTGCGGACTGGCACATTCCCTGCACGGACTACCGGGAAGCAAGAGCGCGACGATTGGTTCATTCATCGTCTTCAGAAGAACCTCTGTTGAAACACATAAGGCCACAAACTGCTGAGATGCCAAGTCATGGATCGGCTATGAAACCAGCACGTGATTACTCTGAAAGTCTTCTTGTTCATTTTAGGCGCATTGAAAGCTTAAAAGAAGCTGCCCTGGGTTACTCCTCTGTGAATCTCAACAAGAGGCAGCTTTGCGACCTTGAGCTGCTTCTCAACCGGGCATTCTATCCCTTTACAGGTTACCTCGGTGAAGAAGACTATGAAAGTATTTTAGATGAGATGCGTCTTACGGATGGTACGGTGTGGCCCATGCCTGTCTGCCTGGATGTGAGCGAAGAAATGGCCCGAAGCCTTGAGGAAGGCCAGCCTGTGGCCCTGAGAGACGGGGAAGGATTCATGCTGGCGGTGCTCACCGTAAAGGATATCTGGAAACCTGACAGGAAGCGGGAAGCGGGCTGTGTATTTGGCACCGAGGATCCTGAAAAACACCCAGGTGTGAGAGCTCTCTATGAGCAGGTGGAGCCCTGGTATTTAGGAGGGTCCCTTGAGGGGATTCACCTTCCCATGCACTATGATTTCAAGGCGCTTAGGCGGACTCCGGCCGAAACCCATCGCCGGTTTGCCCAACATGGCTGGCGCCATGTGATCGGCTTTCAAACCGAGAAACATCTCCACTGTGCCCACAAGGAAATGACGCTCAAGGCCGCCCGCGAGGCGGGCGCCAGTATCCTGCTGCAGCCTGTCGTGGGACTGACCCATCCAGGAGATCTGGACCACTATACCCAGGTACGGTGCTATCAGGAAATCGTCAAGCAATACCCCAAGAACATGATCATGCTGAGCTTGATCCCCCTGGCCATGCGAAAAGCCGGGCCTCGGGAAGCCCTGTGGCAGGCCATCATTCGCAAAAACTATGGGTGTAGCCATTTCATGGTGGCCGATGATCATGGAGATCCCTTTGCCAACAACAGGACCCAAGAGCGGTTTTACCCGCTCCATGCGGCCCAGGAGTTGGTTCAATCCTTTGAAGGGGAAACACGCATCAAGATGGTTCCCCTGAAGAAGATGGTCTATGTGGAAGAAAGGGCCGAGTATATTCCGGAAGACCAGGTGGAGCCCGGGATGAACGTCAAGCAGATATCCTCAAGCGAACTGCGGCGCAGGTTGGAAAGTGGCCTCGAGATACCCGCATGGTTTTCCTATCCGGAGGTTGTGGCAGAGCTCAGGCGGGCTTATCCACCCCGGTCGGAGCAGGGCTTTACCGTGTTCATCACAGGGCTATCCGGGGCAGGCAAATCCACCCTGGCCAAGGTGTTGATGGTAAAATTCATGGAAATGCGGGACAGGCCAGTGACCCTACTGGATGGCGACATCGTGAGAAGGAATCTTTCAAGTGAGCTGAGCTTTTCCAAGGAGCACAGAAATCTCAATATTACGCGCATCGGATTTGTGGCAAGCGAAATCACCAAGAACGGGGGCATCGCCCTGTGCGCCCCTATTGCGCCCTACGAGGAATCCAGGCGCCACAACCGGGAGTTGATCACTCGCTATGGGGGCTATATCGAGGTCTACCTTGCCACCCCCTTGGAAGTGTGCGAGCAACGGGACCGCAAAGGGCTCTACGCCAAAGCACGGGCCGGGAAGATGAAGGGAGTGACGGGGGTTGATGACCCTTACGTTCCCCCCTCCGATCCAGAAATCACCATAGATACCACGGAAGTGAGCCCGGACGAAGCCGCGCAGGAGGTCATGCTATATCTTGAGGAAAAGGGATATATTCGATGAAGAACGGGTTCCTCCTTTTATTTTTTGGTTGACAGGGTGCGGGAAGCATGGCAATATATTTTTAGTTCAGGAGAAAAAGAAGTATGAAATTCCGAAACGACATGGCAATGAACATGTTTTATTTTGGCTACTATTATTGGTTCTTTGGACCGGTCGGTTCAAGGCTGGAAGGAGGACGGGTAAGCAGTAGCTAATCCATATGAAATCCTTAAGCCGCGAGCAGGCCGGACCGCCTGCCCGCGGCTTTTTTGTTTAGGGGCAAAGGGTCGCGGAGGCAAAGATCACCGCGGCCCTTTTTATTTATGCGAAGAAGGAGGGCTTAAAGATGATCATCGTTATGAAGAAGAAAGCGGACGAGAAGCAGCTCGACGAGGTGATTAGGTGGATCGAGTCAGTGGGATACAAGGCTCATGTCTCGAGAGGAGTGGAGCGGACCATTATTGGCGCGGTTGGGGACGAGCGAGAGAAGGTGCGTTTGAAGGCCGCCGAAGACATGCCGGGTGTTGAGAAAGTCATGCCCATCTTGCAGCCTTACAAGCTTGCAAGCCGAGAAACCAAGGACGGCAATACCGTCATTCGGGTGGGCGATGTGGAGATTGGCGGGCCGGAGTTTGTCGTTATGGCAGGGCCCTGTGCGGTAGAAAGTGAAGAGCAGCTCATGGAATGCGCTGATGTGGTTAAGAAAGGCGGGGCCTCCATGCTGAGAGGGGGGGCCTTTAAGCCGAGGACATCGCCATACAGTTTCCAGGGGATGGGTGAAGAGGGCTTAAAAATCCTGGCGCGAGCACGGGAAAAAACGGGGTTGCCGGTGGTTACCGAGGTCATGAGTTCCTCGGATGTTGAACTGGTTGAAAGATACGCGGACGTCCTTCAAGTGGGCACGAGGAATGTGCAGAATTTTGCGCTTCTAAAGGCCATAGGCCATGCCAAAAAGCCGGTGCTCTTAAAAAGGGGGATGATGACCCGCCTGGACGAGCTGCTCATGTCTGCCGAATACATCATGGCCTCGGGCAACGACCAGGTCATACTCTGCGAGCGTGGGATTCGTACCTTTGAGACGGCTATGCGCAACACCCTGGATATTAGTGCCGTGCCGGTCTTGAAGGACAAAAGCCACCTGCCGGTCATTGTTGACCCAAGTCATGCCATAGGCCAGTGGCGGTTTGTCCTGCCCTTGGCCAAGGCGGCTGTAGCAGTGGGGGCAGACGGTTTGCTCATAGAGGTCCATCCAGACCCGGCCCATGCCCTGTCAGATGGGCCCCAGTCGCTTAAGCCTGAAAAATTCTATAAGCTCATGGATGAGATCGAATCGATTGCCAAGATTGTCAGAAAAGGATATGCAGAAAAAGATGGAGCCCATTAGAGTCAACCTGGAAAGATCTGGGTCCGATTCCTATGAGATTGACATTGGCGAGGGTGTGCTGGATCGTCTGAGCGTCATGATCAAGGCCCAAGATGGGGTGGATCGGTGCGTCGTCATTACAGACTCGGGGGTCAATTCCCTTTATGGCGAAATGGTCCGAGAAAAACTCCAGCCGGCTGGGGTGCCCGTTGATTTGATTGAAATACCGGCAGGCGAAGCCTCAAAATCGATGGGCACGGTCCTTGATGTCGCGAGACAACTCATTGAGCTCAACGTCAGCCGCAAGTCCCTACTCATTGCCCTGGGTGGCGGCGTGGTGGGTGATCTGGCCGGATTTATTGCCTCCATCTACAAACGCTCCGTGCCCTATGTTCAAATTGCCACCACCCTTGTGGCCCAAGTGGACAGTAGCGTGGGTGGCAAGACCGGCATTGATCTTCCGGAAGGGAAAAACCTGCTCGGGACGTTCTACCAGCCAAGAGCCGTTTTTATCGACCTATCATTGTTGAGGACGCTGTCTGACAAAGACTTCAAGAACGGATTGGCCGAGATCATCAAGTATGGCATCATCAGCGATGAAGAGATGTTCGAACTGTTGGAGCAGGAGAGGGCCGCCGTTGTTGAACGGCAACTTCCTGTCATGAGGATCCTGGTGGAGCGGTCCTGTAGGATAAAGGCCCGCATCGTGGAGATGGACGAACAGGAAGGGGGGCTGAGGCGCATCCTAAATTTTGGCCACACCATCGGACACGCCATAGAGGCTGCATCAGACTACCGGCTTACTCACGGTGAAGCCGTGGCCATAGGGATGGCGGCAGCCGCCAAGATGTCATACAGACTTGACTACTTGGATGAAAGGTCCTGTAAGAGAATTGTTGGTGTGATTAAACAGTACGGGCTGCCCACCGAGATCCCGGGGGACTTCAATACAAAAGCAATCCTCGGCTTTATGGCCAGCGACAAGAAGGCTGTTGGGGCGCGGCTCTACTTTGTACTGATCAGAAAAATAGGGGTTCCTTTCGTCACATCAGAAGTCCCCCAAAGCGTGATCATAGATGTCATTGAAGGACTCAGGAGATGAGCAAGGGTTCCCTAAACCGACTCAGGCAGGATATTGAGGCGCTAGACCATGAGCTCTTAAGGCTGTTGAACGAACGCGCCTCGGTTTCTCTTCAGATCGGAAGACTCAAGGTTCAAGAGGGTCTTGATATCCGTGACCCCTGGCGAGAACAAGCTGTGTTCAAGTATCTGGCCCAGCACAACAAGGGGCCACTCAAGGCTCGCGAGATCGAGGAAATATTCGGAAAGATCGTGGCCATATCAAGAAGGATTCAATCCGCAGCCTCATTTGGCGGACCTGCACGCCCGGTGGAATCGGCTGATGCCGACCCATGTTGCACCCTTACCGGGGAAACGGCCCTCTACGGGATCATCGGAAACCCTGTGGCACACAGCATGAGCCCACTGATGCACAATACCGCTTTTGGGCTCCTCGGCCTAGACGCCATTTATCTGCCCTTTGAGGTGGAGGATCTACCCGGCGCCTTGACCGGAATGAAGGCCCTGAACGTCAAGGGGGCCAGTGTGACCCATCCCTTTAAGACACAGATCCTCGGGCTCATAGACGAAATCGATGATACAGCCGAAAAGATTGGCGCGGTCAATACCTTGGTCTTTGGAAAAGACGGCATACGAGGGACCAACACGGACTGGGTCGGTGCGGTCAGGTGCCTTGAAGTCTTGCTTCCCGTAGAAGGTCACACATTCGTGGTGGTTGGCGCAGGCGGGGCGGCAAGGGCAGTGGTTTTCGGCATAACCAGCAAGGGGGGAAACGTCATGGTCGTCAACCGGTCTGAGGAAAAAGGGCGTTCACTGGCCGACGAATTTGATTGTGCCTTTGCGCTTCTTCCTGAGATCGGAGCGGTTGGGGGAGACTGTTTGGTCAATACCACACCTGTGGGGATGTATCCAAAGACAGATGCCATGCCTGTGCCAAAGGGGGTGCTGAGCAGCTACAAGGCTGTGGCGGATGTGATATACAATCCAGTTGAGACTATGCTGTTGAAGGAGGCCAAGGCGGCAGGATGCAAGGTGGCAAGCGGCTTTCATATGTTCGTGCACCAGGGTGTTGAGCAGTTTAGCACGTGGACGGGAAGAAAGGCCCCGGTGAGAGAGATGGAAGCAGTGGTTTACGAAAGGCTCTTAAGGACATGAGGCTCATCAAACCGATTAAAAAGATCCATGCCGCGGTTCGGGTGCCGGGCTCGAAGAGCTACACCCAAAGGGCCCTGGTCGCTGCAGCCCTTGCCAAGGGTCAGTCCTTTATCAGGGGGGCCTTGGTTTCCGAAGATACCGAGCATTTGATGAATGCCCTCAGCCTGCTGGGGTCAACGATCCGGCGGCAGGGCGGTGAACTTAGTATTCAAGGGACCGGCGGTGAACTGACGACCCCTTCAGGACCTATCTATTTGGGCAACAACGGAACCGGACTTCGGCTCCTGACGGGCACTGTCTGTCTGGGACACGGGACCTTTTTACTCGATGGTAACAGCCGCATGCGTCAGAGGCCCATCCAAGCCCTTGTCGATGCCTTGAAAAACATCGGGGGCGAGGCCGTATGTATGGAAGGAAACGGCTGCCCTCCTGTTCAAGTTCGAGCAACGGGACTTGCCGGCGGAAAGGCTGTCTTGTCTGGCGGACTTAGCAGCCAATATCTCTCGGCCCTCCTGCTGGCGGCCCCTTACGCCAGAAGGGATACGGAGATCGAGGTGCAGGGTATGCTCCCGTCGCGGCCTTACGTGCAGATGACTCTGGATGTGATGGCGCGCTTTGGCGTGGAAGTTTTGGCGCCTCATGACAATACGTTCTTCGTGAAGGCCCCTCAAGCGTACAGGGCAAGAGAATATGGTGTAGAGGGTGATGCCTCGAGTGCTACTTATTTCATGGCCGCGGCCGCCATCTGCGGAGGCACAGTCAGGATATCAAATATCCATCCAGACTCCGTCCAGGGAGATATACGCTTTGCAGATGTCCTTGAGAGCTTAGGATGCGGAGTCACCACCTCTGGCAACGGCGTGGCAATCACAGGGCCGTTATCCAATCATGGAGATCTTTGCCTGGACCTTCAGGATATGCCCGACATGGTCCCCGCCCTGGCTGTGGTCTCGGCCTTCAGAAGGGGTAAGACGATCCTGAAAAACATAGGACATTTGCGCATTAAAGAGTCGGACAGGATAGCAGCGCTGACCCGCGAGCTTCGAAAGATTGGTGCCAAAGCAGAAGAAAAGGCCGATGAAATGATCGTTCAGGGTATAGCCACACGGGCAGCGGAGATAGAGTGTTATAGCGATCACCGGATTGCCATGAGTTTTGCTATCGCGGGCTTGGCCATAGCGGGGGTGGCTATTAAGGACCCTGATTGTGTGAGAAAGTCTTTCCCGGATTTTTGGGAGAAGCTGGAATCTCTGGGCTAAGGGCTCGCGCAAGAACAAGTTCGCAGAGTTGGCGCTCAGATTTGGTTCAGGTTTGGCCGATCCGATTGAGCAAAACCCGAGGAATAGCGCGCTATTTCGAGGTGTTTGCGAATGAGGCATCGGTCAAAGATGGGCTGAAGCTGAGATGACAAAATGTGAAGTTATTTTTGCGCGAGCCCTAAACTCCCCGGGGTGTCAACGCGCGGCTCGGAGGAGTCGTCAGGGGGCGATGAACGGACACAGAAAAATGTCAGGCAATGAGAAAAAACCCAGGATTCTCATCATCCACGGCCCAAACCTGAACATGCTGGGCCAGCGCGAGGCGACTTGGTACGGCACCGCGACGCTGGAAGAGATCGACACAGAGATCAAACAAACCGCACAAGATTGCGGGATGGTAGCAGAGACCTTCCAGTCGAACTATGAAGGGGCCTTGGTGGAAAAGATCCATGAGGCCATGAAGGCTTATGACGCTCTCATCATCAACCCGGCTGCCTATACCCACACCAGTGTGGCCATCAGAGACGCCCTCTTGATGCTGGACGTACCGATTATTGAGGTCCATCTTTCCAACATTTACCGGCGAGAGCCCTTCAGGCACAAGTCCTTGATGGCCGATGTCGTGAAGGCCCGAATCGCTGGTTTTGGAAAAAACGGTTACCTGATGGCGGTGCGAGCAGCAGCGGATATGGTGAGAAGAGAATTTCGGGATTAAGGAATATGCCACAGCCCATATCCCTTATACACCTGGCCTGGGTTCAAGAATACAGCCCGTATATGATCTTATGAACATCGTCTTGATCGGGTATAGGGGCACGGGAAAGACCGCGGTGGGGATAGCCCTGTCCAAAAGGCTCGGAAGACCTTTTTACGATGCGGATGCCTATCTTGAAGAAAAACTTGGTAGGACCATCAGTGATATGGTGGCCGGGCAAGGCTGGCCCTTTTTTCGGGCAAGGGAAAAAGAAGTCATCCGAGAAATTGCTGCCAAGGATGATTGCGTCATTGCCACGGGCGGTGGCGCGGTCATGGACAGAGACAACGTGGCGTGGCTCCGCGACAAGGGTACCTTCGTCCTGCTGAAGGCAGATATGGATACTATGATTCGAAGAATCCAGGGCGATGAGTCAAGCCCGAAGCAGCGGCCCAAGTTGTCGGAGGGCGATATCTATGAGGAGACCGAGAGCCTCCTGAAGCAGAGGATGCCCATTTATGAAGGGGTTGCGGATTTCTCTGTGGACACCTCAAATCTGACCATTGATGGACTCGTTGATCAGATAGTTCGGTATTTGCAGGCTGAGTAGTTACACAATCGCCGTACGAGGGAGATCTTATGTCGGGAAATAGCTTTGGCAAAGCCTTTGTGGTCACCACCTGGGGCGAATCCCATGGAAGAGGGCTTGGGGTCGTCATTGACGGCTGTCCTCCTCGGCTTCCCCTGACCGAATCGGACATTCAGGAGGAGCTGGACCGGAGAAGGCCCCGGGCGGCTTCAAGTACGCCTCGACGGGAACCGGATAAGGTAGAAATCCTTTCCGGCATCTTTGAGGAAAGGACCACGGGAACGCCTATCGCTCTTCTCATTTACAACAAGGACGTAGACAGTAAGGCGTATAGGACCATTAAGGATACCTTCAGGCCCGGCCACGGGGATATCACCTACCTGGAAAAATACGGTATAAGAGACCACAGGGGCGGCGGCAGGGCTTCGGGCAGAGAAACCGTAGCCCGGGTTGCAGCAGGGGCTGTGGCCAAAAGGGCCCTGGACCAGGAAGGTATCAAGGTCAAGGCCTACACCCTGGAGCTTGCAGGGATCAGGGCACAGCGGGTGGACCTGGAGGCTGTTGACGAGAATGCCTTTTTTGCGCCGGATCCGGACGCAGCGAACGGGATGACAGAAAAGATAAAGGAAATCAAGGCGTCTGGCAATTCCGCAGGGGGCATCGTCGAGGTCGTGGCGCAAGGGTGCCCCCCGGGGCTTGGAGAGCCTGTCTTTGACAAGCTGGACGCAGACCTTGCAAAGGCTCTCATGAGCATAGGGGCTGTCAAGGCCGTTGAAATCGGGGTGGGTCTTGAGGCAGCCCGGCTAATGGGTTCTCAATGCAATGACGAGATCACGCCTGAAGGCTTTGTCACTAACAGGGCCGGGGGGATTCTGGCAGGTATTTCCAATGGTGACGATATTGTGGTCCGAGCAGCGGTGAAACCCATCCCCTCTATTGAGATCGAACAACAAACCATCGATGTCCACAGGCGTCCCACAACGATTTCCGTCAAGGGACGGCACGACGTTTCTGCCATTCCGAGGATTGTGCCGGTGTGCGAGGCCATGGTGAGGCTGGTTATCTTGGATCACTTGTTGAGGCAAAGGACCTTGGGATGAAAAAGTGCAGGATCACCCAGAACCCTCCTCCTTTCTCTTCTTTTTCATGATCCTTTTCGGCAACACGGAGAAACTGTGAGATAGTGGGAAGGAAAAAAGATCCCAAACAGCTCGGCAAGCTCATGGTCTATGTCCTGGGACACCGGCCTGACGAATTCGGATTAGTCCCGAAGGAGGACGGTTTCGTGCGTCTGAAGGATCTCCTTAAGGCCATCACAGAGGAACCCGGATGGGGGTATGTCCGCAAGTCTCACCTCCATGAAGTCCTTATCACCTGCCCTGAGGACGCCTTTGTTGTTGAAGATGACCGCATTAAAGCTGCTCGCCCTCACGCGTCGGTGAGCCCTGTTCCAGACGTCCTCCCTCCCAAACTCCTTTATCACTGCGTGCGGCGCAAGGCCTATCCTGTTGTCTGCCGGAAAGGCCTCACCCCAATGGGACAGCACCATGTCTTTCTGGCGACGAGCAAGGAACTGGCCCTGCGCATGGGGAGACGCCGGGACTCAAGTCCTGTGCTGCTCACCGTCCAGGCCCAAAGGGCCTCTGAGACCGGCGTGGCATTCTCCATGCAGGGTGAACTGATTTATGTGGTCGATGATGTGCCGGTCGGCTATTTTTCGGGGCCGCCTCTTCCAAAGGAAAAAAAGGAGACCACCAAACCGAAAAAGGAGACGGTTTTGACACCGCAAATCCTGCCGGGGACCTTCACCCTGGACATGGAGCGCTCTCACGACCTGCAGCAACAAAAGTTGAAGAGAAAACGCGTCCGAAAGGAGATCGCCTGGAAGAAAGATGCCCGGAAGTTGAGGCGGAAACATAGATGAAGTTAGGCCCCCACTTTTACAGTCTTTCCCAGATCGGCCCTGTTTATCTGGTAGGAGGCTCTGTGCGCGACGATATCCTTCATCGGTTCTCCAAGGACCATGACTTTGCAGTGCCCGGTGACGCCAGGGCCTTTGCGAACAAGGTGGCCACACAATTGGGTGCCCGGATGATCGAAATCGGCAAAGACAACAAGGCCCTCTACAGGGTAATTTCAGGCGATGAGGTCCTCGATTTTTCCCCGATGGCTGGAAAAAGCATTGAAGACGATCTGAAGAAGCGGGACTTTACCATCAACGCCCTGGCCTATGATTTGCGATCCAAAAGGCTGATCGATGCTGTGGGAGCCCTCGATGACATAAGGTCCAAAACCATCCGACTTGTTTCCCAAGAGGCGGTCTCGGCTGACCCCTTGAGGATGCTCAGGGCCTTTCGGTTGGCGGCTGTCCTGGGTTTTCGTATTGAACCCGAAACCCTGGCTGTGATCAACAAGCAGAGCTTCCTAGTGGCCGAATCGGCCGGAGAACGCATAACCGCTGAGCTCTTCAAAATGATGAAGGTTGAGGGGTCGTTTCATTACGTCAAGCAAATGTTCCAAGCCGGCCTGCTGACTCGGATCATCCCTGAACTTGAACCGTGTCGAGGCTGCCTCCAGGGCGAGATCCATGGATGGGATGTGTTTGAACACAGCCTGCGGGCCTACCAAGAAATGGAGACGATCCTGATCAACCCTGGCGGCCTCTGGCCCAGGTTTGTCAAACCCATCGCAAACTATCTGCAGGCGCACGACCGAAAGGTTCTTTTGAAATGGGCGATCTTGCTTCATGACCTAGGCAAACCCCAAACACGCAGTGTTGACCAAAGGGGGAGGGTCCGGTTCCTGGGCCATGAGGAGGAGGGGGGCCGTCTTGCCCGACGTATCTGTGCCAGGCTCAGGATGTCTGGTCAAGACCGATCATACGTGACATTCATCGTACAAAACCACCGACGTCCCCTGTTGCTGTTTGATGCCCATCAGCGAGCGAACCTCGGCTCGCGAGGGATCGTTCGCTTTGTCAGAAAATTCCAAGACGACCTCATTGGCCTCTTACTCCACAGCGTGGCGGATCAGCGTGCCAAGGCCAGTGTAGGACCTGAGTCCCTCAGCGCATTGATCACGTTTTTGGAACAGATTTTTTCCACATATTTTTTCGACCTAAAGCCCAAGTTGGCTGCAGCTAGGCTTGTCACCGGCCATGACCTGATCAGGCATTTCAATCTGGAACCGTCTGAGCTGATCGGCAGGTTGTTGGAAAAAGTGGAAGAAGGGCGACTGAATGGAGAGATCCGGAGCAAGAAGGAAGCCATTGAACAAGTAAGCAGGTGGCTTCAATTGGAGGGCGATGCCGGAATCGAACCGGCGACACCAAGCTCCGGAGGCTTGTGCTCTATCCGCTGAGCTAATCGCCCGCAAAGAAGCATTGAAACCATACCACCGGGCCCCTCGTTGTCAAGGGGATTTGAGGTCACAGAAATCAACTCACGAAACGACATTGGCATTTTTCTTGAATTCTCCCAGTGGGTGATTATAGTGATAGCACACCAAAGGAAAAAATAGGACGGTTCACTATCTCTTCTGAACGGCGACAAAAAGGGCATCACGAAGTGATGCAAGTAGGTGAGTATGACGGAAAAAGACGAAAAGCTTCCAGACCCCAAAGAGGTTGAAAAAGAGATCAGCGAGTTCCTGTCGGAGAAATTTGGTGGCCGTGTGAAACTCATCGCTCCGATGGTGATCCCCCAGGAGGCCCCTGTTGACGACAAAGGAAAGCCTGCCCGGAAAAAAAAGATCAATTTTTCATTAAAACCGGAGGAACTTGAAGCCTACCTTGACCTGTATGTCATAAAACAGGACGAGGCCAAGGCGATCCTGGCTACCAAGATCTGCACCCATTTTAATCGTGTCCAATATGCCGAATCATTCGAAGAGGAAAATCAACCGATCCTAGGAAACATCAAGAACAATATTCTCATGATAGGACCTACGGGCGTGGGAAAAACCTACATGATTAAATTGATCGCCCAGAAGACAGGGGTCCCCTTTGTCAAAGGGGACGCCACCAAGTTCAGTGAAACGGGTTATGTTGGAGGGGATGTGGAAGATCTGGTGCGGGACCTCGTGCGCGAAGCCGATGATGATATCGAATTGGCGGAGTACGGGATCATTTACATCGATGAAATTGACAAGATCGCTTCCAGTAACCACCTGATCGGGCCGGATGTCTCCCGCACCGGTGTTCAGCGTGCCCTGCTAAAACCCATGGAAGAGACCGAGGTGGACCTAAAGGTGGCGCACGATCCTATCTCCATGCTTGAGGAGGTGGAGCGCTATCGCAAGACCGGCAAACGAAGAAAGCGGGTAGTGAACACAAGGAATATCCTGTTCATCATGAGCGGTGCTTTTGACGAACTTGCAGAAATCACGAAGAAACGGATCGTAGATCAAGGTATCGGTTTTGGTGCATCTGTCAAGAGCCACTCAGAATCCCTCGATTACCTGAAATATACCCGACCAGAGGATCTCATTCGGTTCGGCTTTGAGACGGAGTTCATAGGACGCTTGCCGGTTATCTCGCTATTCGAGAAACTGAGCGAAGATGACCTTTTTGCCATCTTAAAGAACCCGAATAATCCTGTCATTCTGAGCAAAAAGCTCGATTTCAAGGCCTACGGCATCGACGTCAAGTTCGACGATCGAGCCCTGAGAGCCCTGGCCCAGCTTGCCTACCAGGAAGGAACCGGCGCGCGCGCCCTGGTCAGCGTGATCGAGAAGGTCCTGGTGAAGCTGGAAAAGAGGCTTCCCTCCACCGACATCAAGAAACTCCCCGTGACAGAAAAAGTGGTCAAAGACCCTGAAGGGGCCCTCCAGGAAATCGTGTCCAAGGCAAACAGTGCGAAGTGGGAAAGGATTTACGAAAAGATCGTCCAGGATGAAAAGGACTCCATCAAGAAATATGTCCAGGCTTACCAGGCCGTGCTGACTGACAGATACGATATGGTGCTGACCCCATCACGAAGGTCTCTGATCGCAGACGTTTATGCCATGAGCACGTTCGACATGAATGCCGTTATGGAAAAGATAAGTCGCGATTACGATCAGATAAAAAATATCCAAGACTACTTCTCCGAAACCCATGATCTAAATGTGACCCTGGCCGAAGATGCCATCGATGTGGTGATCGGCCAAATGAACGCTTCTCGGACAGGCTTGAGAAATTTCTATAAGAAGCTCACATCGGACTTTGAGGACGGTTTTCAACTGATTCGCGACAGAATGGGTAAGGACAACTTTGTCGTTACGAAAGAGGCCTTGGAAGATCCTGAAGCATTCTTGAATCACCTGGTAAAGGAGATGTACACAAATGATCGTGCCCCTGCAGACGAGTCTCAAGACCCGTAGCGGCAACGATACAACCACCAACGACTGATGATGGTCAGGAGAGGTTAGCGATGCTTTTTCCAGACTACAGGCCAAGACGCCTGCGGCAGAACGAGAATTTCAGACGGATGATTCGGGAGACACGACTTTCGGTTGATGACCTGATCCTTCCCCTGTTTGCCGTGGAAGGCAAAGGCGTCAAAGATGCCATACCGTCTATGCCGGGACACTACCAGCTTTCTGCAGACCACATTGTCAAAGAGGTCAAGGTTGCTCGCGACCTGGGGATCCCTGCTGTGATGCTCTTTGGCATTCCTGACAAGAAGGACGCTCTGGCCACCAGTGCCTATGCCGAGGACGGAATCGTCCAGAAGACTGTAAAGACCGTAAAAGACAAGGTCGCCGATGTTGTGGTGATCACCGATGTCTGCCTTTGTGAATATACGGATCACGGGCACTGCGGCATGGTGGAAGACGGCACCATCGTCAATGATGAGACCTTGGAACTGTTGGCACGAACGGCCCTTTCCCATGCCCGAGCCGGGGCAGATATGGTGGCCCCCTCGGACATGATGGACGGTCGTGTTTCAGAAATACGCGAGGCCCTGGATGATAACGGTTTTGAAATGACGCCCATCATGTCCTATGCGGCCAAGTACTGTTCAGCCTTTTATTATCCCTTCCGCCAGGCCGCTGAGTCGGCCCCGAAATTTGGAGATCGGCGCACTTATCAGATGGACCCGGCCAACAGCCTGGAAGCCATTCGTGAGGTGAGTATGGACGTGGAAGAGGCGGCCGATATTATCATGGTCAAGCCGGCCATGGCTTACCTGGACATTATTTTCAGGGTTCGGGAAGAAATCGATCTGCCCGTGGCAGCCTACAATGTGAGCGGTGAGTTTGCCATGATCAAGGCAGCCGACAAGCTAGGGTGGCTGGACGGAAACAAGGTCATGATGGAAAGCCTGATGGCTATTAAACGTGCTGGTGCAGACATGATTTTGACATATTTTGCAAAAGAAGCCGCCAAGGAGCTGGGCGGCAGTTAACCTGGAAAGGGAGCTTGCATTGAAACCAGATCAACATCCAACGTCGAAGCCGACCCATACGGGTGGCAAGAACGAAGTATCTCATCTACGGCTTGTTGCCTGGGAGGTGACTCGAAACTGCAACCTGAACTGCATCCATTGCCGGGCTGCGGCGACTCAAGGGCCTCACTCAGGTGAGCTGGACACTGAGGCCTGCTTCAAGCTCCTGGACCAGATCAGAGAGGTCGGGCAACCTGTGATTATCCTGACAGGAGGGGAGCCCCTCCTCAGGCCGGATATTTTTGAGATCGCGCGCTACGGGGCAGACCAAGGCCTTCGTATGGTCATGGCCCCCAACGGCACGCTCATCACGGAGGCGAATGCCAAAGAGATGGTAGCGGCCGGCATACAGCGCATCAGCATTAGCCTGGATGGGGCCACGAGGGAAAGCCACGATCGGTTCCGCCAGGTGAAAGGGGCCTTTGAGGGGGCCCTGCAGGGTATTCAATGGGCCAAAAAGGCCGGCCTTGACTTCCAGATCAATACGACCATCACGCAGCAAAACCTCGATGAGCTACCAAGGATTCAAGAACTGGCTGTGGAGTTGGGGGCCGTGGCCCATCATATCTTTCTGCTTGTTCCCACGGGCAGAGGAAAATACATCGTGGATCAGGAAATCTCGGCTCAGCAGTACGAAGAAACCCTGAACTGGTTTTATGACCAGAGGGACAAGATTTCCCTTCAGTTAAAGGCCACCTGTGCCCCCCACTATTATCGGATATTGAGGGAGCGGGCGCGCCAGGAAGGCAAGAGCGTTACGTCCAAGAGCCATGGGCTTGATGCCGTAACACGGGGTTGTCTGGGGGGTACCAGCTTTTGCTTCATATCAAACACCGGCGATGTCCAACCCTGTGGCTTTCTGGATCTCCATTGCGGCAATGTGAAGGAAACCCCATTTGCTCGTATCTGGAATGAATCAGAAATATTCCTCTCACTGAGGGATTTCAACCAATTGAAAGGAAAGTGCGGCAGGTGTGAGTATCGGAAAGTATGCGGCGGGTGTCGTGCCAGGGCCTATGAGGCCACAGGCGACTATCTGGCTGAGGAACCTCTTTGTCTGTATCAACCCGGAGGCCGTTGACGGGGCCTCTGATCCTGTCCTGATCCTTGACGAATCCTTTTCTTTATAGTATTTTAAAGTTAGTGCCCAGAGAAAAGGAGACAGACCATGCGCATCCGGTCTTTAATGATCAAGGATCCCATCACCGTTTCAGACCGCACCTCTGTTCAAGAAGCCATCCACCTCATGCGGGAGAATTCTATCCGGCACCTTCCTGTTGTAAACGCTTCAGGAAAACTCGTGGGGTGGGTCACCCTGGCGGACATGAAACAGGGCCTTCTTCCGGCTGTTGTCACGGGCCTGTCCCTGGCAGACCTGATGATCAAGAACCCTATCACCATACACCCGGATGCGGACATGGAGACCGCTGCCCAAATTATTTACCAGAGAAAAATCGGCGGCATGCCTGTGGTTGATGGCGATGATAAGGTCCTGGGCGTGATCACCGTGACGGATATCTTGGGCGCTTTTATCAAGATCATGGGGATTCTCACCGAAGGATCCAGGCTGGACGTGAACGTGGGCAATGAGCCACAGGGGTTTGAAAAGGTCTCCCGTATCATCCACGATCATGGGGGGGAGATTGTCAGCGTCGGGATTGCCCCAGACACAAGCGACAGCAAAACCTACTATTTCCGCCTCAAAGAGTGCCCCATGGAACCTATTGTAAAGGCCCTTCAGAATCAGAAATATGACGTCCTCTCATTTGCGCGATAGGACGGCATGAACATCTGCCTTACCCCCCGTGAAGGGACCGGGGCTCTCTAATTTCAAAGCGGCCATGACAGCCGCAAACCTGGCTGCCGTCTCTGGTGGCGTTCCTCTCAAACGTTCATACAGGTACCCCGCCATATAGGTGTCCCCGCATCCTGTCGGATTCACCAGCCTTCTCGGGGTCCAGCTTGGAATCTTATGAAGCCTTTGTGCCGTATAGATAAGGGATCCTCGATGCCCCAAGGTGATGACGACCTCTGCAGGGCCAAAGGAAGCAAGCACTGCAGCAGCCCTGCCCATGTCCTTTTCTCCAGAAAGGATGAACGCCTCGGTTTCATCTGCCTTCAGTATGTGGACACAGGCGAGCCCCTTTTTCTTGTCTGGCCAATCCTCCTGGGTGATCACCCCAGGGCGAGCTGGTCTCACCATGCCCTGGACATCGAATGAGACGATCTTTGCCTTGCCGGCCGCTTGTTTCAAGACTTGTAAGGGGATGTCCTCCTTGACCAGTGGGCCAAAATGGAATGCCCGTGCGCTGATCCCTGCCAGGTCTTTGGCTGAGAAAGGGGTGCCCGTACCCTTGAGAACCTGGGTCCGGGTATCGAGGCCCCTGCCGCTATACGTGTTTTCAAAAGTTGGGGTGGTTTCGCCATCCTTCCAAAAGATGCCGACTTTTTCGACGGTTAGCTCACGCAGCAGGCGCTGCCTGTCGTTTTTTGCCCCTTTCGTGACGACAGCCACGCTCAGACCCAGTCGTTTCAAAGCCATGGCCGTGTAATAGGCCGTGCCCCCGGGGGCTGTCCGCCTTGTCCGGCCAACCTTCACGATGTCCCTGGTAATATGGCCGACCACGCAAACATCGAAGTCGGACGAGGGATCGGTTTTCCTTACATGATGGCACGTTTCATTCACGGCGGTTCGCTTTGCCTCCCAGGACCCTTCTTGTTCAGACGACCCGCCAAACGGTGCCCTCCCATGCCAGACGCGCCAGCACGATCTCTTGGCCGGTCCAAGACCCTAAAGAAAAGCCGGGTATCTTCCGATAACAAGAAAGATCCAGGGCCTTTGTCCCGGAGTCGTAGATACAAACATTCAGATGCAGGATGCAACAGATGCCCGAGGCTGTGTCCGCCTTTCCCACAGAGGAGATCTTAAAGGCTGCAGAAAGACTGCCCCCATTTCCAGCGGTGATCTGGAAGGTGACCGCACTGCTGCGTCGCATGGCCCCTGTGAGAGAGGTCGAGGCCGTGATCAAGTACGATCCGGCCATCGCGGCGAAGGTGTTGGCCATGAGTCGTTCGGCCTATTATGCTCGCAGGTACGCCATAGGTTCTCTGAGTGATGCCATAGTTGCCCTCGGAGATCAACAGTTGATACGCGTCGTCATGACGGCTTGCGCGGCCCGCTATTTTGAGTCTGAAATATCCGGATATGAGCTCAAAGAGGGCGAGTTGTGGCAGCATGCCGTGGCCACGGCTCTCATCGGCGAAACGGTGGCACGGCGCCTTGGAAAGAAGAAGGTCCTCACGATATACACGGCAGCCCTGCTCCATGATATTGGCAAGTCAGTGCTGAGTTTTTACGTGAAAACTTACATGGACGCCATTTTGATCCGAATGAGTAGAAAAGGCCTGCGGCTCCTGGATGCTGAGCGAGAAACATTCGGCGTGGACCACCAAGAATTAGGAGAGATGATCGCTCGCCGCTGGCGGTTTCCTCCAGAAGTAGTCACCGGCATCGGCTACCACCATCGTCCGAAACAGGCCACATCTCACCAGGACATCGCTGCTGCCGTTTACGTGGCCAACCGAACAGCGACGGCTATGGGCTGGGCCGGCGGGATTGAAGGCCTGGCTGAGGCGTACGAGGATGAAATCTTCGGGGTCCTGGGGATTAGCACCAGCATGGTGGGACAGTTCTGGACGGACATAAGAAGCACCATGGGTGAAGTTAAACAGCTCCTGTCTGATGAGAGCTCGATCTTTGGTGGGCAGCCAGAGGACAAAACCCCCGCCAGGGCCTCCGGTTACCACCACTAAACCGTGTTCTGAAGTGATCAACACGTTTCCAGAGTCTTCAAGCTTCCACCCTGTAAACCTCGATGGCCTTCTCCTTACCCTTCACCTTTTGGGCTGGAAGGGGAATGAGGGCTTTCAGACCCCGCCCTTGCGAAACCCGGTGCTTAATCTCTTCCCGGACGGTCTTGCTAATGAGAATTTCATTGGGTGCAGCAATAGATTCCAGACGTTGTGCCACGTTGACAGCGTCGCCAATCACCGTATAGTTTAGATGCTCCTCTGAGCCAATATAGCCCGCGACCACTTCTCCTGAGTTGATTCCTATGGAGATTCTTAAAGGAGGCCAATGGTCCTGATGCTTCTCAAGATTCAACGCCTTCAGGGCAGTGAGCATCTCAATGGCTGTTTGCACGGCTCGCAGGGAATCATCCCCATGGGAAAGAGGAGCCCCAAAGAAGGCCAGGATGCCATCGCCCATGAGTTTGTCCAGGGTCCCGTGGTGCTTGAATATGATCGGCGTCATCCGTGAAAAATAGGCGTTCAATATGTCAACCACCTTTTCCTGATCGAGTCCTTCAGACATCGAAGTGAAGCCGCACAGGTCTGCAAACAGGATGGTCACCTTCTTGCGCTCTCCTCCCAGTCTGAGGTTATCTCCGCTGGCAAAGATCTTTTCTGTCACCGCTTTTGAGAAAAACCGACTCAATAGAAAGCGTTGCTTTTCCTCCTTAAGCATTTGACGATACAAACGGAAAAGGATCACTTCGGTGGCAATCTGATCTGCAACAAGGCCGAAGAAGCGCACCTGGTTTTGCTTAAAACCCCTTATCTTCCTGTGCTGCAGACTAAGAACGCCGATCGCTTTCTTGTTGTGCATCACGGGAACACAGAGTAACGAGCCGCCACCATGGCCCCCTTGTTTTCCATCGGAAGGATCGACCTGAATGTCGTCAATGATGACGAGGCTCCTTTGAACCATAGCTTGGCCGGGCGCCCCCTCTTCAATCGGCAAAAATGTGGGGTGGCTAATAGGCCCATCAGAACCGCTTTTAGCTACAATCTCAAGAAGTTGGAGTTCTTCGTTCAGAAGTGCAAGGGAAATGTTTTCCAGGGTTATGTATCTCTGAATAATCTTGAGTTGATTCCGAAAAAACGTTTTCTTATCATTAAAATCGGTAGCCCGGAGCGTATTGCCCAGTTCTTTGAGGATGGAAAGTTCCTTTATCTTGTTCTCATAATTTTCTTGTACCTTAAGAAACTGCTTCTTGAACACGTCCCTTTCTTGCACCAGCAAGGAAAGCTCACCTGACATCTCTTGTCTGTCGGACACCATGGGGCACACGCTTAATCTAAGATTGAAAACAGATCTTGGCTGTCTCTAATAATGGCCAGGGCGTCTTCCTGCATTTTCTCTAGCTGTTCAGTATCCAGGCCTTTGAAGAGTGGCGCCAAGAAACTCCAATGGCCGAAAGTCAACTGGGGCGAAAAAACAGGGACTCCCCCCGGCAGCTCTCCCAACCTACTGGTTCCGTAGTGCAGGTAGTCCGCCAATCCGATCATAGCCGCTAGCTCGGGATGACCGGGCGCTGAAAAAGGCTGATGGTGAAAGGCAATGGCTTCCACAAGGGCCTCTGGCAGATTCCAGTTTGAGGCCAGGAATTCTCCAATGGCCGCATGGTTTAGACCAAACCTCTCTTCTTCCAGCTCGAAGAGGGGGAGGCCGAGTTTCGTTACATCAACATGGATTTGTCCGTAGAGTTCGGGAAAGTGCTCTATAAGAAAGATCTTTCCGAAATCGTGGAGCAGGCCTGCAGTGAAAGCTCCAAGCCTTTGATATTCCGGAAATTTTTGGCATAAATTTTGGGCAATGAGGGCGGTGCACATGGAGTGGTGCCACAGGGCCTTCGGATCGTACAACCCTTCAAGAGGCTTGACCTCAAAGACCTTTGCAGCTGCCAGGCCGAAGGCTAGGTCCATGATTTCCTCCGTGCCGAGAATCACCACCGCCTGCCTCACCGTCCCGATCTTCTGTGGAAATCCGTAGAAGGCGGAATTGACCATCTTGAGCAGTTTCGACGTCAAAGAAGGGTCGTTTACGATGACTTCAGTCAGATCCGCGGCCGATGAATTGGCATTTGATGCGATCTTGAACACGTGAGCCGCAACGGACGGCAGGGTCGGCAAGGCCTCCACCCGATTGAGTTTTGAGATGACTTCCTGTTGGGTTTTCCTCCGTTCCTCGAGGCTCTCCTCCAGCTCCATCTGATGAATAATGGCCTCAAAGTGTTGCTCTGCGGCCCTGTCAGAAATGGGTCGAGGCTGAGCATTGATCCTTTCCTCCAGGACCGGTGCAACGGGAGAGTCGAAGGGCAACCTGGCCAGAAATTCCTTTTGTTTGGCTTGGGGAAGCTGACTGAGCCCAATCCACAGAATTTCAGGGTCCATATCAAGCAGTCTTTTGAAAATCTTTCCACGTCCCTTGGTAAAGCAAAGCTGGAGGGGGCTGGGGCTTTCCTCGCCTGCTGAAACATGTGGCGCAAGCTCGTCCCGGGAGGACGCTATCCTAGTATCTGATAAGCCATCATGACCCTTTTCGATTCGCTTCACCTCTGCGAGGTGTATCAGCTCTGAAAGGCTTCGGCCCTCCTCTGGAAAGAGTGCATAGCCCATGCTGATGAGAATCTCTTCTCCTAAGAGTTCTTTTAGAACACGATCTGTTTTGTTTTTGAGGTGGACAACACCCTGCCTGTCCGTGGAAAACCCCAGTATGATGATGCGAGCGTCGTCGATTCCAACGACTGTGTCACTTTCGCGAAAATGTTCTGCCAGTTTTTTTTCAAAAGGCCCCATCATGGACGGGAGGATGGAGCCATGCTTGGCCCCTTGCAGGTGCACCAGAAACAGGGCCAGATTGGCGCTACACCTTAGGATTTTGCTCAACTCCTGGTTGATAAGCTTGTGATGCTTTGTGGATATGGCAAAGGGGTAGGTAGAATCTCCCGTGACAGCCTCCAGATATGTCTGGCAGCCCATCTTTTCCAGGACGGTTTGAATCAGCTTGCCATCGTTATGGGTGGACACCTCCCAGAGTACACGGGGCGGGTTTGTCAACAGGTTGCGGATTTGATCCTCAGAGAAGCCGAGCTCTTTTTCAAAGAAAATGACGAGCTTCTGAAGCTGCGCACGGGGGTCCAGTCCCTCAAAAAGGATACGAAAATGGGTCTCATTCATACGTTTTGTGATTTCCCTGCCACACACCACCAAGGTCTAATCGCAAGTTCAGCCAGACCAATCCCGTTGATTTCTTTGTTAGATCCAGCAAAAGCCATGCCATTCACCAAGGTCAATACGGGTGGAGCGGACGGCCAGGGGGCCTTCACTGGCAGGGCCCAGACCGGGAGGCAAAGAAACACCTGTTGGTCAGGGTCATGAGAAGATGAACGCCTTCTGCCCGTGGGCGCGACCATTCGTCATAAAATTGACAGAGACCCCCGTGACCGGGATGAGCTCAGGCGGTGCCCAATCATGAGAGATCAGCGCAAGCCCTTGCGGTTTTTGACCAAATTAGGCATAAGTTATCCGTCGAGGGCTCTTTATCGCACCATCACACAAGGGAGAAAGGAGTCATAAGGCCATGGGAGAGTTTATGGAGATGATCGGTCGCCTCAATGGCTTCCTGTGGGGTCCGTGGACCCTTTATGTTTTGCTCGGAGCAGGCATACTTTTTACAGTCTGGACCAAGTTCTCACAGTTCAAGGTCCTCACCCATGGGGTGGCCGTCACCCGTGGCGTGTATGACAACCCGGATGATCCGGGCGCCATCAACCATTTCCAGGCGCTTTCGGCCGCCCTGTCCGCAACCATTGGGTTGGGGAACATCGGCGGTGTCGCTGTGGCCATCGCCCTGGGGGGACCTGGTGCCCTGTTCTGGATGTGGATTGTTGGATTTCTCGGCATGGCGCTCAAGTCTGTGGAGATTACCCTGGCCATGTTGTACCGCAACACGCATGACCCGGATGACCCCCATGGCGGGGCGATGTGGGTCATCGATAAAACACTAGGCGCTAGAGGCGGATTCTCCCGTGTGGTGGCGAAGACCATCGGCTTTATTTTCTGTATCACGCTGCTGATCATGACCATGGCAGGCGGTAATATGTTCCAGACATGGAATGTGGCGGACTTGACGCTCAATTACTTTGGGGTCCCAAAAATAGCCACCGGTATTGTTCTAGCCATTCTGGTGGGATTGGTTATCGTGGGCGGTATCAAACGAATCGGCCAGGTGGCTGCGAGGCTTGTTCCTGTGATGTGCATTCTT
Source organism: Deltaproteobacteria bacterium (assembly GCA_030665585.1). Taxonomy (GTDB): domain Bacteria; phylum Desulfobacterota; class Desulfobacteria; order Desulfobacterales. The sequence continues at coordinate 13,773 of DAOUZN010000002.1, read as the reverse complement.
TATCTGCTTTCGGCATTGGCTGTCTTGGCTGCAAACGTCCAGGAAATTCCAGCCATGTTCGTCCTGATTTTCAAGTGCGCCTTTGGGAAGACCGAGGCTGCAGGCGCCTTTCTGGGCGGAACATTCGGATTCGTCTTCGCTCAGGGGATGAAACGGGCATTATTTTCAAACGAAGCGGGCCTGGGTTCGGCGCCCATAGCGCATGCGGCGGCCAAAACCAATGAACCCGCCCGGGAAGGGATCGTAGGTGGCATGGGCCCGTTTATTGACACGCTTTGCATATGCAGCCTCACCGCTCTGGTCATCATTTCCACCGGCACTTGGAACCGCGGACCCGCCGGTGAGATGACGGGTACCGTTCGACTTGTGGAAAAGGAAGGCAAGATCGTGCTGATGGCGCCGGACCAGGTGAGCGCTCTGCCCGAACTTCCGGTGGGCGAAAGCTGGAAAGTGAATACCCAGGTATTTTTCCTGCTCAAAAAACCGGCTGATCAAGAAGGACAACGGGAACGTATCAGGGTATACGGGACGATTCAGGGCGATGTTCTGGGAAGACCGCAAACGATTACATGGGACGAAGTACCCATCGGCGCCCAGTGGGTGATTGACAAAGCGGGCCGACCCATTAAGGGCGTCTTTCGAAACCTTGCGGGTGCCAGCCTGACGGGCCTTGCCTTTGATCGTGCCTTCCCGGGCCTTGGCAAGTGGCTGGTGACCCTTGCCGCTTGGTTGTTTGCCGTCTCGACCATGATCTCGTGGAGTTACTACGGGGAGCAGGGCATGGTGTACATGTTCGGCAAGAGATCTGTTCTGCCATACCAGCTTGTATTCCTTCTCCTGGCGGTCGTGGGCGCTTTCCTGGTGAAAAACAATACCGAACTCGGGGCCCTGGCCGATTTTGGCACCGGCTGGATGTTATGGGCCAACATGCTCATCGTACTCACCATGGGGCACCTTGCCGTCAAAGGCCTGGACGATTATTTCAAGCGCTTGAAGATCGGGGTGTTTCATCCCCACCGCCGGCCCCCTATCACGGATGTGGTTGGCGGCAAAGATGTTGAATGAGCCCATAGTCGGCAGTCCACTGGGTTGTGCCGGAGAACTCCCTGGATCACTTGCTTAAACACCGACGACCTTCGAGCCAAGTGGACCAATCTAAGCAGCAATTTGGGTTCGTTTTGGCGAGTGGCTAGACTGACAATACTTTCTCCTTTACGACCCTGAAGTGTAGAGCTCTCAAGACCCACAGTTTCCCTACCACGTTGAACTCTTATTATCTCTTCTTCATAACAAAAAACACAGAGCCATACCACTTGTGGTACTTCCTATACAAATCTATCTCACGTTGTTCTTTGTCTAACACGACAAGAGTCTCAGAGTCATCGACATATTTCACGCGAAGCTGCCGGATTCGCTTTTCGAGAGGCCTATAATACTCAAGCCACCAGGCATCCTCGGGCAATGTGAAATGGCCGATAAGGTGGTAGAGGCAGCCACGGAGCCGTTCCAGGTTCTCTGAGACGGAGCTGATCCCAGGATAGGACGACTTCCAGTAGTCGAAGATCTCCTGTGGGGGATCTGGACGCAACCAAGTCATCTCATGGACCACCAAGAACCCATTGGGCTTAAGGAACCGCCGCCACTCATTGAGGCCCCTTTCAAAACCAATGATGAATATGGAGCCTTCAGCCCAGATGATGTCGAAGCTCTCATCCGCAAAATCCATCTCGAACATAGAGCAGTTGACAGCCTTGACACGGTCCGAGAGTCCTGCCTGTTCGATCTTTCTCGTGAGTTCATCTAGGTAAGGCTGGTGGATGTCCAATCCTACTACCTGCCCATGACTCAACCTAGCAAGTTCCAGAGTCGGGCCCCCGGGGCCGCAGCCCACATCCAAGATACGAGGGTTGTCCGATACGGGAAGCATCCGGAATGCCTTTCTTGTGTATTCGTTTCTTCCGGGGCCCTCCCTTGGAAGGTCTCGGTGTATTTCGAAGAATATGTCCTTGGTCAATGCCTGCTGCCCCGCCTGGTTCGCTGATTCAGATCTCGGTTGCTTGTTTTCGGCCTGACTTTGATTTGCGGTGCCAAAAAGCCGTATGTGCTCTACCGCATGATTCCATGTCAAGTAGAGATCTAGTTGATATTACGGCGTTTGCCAAACCCTTGAGGTGCAGTTCGGGGAACCAAGATTCTCGAAAGCAGTCATCAGGGTAAAGGACGTCAGATTTGGAATGGGGCTGTGGCTGGCTAACTCAGTCTTGGCGGATTTCTCGGTCAAAAAATGACGATATACCCTATGTTATCAACGGGCTGATAAGTGGCTGGGGAAAACCGCCAGGTTTTTTCCAGTCCATCTTCATCAGCAAGGTTGTAACCTCAGTACATATTATCCTGTTTGGACTTGAAGAGGGTGTACCTCACCATCAAGCCGGTCCTCAAGCAAATCCTCAGTCACTTCAAGATCATGACGCGTCTGGAGATTTAGCCAAAACTGAGGTGACATGCCGCAAAACCGTCCCAAACGAAGGGCAGTATCTGCAGTAATGGATCTTTTTCCATGCACAATTTCGTTTATGCGCCTTGGGGGTACACTTATATCCTTGGACAGCCGGTATTGGCTGATCCCCATGGGCTCTAAGAATTCATCAATAAGAATTTCGCCTGGATGGATAGGAGGAAGCTTTTTCTTTTTCATAGGATTCTCCTAATGATAATCTGTGATTTCAACATCATACGCATCGCCATCGCTCCATTTGAAACATATCCGCCATTGGTCGTTGATTCGTATGCTGTGTTGGCCTTTACGGTCACCTTTCAAAGTCTCAAATTGATTACCCGGCGGAATTCGTAGATCATTTAATCTTGGTGCAGCATTGTTCACGCCCATACCATGATTTCGCCCCAAACAAAACGCATAAATGCATGACCGTCCCGTTTGAGTCCGTTTGAGTCGTTTGACGTTTGACGCGCGTTTGACGCGCTCGGTTGTTATAAGTTCTCGTTGTATTCCTCCAGCATAGTGACGGCGTAGTCTTCCCCGCTTACGAAGTGTTCCTTGTCACCTGCATACCAGATTCCGATTTGGTCTCTTTTGGAAAACATCTCCTCCGTAAGATCGGCCGTCAAGCCAAAAGCGATCTGCTCACGTTTTGTAATCCATCGCATCCATGCGATTCGCTCAAATGTCAACTTGTAAGAATTGGGTTTTTCTTTTTGGCTCTTGAAGTAGTCACAAACGAGCATCTTGGCCTTATCTTTGGATTTCTCGGTGCAGAAGAAGGTTTGGAAATAGCCAACGGAATACCAAGGCTTTGTGGAGTTCCGGAGCGGAGGCATTTCCAGTGGCTCGTCCAAATCAACCCTCACATAAACACTATAGTACTTCATCAATGTGTGACCTTACGTTAGGCAGCTGCCCATTCCTGCTGAATGTCCCACTCGTTACCCATTTTTTATGTTGAGCTCAACATAACTGGTGATTCGGGATCAATGCCCAGGCATAACACGGTGTTGAGGTCTCACTCAGGATTCTGCCAAGCCTGTTAACAAAATCATCCCTCTCGGCATTATCCTGAAAGATCACCTGACGCTCAATTCCCCGGCAAATAACATGATGCAACGCACCGGGGGCATCTATCCGGGCTCTCCGCGGCATGGTCATGCCCATACCATCATTTGGCTCCAAGTAAAACGCATAAATGCATGACCGTCCCGTTCGAGTCTATGCCCCTGATGATGATATGATGGAAAGCTCCAGGCGTGTCTATCCTTGCTTTTCTTGGCATGCCTCGTCATTATCACTTTCTTTTTCCCAATATAAAGCATAAAATCATAGACGTCCCTAAGTCACCTCCCTACATGTGTAGCCTGTTTGGTCTTTTTTATGGGCACCTTTCTTCTTACATAGAATGACTCACAGAGATATCCACTGCCCCACTGTGTTGACGGCTTGACCTGAGCCGAAATGCTCTGTGAAAATTCGGAAGTAGTGTAGTTCTTCCTTACTTCGGACGATAGGGTGCTCTGCCTGGGCTTGGGCCAACTCTTCGTCCGTTACGGTCTCTTCAAAATGGGCCGGCAGTACTCCTGCAGATCCTGATCCCTGTGAAAATTCCTGTTTGGTTCGCCAAGCCACCTTTCTTGGCAACATTGCCTCAAAGGCTTTTCGGAAGATCCATTTCTCGATCTTTCCATCTTCCGTTGGCATTTGCTTGTATTTCGGAGGAATGGCCAGGGCGTAGTTGAGCAATTCCCCTGATATGAGAGGAGCTACAACTCGAACGCCGTGGCACAAATTCATGCGATCCAGCCGCAATGAGGCGTTGTTATGCAAAAATCCCAGACATTCTACCTGGCGCGAGAACTGCTCCTCCAAAGGGAAGTCCTTCAAGTAGGTATATCCGCAAAACACCTCATCTCCTCCCTCACCGGACAGAAGCACCTGGATGCCATGATCACTGGCATGTCGGGAGATGAGGTAGTTTGAAGCTGCACTTCGAACCAAGGAGGGGTCGAATGACTCCAGATGATAGATCACGTGGGGTAAGACTGCGAGAATCTGTTCAAGATCCACAATCAATTCATGATGATCTGAATTGATGTGTTCAGCCATTGCCCTAGCGTTCTTGATATCCTCGCTTTCTCCAACGCCCAGGGCAAAGGTCTTGAGTTGGGCATCTTTTCCGAACTTTTCCCTATAGGCCTCACTGGCCAAGCAGGCGATCACGCTGCTGTCGATGCCACCGCTGAGGAGGCTTCCTGTTGGAAGACGGAAGTCGACACGGTTGCGGAGGCTCCGCTGGATCATAGTGTGGATTTCTTTCGCCATTCCCTCAGGTTCAATGTCCAAGCTTTCTGGTGGGGCCTGGGGGAGTGCCGCAAACCGCCCGAAAACACATTGCCGGTCCATATGGTGTCCGGGTGGAAACTCCCGGACGTCTTCTGTTACCTCCAAGATGCTCTTCAGTTCCGAGGAAAGGTACATCGTTCCGTTCTTTGAGCCATAAAAGAGTGTCTTGATGCCCAAAACATCGCGTGCTGCAAAAAAATCCTCGCCGTCAGAAATAACGAAGGCGAAGATGGCATCATTCAGACGGTCCAACATATCGAAACCGTGTTTTTCGTACAGGTGGAGAAGCAAGCGTTCCTCGCTGAAGGGCCCCTCAGATATCCCACAAGCACGCACCAGTTCCCTGCTATTCCCTATCTGGCCATCATAACAGATCCTGAGATTTGGGTTCGAAGAACTCCTTACTGGAATAATACTGCTGCCATCCCCAGCGCCGTCGGCCTCAAGATAATTCTGGGCCATGAACGTGCCGTTGTTCTCGAAGATGCCTGAGGTGTATCGTCCTCGATGTTCTATCTTTTCGAACATGTCTTCTAGGGTTTTTCGATCGGATTTTCCCCGGTAAACAACAAAACCCCCCATATGAATTCCTCCTTCCTTATCTTTTACTTGCGAATTTCAAATATTCCCACAAGGCCATGACCCATGCCTTTTCCGGGCTGAATATCCATCTCCAGTTTTCGGAGGCAATATCCGAGCTGTGCCTCTATGACATTGGCTCGCACATCTCCCCATTTGAGCCAACCCACGCCTTCAATCACCCGTCGCATGGAGTGCATGGCCTCTTTGAGTGGATCCGGGTAGAAAGGGAGCACATCATCAACAGAATGCAGATCTCCATTTTGCGAGTCGTACTGGCTGAGCACGCTGATCGTATACTTGACCAAGGCGTTAGAACACATGAAAAGCATCTCAAAAAAATTGTTGAGGTGATCAAAACCTGGCCTGGGCACGTAGTCCACCAGAAGGCTCTCCAGGTCCGTTCGCACGTAACTCTCGAAAAGCGAGTTCACGGCCCTCCTCAGCTTGGGACAGTTCTTGTTGTAGTCTCCTGTATCCATGTGCCTTCCAATCAAGATCGAGCGATCAAAAAATATGATTGGCTTGATCTTTGTGCCGGAGACCTTTTCTGCTTCTTTTATCATGGCCCTGACCTCGTCTTGCGACACGAGTCGGAGAGGGAAAACAGCGACCTCAGCATCGTCCCGTTCTTCATTTGGGTATATGTACGAAATCCGGTAGTCCATGAAGTATTCCTTGTCGGCCGGATGGTGCCACAGTTCCTGCCACTCGTAGGAGTATCGACCCAACCAATCCCCCATGAAGATAGCGCCGTCTGGTGCATGTTTGCAAATGTCGGCGATCAATTTCACGCTCTGATCGTGGTGAAAGTGCGAAAGTGTACCAAAAGAGGTAAAATAGACGTCAAAGGGCTCTTCATCTACCATGGCAGCAGGCAGGCCTTCTGACATATCATCACAGACGAAATGTACCTTCGGGATATGACCGTATGTGGACGCGGCCTGACTTAGCAGGTCCTCATTGATGTCAACCCCCACATATTCCCTGACCATGTCCGGGGTGAGAGCGGCTGTGATATATTCATATATGCCCGGATCTTTAGTGGTTACACCAGTCAGCAGGTCATACCCGTCGCCGCTGCCGCAACCCAGGTCCAGGATACGAATCCGCTCAAGCCGTTGCCTCTTTCGCTTCACGAGTTCGCTTAACGGGGGGCGCAAAAAGATACCAGTCACCTGGTCTTCCCAAAACTTCCTCACGTTATCGTATTTGCCCAACAGCCCTGTGGATTTGTCGTATTTTCCTGTGGTCGCCGCTTGAGAGTAAGCTTTCTTCTCTGTCATAATCCCAGTCTTCCTCGTGAAAGGGTTTCAACAACCTGGACTTGTTTAGAACTCACTCCGAAATTCTTCAAATAGCCATCGTCTTTAATATGTCAATGGCCTGGAAAGCGTCTGCGCAGTGGGCATTAGCACCGATCTGATCGGCAAACTCGGGAGATGTGGGAGCCCCACCGATGAACACCTTCACTTTATCTCGCATACCTTCGTCCTTGAGTTTGTCGATAACGTCTCCCATCACGCGCATCGTGGTGGTAAGCAAGGCTGACAGCCCCAAAAAGGGGGCCTGGTGCTCCTTTACCGCGTCGATGATCCGGCCTGAGGGGACATCGGCCCCCAAATCAATGATTTCATAGCCCGCACCCTTGAGCATGATGGCCACGATATTCTTACCTATATCGTGAAGATCACCAGCTACGGTTGCAATAACAAACTTACCCTTGCTTTCCACGCCTGCCTTGAGCAGATGAGGGGTCAAGATATCCATTGCCGCCCCCACACACTCGGCCGAGGCGAGCATGTCCGGGATAAGGTATTCCCCTTTTTCAAACTTTTCCCCTACCTCATCCATGGCCTTGGTCAAACCTTCCAAGACAATCGATTTCGGGTTCAGCCCTTGTTCAAGGGCCTGATGGACCAATTCGGTTACAGCGGGCTGTCCTTCCAAACCCTCGTCAACCCCTTCGTCTTCAGCCTCTACTCTGCCTTGAATAACATTAAACGCGATTTCGTCTGGGAGTTCCTGTTTTTCCATTGTCCATTTCTCCTGCTTGGAATTACTGATATCATTTCAAGAAAAGGCCTCCATCCCCGCGTTTTGGGAAAGTTCCGGCTTTTCGACTTTGTGTAAACACGTTCAACTGCCGAGCCCTGCAGACTGCCTAAGCCCCGGCAGGAGCCCCGGTATCTCATCAAAGATCCGATCTACCGTTTTTTGGTCCAGATGAGGTGCCGGTTCAGCCTCCAATTGGTTCATATAGACCAGGGCGTTCTCCAGGACCTTGTCTTCCAGACCCTTGGCCTCAAAGCGATAGGGATCTGAGATGTCACCGGCATGCATTGCCTTGCGGGCATGCCGTGCATACAGCCGATAAGGGGATGCCATGACCTTCTTTACCATTTTGAGGGTATCATCTACTGCGGAACCGTCCACTTTGGGCGCTCGAAGACAGTGTTTGATTTTCCCAATTTGCTCATTGTCGAGCACCGCCTGCAACGGACAGAAGCTATTGGTCCGGTCAAGGAGTCCGAACGCGTAGTGGATATACTGAGCGCCGCTCAGGGCAATATACAGATGGGTAAACAGCTTTTCATAAATAGCTTGCATGCCCGGAATCTTGGCATCTCCGACCCCTGCGGAAGAATAGCTGGGCACGTCATAAAAGCGCGCCATTTGCACACAATCTATATTATATTGATTGAATTCGGGACAGCCATACAGGTCGTGTAGGTCGTCAAGCCGTGCCCGCACAGGCACGCTTCCATACAGTACGGGGCTCCCCGGTTTGATCAATTGGGTTAGGGTAATGCCGACTAGAATCTCTGCGTTGATCTGGGCCACCATGCCGGCTTCCTGAATAGGAGCCGAAGATCCCCCTTGGGGAGAAGAGGAAATGACCACAGGGAGACCGACATCCACAATGCCGAAGACCTTCTCCACCGTTTCATCAACCATCTGAAGCGGGCTCTTAAACACGCATGCAATGAAGGAAATGATCGGGTTTGCCCTCAGCTCTTCCGGGCCGCCGGCAATGATCTCAGCCATCCGGACAACATCACCGAGTCTGTCCAGACTTGTGAGTCCTGCTTGTACATGCTTGGTAATGTTGTTCAGGCTTGCAAAGAATTTGTTCACATCGTGATTGTCTGACGTCACATCCGGGTCCTGGATATTCAATGGCCGGATGAAGAAATCAAGATGGTCCAGTCGTTCACACAGTTTGGCAGCTCGGCAAAGGAGCGTTGAATTCCCCCTGACCTCCGTAAAACTAGGAATCTGGCGTTTCAATTGAGGCTCTTCAACGCTCACAAATTCCCTCATTTGGGTTTCGATCCACACATTGGCCTCCGAGCCGGAACCGAAATACACACGGGGCACCTGGGCATCGAGAACCAGCTTGTTTTGCGGATTTCTTGCCCCCATGACAATCCGGGAAGGTGCTTGAGCCACGGCTTCGGTAACGAGACCTGGAGGAAAGCTGACACGCCAACACACACCCTGTGTCTGAGGCTCCTCGGAAACAGAAGCTCCGTGAGCCTTAAAGAGGTCGGCCGCCCGTTCGTTGTAACACCAGACTCCGGGATCAGCCAATATCTGCAAAGAAGCACTATTCAGCTGTTCGATCTGCTCCTGGTTCAAGCGTTCATACGGCTTGACCAGCACCCCTTCACGAAATGATTCGTTCACTTGATTCTCCATTGATCGCTTTTTGCATCATGAATCCTACAAGCGATCACGATTGAAGCTCCCTGCAGCAAGCCACAGGGAATCTTCGACCGTAAGGAACGCTGACTTTCTTAGATGCGCTCGCTAACCCCGCAGCCCCGCTGGAACGGGATCTACACTTCGTTCCGACAAGCTACGGGGAATGCGCTCGCTTTTGCGGTTCAAACAACTGCCTCCTGTTTTCGGAAGGCCCTCATATACCGTCTGCAAAAGCGATCCTTTCCCATCAAAGCTTCTCCTGTCCTGACCGCCAGCATCAGCTCTTCATCCAGGGGGTCCATGATAGCGGCATCCAAGCCGGCATAAATGGCCATGTGCAAGAAGGCTCTGTTGAGTCTGGGACGCTTGGGAAGCCCGTATGATACATTAGAAAGCCCCATCACAGTGTTGGCTCCAGGGAATCGCTTCTTAATCTCAGAAAGGGTATCAAGGGTCACGACCCCTTGTTTCACATCAGAACTCACCGGCAGTACCAAGGGGTCAAAATACATGCTTTCCACGGGCACCTTATGGATTTCGCAGGCACCTGCTATCTCCTCGCAGGCTTTGAGGCGTTTCTCAACTGTCTTAGGAATGCCAGTTTTGTCCATGGCAAGGCCCACAAGAAGGCTTTCATAATGATAGGCTAATGGCACGACCTCTGCCAGATGCTCGTTGTCGGCTTTGACAGAGTTGATAAGCGTTGCCCTTCCACGGCGCGCTTCCAGCCCTGCCTCGAGAACCGCGGGGTCTGCGCTGTCAATACAAAGAGGGGTGTCTATATGCTGCTGAATGGTTTCAACGGCCCATTTCATAGACTGCAATTCGTCGTCATGGGAACCCGTGTCAGTTGCCACATTCACATCAATGAATTTAGCCCCTGCCGCAGCTTGGGCTTTCGCCAGTTCCAATAGCGCAGCCACATCTCGTTTCTTTATCATCGCCTTGACGCCAGGCAGGCTAGCATTGATTTTCTCTCCAATAATGATCATAGATCGTCCCTTGCAATCTTGACGGCTTCGTAAAAAGTCCATCTGCGGCGTTGCGCTTCATCTTTCGTCGTTGCGACGTACCGTAAGTACGCCTCACTCCTCAAGATTTGCGCGCCTTGCATCTGGAGCTTTTTACTTTGCCGTCCACCTGATGACTTTTTACGAGATCATCAATCTCAATCCATGACAAAGGACCGCAAGCCCGGAATTTCTCTTCTTATCTGTTCTCGAATATCTGATGGGATGGCCGGCTCTGCCGGGTTGTTTAGAATCTCAACGACTCTCTCGGTAGCCCGGGCGGCAGTATCCTTTGCGCCCTCTGCATCCCATTTCTTGCGGTTTTCTCGGTCGCTTAGCTCAGGCAGATACTGCTCTGAACGCATGTGACGCCGCGTGTGGCGTGCAGACACGAAATGTCCTCCAGGCCCTGTTTTCTTAATCAAATCAAAAGCAAGGGTTTCATTGTCCACTCGAATGCCTTCCACGGCCCGCATGATCATGCCGATGATTTCATTGTCGATGACCAGCTTGTCGTACGAGGCGGTCATACAGAATTCCAGAAAACCGGCTGCATCATGGATCAAGTTGCCCCCGGCAAGAGCAACCAACAGGTTGGTTATCGCTGATTCATAACCTGCCTGGGCATCATTTACCTTGGAATCGGACATTCCCGCTGTTGCGTAGTATGGAAGCAGGTAGAACTGCGCCATTTGCGCTGCAGCGGCATTCATCAACCCCATTTCTACGGCCCCAGAAAGATACTTCATATCGCGCAGGTCAGTAATGGAAGATATGCACCCATACAGTGTAGGGGCGCCCGGATTAGTGAGTTGGGCCAACATGACGCCGGACAGCGTGTCCACGTTTTGAACCACAAGATTCCCGGCCAAGGTGATTGGGGCTGTTGCACCACAAAGAGGTTCTGTGGGCACCACCACCGGGATGCTGTTGCGCGCTGCCTCCATGGTAAGTTGGGCATATTGCTCATCCAGTTTGAAAGGACTAATAAGGCAAGTCACCATGGATATGAATGGCCGTTCTCTAAGCTTGTCGGGAGATCCTGCGATCGTCTCAGCCATCTTAATGACGTTTCTAACGCCCTCAAGCGTATAAACTCCACCCATCACGTGCTTTCGGGTTGCGTTCAAAGCTGCCCCAAAGCGGTTTACATCCACCTCTTCCCCAGGAAGATCGTTCGGATACACATTGAGCATGTAAAAGTGGATATTGTCCAAGGCATCTACAACGCGGGCCATATTCGCGACGTCTTGAAGTGTTGCTCTCCGGGAATCCTGCGATCCTGGGTCTTGTACATTAAGAGCTGTGCCGCCGGTTCCCATATAGACCCCATTTCCACCTATCTCACAATCCAACTCACCGTTTTCTTCCCGGCCGCAGAGGCGAACCATAGGCGGCGCCTTGTGGATCAGTTCCTCCACGAGACCCGGAGGGACCTTGACAACCCTGCTGGCCTCATCCACCTCTGCACCGGCAGCCCGAAACAGCTCCCTTGCCGGAGCAAAATTCACTTGTACACCAACCTCGGCGAAGACCCTGAGGCTCGTTTCGTGTATTCTTGCGATGTCTTGATCGCTTAGGGGTTTATAATTTCCCCCTGATAATCCTTTTCGTGTTTTCATACCTGAACTAGTCCCATCTTCTCCGTCTGGAGCATCAGCCAGACCCCGAGACTTCGCGTTTAGCAGCTAGCCTCTTCTGGCGATACAATCGTATTTCTTGCAATCGGTACAGGGATTGTACTGGCCGGGAGTCTTTCCATTGGAAGGCGTAACACCAAACACGCCCGAAATAGACTTGCGGGGTTGCATAAGACAGGAATCTGAGAGGGTAACTCCAAGTTGAGAGGAATCGAACACGTTGAAGAGCTTCTTTTGCTCTGTGACGGGCCAATCACAGTATCCTGGACTAAAACGCAAGGTAACCCCCTTTTCTTGCGCCTTGTACTGGCTTTCCATACGTCTGTGGAATTTCTCGGCCATGCTCTCTACCGCTACAGAGCCCATGGAATCGAGAATGTACGCCCCTGCCAAACCATTTCTGCTAGTAAGTTGTCTGATCTCCTTTTCGATCTGACAACCGATAGTGGCAATGAAACATATGATTGTCTCACAACTCTTCAACGTTCTTGAAAGCTTCGGACTCTTAAAGCTCGGACCTCCTTGAAGACAGACTGAGCCATTGTTGATCGAATCTATATTCACCTTTCGATAACATAACTCAGGTGTCAGCAATTTCTTCAATATCCCTTTCAGTTTATCGATTCTCAGGGCAACACCGCGAGAGAAACCAGAGGATTTGCCGCCCCCAAAAAGCCTGGCCAGATCATCTTCCTCCAAACTCGGGTTGATTTCCAACGTGTTCATTTCGAGTGCCCGCCAAACTGTTTCTTGTTAATAATTCTTATACTAATATATTTCTAATAGAAAGCAATTGAATGTGACTTGTATACTGCAACTGGTTTTTTGTCAAGTTGTTTCTACAAACAGAACGTCTTGCTCAAAACAGACACTTGCCCAACTATGTAGTATCACTTGGAAATATCGGGGGGTCAAGTTGGCGATCAGTGATCTGGGAGGCCAGCAGGGCTATTCAACTTCGAGATCCTGGACGTCGAGCATATGGGTAAGCATGGTGAGGCCATCCACGATACGCTCAATGTGGGCCCTGGGAAGTTCTCTAAGACCATCCATGATCTTCTGTTGGATAGGGGGTGGGGCGTTATCGGCGAGTTTCTTTCCCGCTTCTGTTAACTCGATGGTAATCGCACGGCGGTCTGGAGAGTTCCTCAACCTAACCACGAGCCCTTTTTGTTCCAGACGGTCAATGATCCCCGTCACCGTGCTGGACTTCACCATAATAACCCCTGCAATCTGGGAGGGGCGCAAAGGGCCACACTCCTGTAAGGCCACAACACAGTTAAGTTGTGCGTCCGTCACTGAATACTTCTTGCTCAGCTCCTTGGTGTAGAGCTCTCTGGCCTGAATGAGCCGGCGTATCTGATAGATGATCTCTTTGACCAGATCCGGCGGGGTCTCGATCGAACTGCCGAGAGGGAATCTTTGGCCCTTGTTTGACATCTCAGCCTGTGGTCTGTAAAAAGGTCTGAATTGAACCGCAAAAGCGAGCGCATTCCCCGTAGCTTGTCGGAACGAAGTGTAGATCCCGTTCCAGCGGGGCTGCGGGGTTAGCGAGCGTATCCAAAAAAAGTGAAGCTTTTCCCGCCCTAAAGGGCGGGGCTTCCCGGTAAGGAAGAAAAACAGTTTTTTCATAGCTCCCCTCGACTCCGTCCTAAAGGACGGGGCTTGCGGGGAGCAAGCCGGTCAGCGTTCCTTACGGTGGAAGATTCCCTGTAGCTTGCTACAGGGAGCTTCAAATATTCCCCATGGATTATGGATCAGCTCTTTACCACGGAAAGAACCGTAAATGCAATAGCATTCTGCCTCAATTCAAGACTGACAGACTCGTAAAAAGTCAATTTTTCTCGCTCCGTGAACATTTTGGGCGTACTTAAGATGTTCAGCTAAAATGCTAAAACTCGGGCTAACACCCTCAGACAGTTAGCATTTCTTAACGCTGAACACCTCAAGTTCTTTTTCCCCAAAATGCTCAATGTCGCTCACA
>DAOUZN010000106.1 GCA_030665585.1 Deltaproteobacteria bacterium | reverse complement strand
TCCAACGAAAGAAGATATATGCATATCAATTGGTTGCCAAGTCGCAGGGCCAGGTTTGGACCGTCATGGATAAGATCCTTGAGATAGATCATGTGACAAAATCCTTTGGGGGTTTAGTGGCCCTCACAGGGGTTTCCTTCTCCGTTCAACAGGGCCAAATCAGGTCGTTGATTGGTCCCAATGGCGCGGGCAAAACGACGCTCTACAATATCGTCACCGGCATCTACCCTATTACCGAGGGCGCCGTTTGGTTTCTTGGTGAAAGGATTGATGGCCTCAAGCCCCACATTATTGCTAAGAAGGGTATTGCTCGCACTTTTCAGAACGTAGAGCTCTTTGAAAACATGTCCGTGGTCGAAAACGTCATGATGGGCCGCCATGTAAGAACAACAACGGGGCTCTTGGGTGGGGCCTTCGGGCTCCCCGCGGCCCGGGCAGAAGCGCGGGCTATCCTAGATCGGTCCATGGAACTCCTTGACTTTGTGGGCTTGAAAGAGCGAGCCTATGACGAGTCCTCAGGACTTCCTTTCGGGCTTCAGCGCTATTTGGAGATTGCCAGGGCGTTGGCGACAGAGCCCAAACTGCTTCTATTGGATGAACCTGCCTCTGGTCTTGACCCAACTGAAAGCCGAAACTTGTGCGACCTTATCCTCAGGATAAGGGATAGCGGCGTGACTGTCCTGTTGGTAGAACACAACATGGAGGTTGCTATGGAGATTTCCGATGAGATTGTGGTTCTCAACTATGGCACTAAAATCGCGGAAGGCACGCCGCGACAAATCCAGAACCATCCCGGGGTCATCTCCGCCTATCTAGGGGATGAAGCCTATGCTTAGGATCAGGAATTTGCATGCTTACTATGGTCGAATCCAGGCCCTTGACAGCGTGTCACTCCATGTCCGCGCCGGAGAGATCGTTTGCCTGATTGGTGCCAATGGTGCAGGCAAGACCACGATCTTGAACACGATCTCTGGACTCATCCGTCGTGCGCAGGGCGAGATCTCCTTCGAAGACGGCAGGATCAATGGTCTTTCGCCAGAGAAGGTGGTGGGTGCCGGTATCAGTCAAGTGCCAGAGGGACGACAGATCTTTGGTCCTCTGACGGTTCTTGAGAATTTACAACTAGGCGCCTATCTGCGCTTTAAAAACAAAGAAAAGGCCGCCATAGAACAGGATCTGGAGAGGATTTTCCAGCTGTTTCCTCGGTTAAAAGAACGGCGTACACAGATTGGCGGCACCCTTTCTGGAGGGGAGCAGCAGATGCTGGCTATTGGTCGTGCCCTCATGGCGCGGCCGAAACTCTTGCTCTTGGACGAACCCTCCATGGGTCTTGCCCCCTTGGTGGTCAGGGATATCATGAATACGATATCGGCGCTGCGTGACAGCGGCGTGACCATCCTCATGGTGGAGCAAAACGCCCGGGCCTCTCTGACGATTTCAGACCGGGGCTATGTTTTGGAAACGGGCAGGGTTGTCCTGCAGGGGAGTTCAGAGGAGCTTCTGAATGATAGCGATGTTAAACGAGCCTATCTTGGAAAGGATTACAAGACGTTCTGGGAGGGGAGGGGTCCGGTTTGAAGTTCTGGAATGGCGAAAATGAGCAAATGGTGAAGGAAGATCTGGAACAGGTTCAGCTAGAACGGCTCCAGAGCACGCTGAACAGGGCCTATAAGAATGTCCAGTTCTATGGACGGCAGTTTGATTCGCTGGGAATCCATCCCAATGCTGTCTCCAGTGTAGAGGATATCACAAAGCTCCCCTTTACGACGCGGAAAGATCTAGGTGACAACTATCCCTACGGTCTATTTGCCGTTCCTCTTCGGGATATTGTCCGGATCAGTCCTTCAGCAGGCACCGCGGTCAAACCGGTCGTGGTAGGCTACACCAAGGGCGACCTCAAAGTGAGGGACACCATTACAGCCCGCTTCCTCACAGCAGGGGGCGTGATTGACACGGACATCGTCCAGATTTGCCTCAATCCCGGCTTGTCCGGCTGGGGCCGGGCCTTGAAAGAGGGCGCGGAACATATTGGCGCTTCCGTCATGCCCATGTCTCATATGAGTACATCAAAACAACTGATGGCCATGGAGGATTATAGGACCTCGGTGCTCCTCACCACGCCTTCTTATGCCATGCACATGCTCGGGGTCATGGACGCGATGAACACGGATGCGAAGCGCCTTGCTCTCAAGGCAATTCTCGTCGTGGGGGAGCCCCTGACACAAGAAACCCGTGGTGTGTTGGAAGCGGCTTTCCATGTTGACGTGACTGCTGGATATGGGCCCAGCGATGTGATGGGGCCCGGGATCGCCTTTGAGTGTCATGAAAAGAATGGCCTGCACATCTGCGAGGACCATTTGCTGGTAGAGATTGTCGATCCCGATAGTGGAGATCCATGCGCCTCTGGTCAGACGGGCGAGGTGGTGTTGACGACCCTGACCGCCAGGGCCTTTCCCTTGATTCGCTTCCGAACGGGAGACCTTGCGAGTGCCGTAGCGGAAACGTGTCCTTGTGGTCGGACCCTGGCGCGGATGACCGGCATCACAGGGCACACCGGGGAGGTGCTTACGATCCGGGGGGTGAAGGTCCATCCTGCCCAGATTGAACGAATACTCAAAGGCGCCTCCGGGGCCTCGTCTCCCCGATTCCTGGTCCACCTTTACAAAGAAAAGCACCTGGATATGATTGAAATATGGCTTGAAATAACCGACGCTATTTTTTCAGACGAAGTCAAGGTCGTTGAGAAGGCGTTGATACGGCTGCGGCAACAGATGTTTCAGATGCTCGGGCTTGAGGCAGCGATCAAACTCATGGAGGCCTCAACTTTGGACCGGTATGCTGCACCGTCCGGCGGGGTCATTGACGATCGATGAGGCCTTTCAGACAGATGATATAGCGATTACGGACTGCCTTGTTACGTCTCAGGAGTGTCCATAGTTATTACAGCAATGCCCATGTTCTCAAAGGGATATCGCTGCATGTGCGCCCCGGTGAACTCATAGCGCTCATCGGTGCGAACGGGGCCGGCAAGACCACGACCCTCAAGACCATCTCCGGGCTTGTGAAGGCAAGGAGAGGAGAAGTGGGGTTTCGTGGAGCGGACATTGCCGGGCTGGCCCCGAATAAAATCGTCCGGCAAGGGCTCTCCCATGTCCCGGAAGGGCGCCAGATATTCGCCAAGATGACGGTCTGGGCCAACTTGGAGCTGGGGGGATATCTCTTGAGGGACCGAGAGGACGTGGTGCAGGTTGCCTTCAATTATGGGCTTTTTACCGGCGCTTTTGGGCTCCACTATGGCGCGGAGCAGATTGGTGCCTCCGTGGTCCCGTCCTCGGTGGGTAACACCCGACGCCAGGTCAGAATCTTAAAGGATTATAGGACCACGACGCTCGTATGCACACCAAGCTATGCCTTGAGGATTGCTGAGGTCATAAAACAGATGGGCGTTGATCCTAAAATCCTGGCCTTAAAACAAGGTCTCTTTGGCGGGGAGCCTTGGGGCGAAGAGGTTCGTCAGGCTATTGAAGAGAGACTTTATATCAAGGCATATGACAACTATGGCCTGAGTGAGGTCATGGGACCTGGCGTGGCAGGTGAGTGCCCAAACAGAGCAGGCATGCATGTGGCTGAAGACCATTTCATCACCGAGATCATCGACCCTGATACCGGCGAGGTGCTTCAAAACGGGACCACAGGTGAATTGGTTTTGACCACGGTGACCAAAGAAGCCTTCCCTGTCATCCGATTTCGGACAGGCGACCTGGCCTCATTAGACGATTCCCCGTGTCCTTGCGGTCGGACGCTGGCCCGGATATCTAGAATCTCAGGTCGTTGCGATGACATCATTATCGTAAAGGGCGTCAACATATACCCCGGGGCCGTGGGTCCAATACTCGAGGCCGTCACCGGTGTAGCGCCAGTCTATCAACTTGTTGTGGGCCTGGAAAACGACCAGGATTTTCTGGGGATTCGCATTGAAGTCTCTGAAGCCATGTTTTTTGACAAAATGGAAAGGCAGCGTGCCATGGTGGATCGACTTCGCAAGAAGGTTCGAGACACCCTGGGGATTACACCGCGTATCTGGCTTGTGGAGGCGGGATCGATCCGGCAGGACGAGGAGACCGCCCCCATGGTCGTGGATAGAAGAGGTGGGCCTGAGGCGTCATAACGGAATGAATGCCATGAAACACAAGGTAGAAAACATACACTCTATGACAAAGAGATTCTTGGTAAGTACCTTTCTTCTCCTTTTGATCTGGGGGTGTACCAGTCAAGCAGACAATGACGAACCCTCCGATCGTGCCCCGCAGTTTGCCCTTAAAGACCTCACGGGCCATACCTTGCGCCTGAAAGACCTCAAAGGCAAAGTGGTACTCTTAAACTTTTTTGCCACCTGGTGCGCACCGTGCCGCCAGGAGATTCCGGATCTTGAGCGGCTTTATAAGCGATTCAATGATCAAGGCTTAGAAATAGTCGGCATCTCCCTGGACATGGAAGGCGCCCCCCTGCTCAATCCCTTTGTGCAACACTATGGGATCACTTACCCCATTGTGCTGGGGACCAGGGAAGTGGTGGTGGATTACGGCGGCATCAGAGGCATTCCCACCAGCTTTCTCATTGATCGCGATGGTAGGGTGGCCAAACATTTTGAGGGGTTCCGGCCAGTTCATGTGTTTGAGCAGTCCGTGCTAGAGCTCTTGGGAAAAAAGGGCTGACAGAAAACCCGGTGAATAGCCGCCATTCATTCGTCGCCCCTTGGGAAGAAGAGGCAAGACAAGATGTCGAAGGATCAGACACAGAAAGCCCCCGCTCTTTTTGACCTGGGCAGACCCTACCCGTTGGGTCAAGATCCCGCCGCAGATGCCTGGTACACGTCATTTTTTATAGAAAATCACCTTGACCCTTTTGCTTACCCGGATCACGTGGCCACCCCGGAGCAGGTTCGTTTCATGGTCTACACGGAGGAAAACGAGCGGTACTATCCGTGCTCGGATCGCATGTTCTGGACGATCATGAAACGGCAAAGCCCTCCGTATCTGAAGGAAAGGTACAAGGAAGCCCTCCACAAGGTCCTCAACCTGGTGGACCAGCAGATCGAAGATGCTTGGGAAAAGGCCTATCTGAAAGCACTCCTTAGGACCAAATACCAACATGAAACACGGGACGGGATGATGATCCCGTCCCGTCTTGAAAAACGTCTTCTCAACATCTACCTCAACCGGACTCAAATAGAAGACCCCTGCTTGTGCGAAAAGGCTCAACGGAATATGCGCGCCTCCCGAGTTCTTGGGTCGCAGCCGTTCCAGAAGGCCCTGGACTGTGTTGACGAATCGGTTCTCCTTTCCTCGCCGGTGAGCCTTGAGCAAATCAAGGAACGGGTAGACTATCTAAAGCTGCGTCGCCTTTTTGCCCTTTCAGCGGAAAGCGCCCTGTGGGAATCTGATGCCATGGCCCGGTACGCGGTGGACGACTATTTGAGACTCTTTAGCCGACCGATTACAGGAAACGGTATAGAGCCGCTGTGGCGGTTCCTGGAAATTCGCCAGGACAGCGATGTCTCAAGGAGCGCCCGGCCCAAGAAGATCCTATGGCTTGCTAATGAGGCGGGTGAGGTGATGGTCGATCTTGCCATCATACGATACCTGGCGCGTCTTGGGCATAAAGTCATCATCGCCTTCAAAGACGGCCCTTTGTTCACGAAGATGGACTTTTACGATGCTCAGGGAGACGAAGAACTGATCAGGGAACTGGAAGGGGCCCTCTTGATTGAGGCAAAGAACTTGGGCAAGAACGAGTTGGTCCACCTTCTAAAGAGTGACAGATCTATTATGGCCGTCTCGGACGGTACCCGTGAAAACCTGAATCTGCTCATGACGTCTACGACTTTTGCACGCATTTTCAAGGAGGTGGACGGTGTCATTTCCAAGGGGCCCGAACAGAGGCGTCGTTTTTTTGACACCCATTTTTGCTTCACACAAGATATCTACAGCATCGCCTTAGACGAGAACGGCTCGCCGTCAATCTGGTATAAGGCCAGGCACCCTGCGGTCATCAAGTTCACACACAGGGATCTTGAAGAAAAAGCGGAGACTATTATTTCTCAGATGCAGCAGGCCAAACAAGAGGGTATGACCACCATGTTCTACAGTGGCATCATTGGTTCTATCCCCGGCAAGGAAGTCGTGGCAAAAAAAATTATGTCTACGTTTGTAGAATTTATTAAAGAGCAGTCTGCCAAGACCTTCATCATCAATCCCTCAGAGTATTTCGAACCGGGAATGGATGCCGATGATCTCATGTTCATGTGGGAAATTGTTCAGCGCAGTGGACTGATCGATATTTGGCGGTTTCAAACATATGATGACATTCTTCAGGCCTTTCGGCTCATGAAAACCAAGGTTCCGCCTGAGTGGGTTGGCAAGGACGCCACGTTCAGCACCGGTTGTACCAAGGAAATGAAAATTGCCCTTGACGTTCAAAGGGAGCACCCTGAGATGCAGGTCATCGGACCCTCTCAGGAGAAGTTCTTAAGGCGGGAGGAGTATGGCATCGGAAAGATGTACGATCGCCGGTTAAAGGATATTTGTTCGCCATAAAGCGTGGAGGTTTTTCACAAGGAAGATTGATGAAATCGCGAGTCTAGCGGGCGCATTACTTAATGGTTCGTTGACAGTGATCGCAAGAAGGCCTTTCAAAGTGCAAATGTGTTCTTAATATCACAGCGATATGGCGAAATCCCAACCCATTTCAATCGCCAACCCATGCGGAAGAAGCATTATTGACCGAGAGAAATCCAAGCCTGCATTTTCGATATGATCCCTTATTGCCATTGAAAACGGACTTGTCGCCGTCACAACGGACGT
>DAOUZN010000081.1 GCA_030665585.1 Deltaproteobacteria bacterium | reverse complement strand
CGAGCGCATTCCCCGTAGCTTGTCGGAACGAAGTGTAGATCCCGTTCCAGCGGGGCTGCGGGGTTAGCGAGCGTATCCAAAAAAAGTCAGCGTTCCTTACGGTCGAAGATTCCCTGTAGCTTGCTACAGGGAGCTTCAATTAAGATGGAGGATTGAGGGACATGCGGCATACTCATTTTGATGTGCCAAGGCACAGAAAACCACTGCGGTCTCCTAGTCTAAGTGGACGGAAAGCTTGGATGTCGTGGCACGGGTAACACTCACCGATGCATTGGTTGTTCGTTTGATCTGGGCAATGCGACTTGCGGCAAGAAAATTTTGTCAATAACCCTTGACGAGCCGTCGAAACTGATTATATTTTAGTTGTAAGCAGATACTTAACTGCTTATAATAACAAGAAAAGGAGGTGTCGGATATGACCGCTCTATTACCTACACTAAGACGAGGAGGATGGGTTGATCGTCCTGTCTCGGACCTTTTCGATCGGTTCTTTGAAGATTTCGGGTGGCCCACCAGGTTCACGGAGGAAAGAGCATGGTCGCCGCCTCTTGATATTTCTGAAACCGAAAATGAATTGATCCTAAGGCTCGAAGTCCCTGGCATGGACAAAAAGGACATCAACATTAATGTGTCGAAGGAGATACTGACCGTCACGGGGGAGAAGAAGACGGAAAAAGAAGAGGATGAGACGTATCATTGTACGGAAAGATGTTATGGATCGTTTTCCAGGAGCATATGTCTTCCCTCCGACGTGGACACTGATAAGGTGGATGCGACCTTCAAGGAGGGGGTGCTGACAATCACACTGCCAAGATCTGAGGCTGCTAAGCCCAGACACATAGAGATTAAGAGCTAACCCTATTGAGACTTGAATGCGTGCCGGGCTTTTGCCCGGCACACGTTTTTATTTGCCTTATGGCGTTGGCCGACGGGTCACGCCTTTTTGCGTTGAAAGGGCCGCACCGTCCACACGGGAACCGGTGAATTTCTTACCACCCTTTCCGTGACGCTCCCGAGCTCAAAACGCCCCTTCCTGCCGTGTGTGGCCATCACCACCACATCCGGACCTTCCTTCTCAATGGTCTTCAGGATCTCCCGGGCAGGGTCGCCCACGAGCACCAGTTTGTGGAACATGGGGCAGCCGGCCAGGTCCTTTCGGCAAACCTGTTCCAGCTTCTTTTTCGCATGGGGAATCTCCCACTCATGGAGTTTCTCGACATGTGATGGGGTCAGTTCCCCGTACCAAGACCCATAGTCGGCCATGTCTTCAGCCACATAGAGTAAATATATCTCGGCCCCGTACTTTTGCGTCAGAGATAAAACATACGGCAAAGCTGCATTGGCGTTATCAGAAAAATCCGTTGGCCAGAGAATCTTCTTGATTTCCATGTTGTGACCTCCTTTGTAAGGGTTTGATTCTCAACACGGTGTTTTCCTGGCCGGGCCCTCGGAATCCAGCACCCTGCCCGGAAACATGGATTCGAGCAATGTCCCTATATCCTCCAGATTCAATGCCCCCTTTGCAATAAAACCATCGGCCCCGCCATCGTGCGCGGCTTCTCTGTACTCCGGCAAATCGTAGTCTGTAAGAATGATAATAACTATATGAGGGTGGCTTGCCTTCATTCTTCTGGTCAGCTCAAGGCCGGTTTCTCCCGGCAATCGAATGTCCATAAAGACGAGGTCAGGGAGAAACGTCGTGATCTTTTCCAGCGCCTCCTTTCCATCCAACGCCTCCTCAACCGCCATCAATGGGAATCGCTTGCACAGGGCCTCTTTGAATGTTTTCCGAAAAACAGGGCTGTCTTCAACGATCAATGTCTTTAACATGGTGATTGCCCGTGGTCGTGGATTGCCCCCTCTGCCGATCGCCGCTGTGCCTCTAATCCTGACGCAGGGCGAAAGAGGATGACATTTGTTACGATAATATTCAGGTAGATCTTATGAGGCTGCGACAGGATGGTAAATGGGGTAAACACCGTATATGTGGAGAGCAGACACTGTATTTTTTCACAAAGGAGAGGGTAGGGGAGTGGCAGCAGGGCCGGCTACGAAAGAGGTTGTCCTCCTTTGTATGGCCATGACGCCTCCACAACGGTCCCTGCTCCCGGAGCCGACTCGATAGCAAGAGTGCCCCCGGAAAGCTCGGTTCGTTCTTTCATACTCGTGATCCCAAAGGCTTTTTCCGAACCTTCCATAGAGAGAACGTGCCCCATATCGAACCCGCGGCCGTTGTCCCGAATAGCCAGCCTTATGGTGTCACGTGTCTTGCCGAAGTGAAGACGAACGAGATCCGCACCGCTGTGTTTGGCTGCATTGTTCAAGGCCTCCTGGAGGATTCGGAAAATGATTATTCTTAAGGAGTCAGGAACGTCGTTTTCCTCTATATCCACGTGTTTTTCGATTCGAATGCCGGTATAAATCATCTGAAATTCACGGGAGAACCAGTTGATGGTCGCCAAGATGCCCAGGTCATCCAGCATGGACGGTCGCAAGTCCGTGTGAATTCGCCGGACCTCTTCACTGGCGTGTTGCACCACCGGGATGAGGGTTGCCAATAATTCAACACTCGCCTCAGCCGTGCCTTGAGCTACTTGGCTGCGGGCATTTTCCAGCCCAAACTTGATGGCTGTCAGGGATTGTCCAATGCTGTCGTGAAGTTCCCGCGAAATCCTTTTTCTTTCATTTTCCTGGACCTTGAGAAGCTGGGAGGACAGATGCCGTAGCTCCTCCTCTGATTTCCGTAGCGCCTCCTCTGCGCGCTGACGCTCAGTGATTTGTGTAGACACACTCTCAATCATCTGGTTGGTTACTTTCTTGAGCTGCTCCAACAGTTCCACTTGGGAGGTGCCGGTCACCCGGGCGTTCAGGTCGCCTTTCGAGACCTTGTGCAACGCATCGAAGTGCTCAGCAAGGCCTATGGCAAACTCATGAGACAGCTGAACAATTTCTCCGAGGTCCTGGGCGGTCAAGTTAACCATGTGCTTTAGTCTGGTAATCAACTCGAGTTTCGCCGCTTCAGGTATTCTGACTTCAGGGTCTCCTGACGCAAGCTGTTTTAATGCTTCCAAGACCTCGGATAAGCCCTGGGCCAACTCCTTGTTCATGCCTCGGAATTTCTCTTCGCTTTCCTGGAGGGCTTCCTGTGCTTGCCGAAGATTCAGAATCAGCTGTGCACTGGCCACAACCGCTTCGATTTGCTTGGCATCATCGTCCACATAATCCGACTGCTTATTGGACACGGCGGCCAGGGCAACAATCCTGCCTTGGCTGAAGATAGGGACGGAAAGTATCCTGGTGAGTTGAACGTGCCCCTCGGGAATGCCTTTCTTGCCCGAATGATTTGCTTGATAGTCGTTTATGATGAGCACCCTTCTCTTGCGTACTGCATCAGCCCAGACCCCAGCCTTGGCAATAGGGTAATGAATGGGTTTGTCCACAACGCTACATTCTTCTAATACTTCCCTTGACCAGGAATAGAGCGTCATGACAGTCTCATCCTCATTAAAGAAACCGTAAAAGGCATATTGGCTTTGGGTCATATCCAGGATTTCCAACAGGATTTGGTCGCATAAGGTCCTGTAATCCGCGTCAACCATATGAGCGATTTTCCGCAGGCATTCCAACTGTCGCCGCAGCTGAATTCGTTCTTTTTCACTCCCCTTGGGCTCAACGGTTTGTTGCTCTAACGCCTTGACCCTTTGTTCCAATTCCTCATAGGTGGGTCTTGCAGCCATCGCGGAATTCCTTGCCTGGCGAGTTCCAGTCTGCGGCCATAAGGGTCAGATGTGTTGAGATCGTCAAGCTAAGTTGCCTTACGCAAGGTAAAATAGAAGGTTGCCCCGCCCCCCTTTTCAGACTCGACCCACACCTTGCCCCCGTGGTTTTTCACAATCCTGTCAACGATTGCAAGTCCTAACCCTGTTCCTTCCTCGTCTTCTGTTTGCTTAAGCCGTTGGAACATCTCAAAGATTTTCTGGTGATATTTCGGATCAATTCCGATGCCATTATCCCGCACATAGAACTGATGGGAGTCTCCACTATCTTTGCACCCGATCTCGATCCTGGGCCTCTTAGCGCGCCCGGTAAACTTGGCGGCATTGACAAGCAGGTTCTCGAAAACCTGATAGATCGTTCTTGCATCACAGTAGATAGTGGGGAGGTTGTCCCTCACCACAAGTTCTATCCCATTTTCCTCGAGTCTGTTTTGGAGGCTTGTGGATAGATTCTTGACGATTTCCCTGGAGGCGACATATTTGAAATTCGAGGCGACCTGGCCAACCCTTGACAACGAGAGCAGGTCGGAAACCAGGCGAGCCATTTGGCGGGCACTGGCATCGATGTGATGGACATACTTGCGGCCCTTTTCCCCCAATTCTGCTTGATACTTCTTGAGCAAGAGAACGGAAAATCCTTGGATGCCGAGGATCGGATTCTTCAGGTCATGGGCGACAACGTCGAGAAAGCCCTTAAGTTCCACGTGTGCCTTTGTAAGCGCCTTCTCTGCGTTCCTGCGCTCGTTAATCTCCGCCTCCAACTCTTCGTTGGCCTGTGAAAGCTGTGCCGTTCGTTCCTCAACCCGTTGTTCCAGTTCGTTGTGAGCATTTCGCAGCGCCTTCTCCGCCCGCTGACGCTCAGTGATCTCTGTGGACACACTCTCAATCATCTGGTTGGTTACTTTCTTCAGGGATTCCAATAGGTCTACTTGGGAAATCCCGGATACGCGGGCAGTCAGGTCCCCTGTTGACACCCTATGTAATGCATCGAAGTGCTCAGCAAGGCCTATGGCAAACTCGTGGGACAGATTAACCATTTCTGCGAGGTTCTCGGCGGTCAAGTTGACCATGTGTTTTAATTGAGCAATCAACTCAAGTTTGGCTGTTTCCGGCATCCTTACATGAGGGTCTCCTGAAGCAATCTGTTTTAACGCTTGAGAAACCTCGGATAAGCCCAAGGCGAGTTCCTTGGCGGTGTCTTCCAGTTCCCCCCTGCACTCAACAGCTTCTTTCTCTAGCTGCTTGACTCTTTGTTGCAGTTCTTCATAGGTAGGTTTTCTGTCCACCAGAATCGTCCTCTTAGCCTTTTGAAAATTCTATTGCACGTTTTTTAAATAGGCTAAACTAATATAAAATTCTATATAATCCAAATAGGCATTGTCAAGCTGAGGCCGATTACGCTAGTTCTATGTTCATGATTTGAGGAGGAGAGAGTGGATGACGATCTTATGAAGTTCGTCTTTCCCTCTCATGGTTTTGACTACATTATGAATCTCGAAGCGCCCCGGAACCATGCCAATAAACTTTACCATACACATGCGCGTAAAATCATGGGCAAGGAATACCGTTGCATTGGGTCGAAGATATGTTCGAAACAGATCGATGATCCGCCAATGGCGATCGGAACGAGTTCGAGTTCATATTTTTCTCGCAGAGCTAATGTCTCCATTTTTAGAACCATTCCATGACCTACCGGTCACACGATGAACCACGCAACTTCTGATACGCGTCTATCATCATTTTGGCGGCCGTATCGATTTCTGCCTCCGTGTTTTTCCGGCCAAGTGTCAACCGGACCGCGCCCTGTCCTATTTCTTCTGTGACTTGCATGGCTGCCAGCACATGGGAGAGATGCACGGAACGGTCGTGACATGCTGCGCCGGTAGAGGCGCAGATTTCAGGCACGGCGTCCAGCAGCCTTCCACCCTGCACGCCGGGCAGGGATATGTTGAGCGTATTGGGCAGGCGAGCTTGGGGATGTCCGTTCAGGACAAGACCGGGTATGTGTGCGTAAAGGACGTCATAAAGCCGGTCTCGAAGGTATCGTATGCGCCCGGCTTCTTCTGACATCCGTTCACGGGCCAGGACGCTGGCCCTGCCCAAGGCCACTGCAAACATCACATTTTCTGTACCGGCTCTGCGGCCTGATTCCTGACCGGCCCCGTGCATGAATGGCTCTATTTTCAAACCTTTCCTTATAAAGAGGGCGCCCACGCCCTTGGGTGCATACATCTTGTGACCTGCAAGGGAGAGGAAGTCCACATTCAGCCCTGAGACGTCTACCGGGATCTTGCCCGCCGATTGTGCTGCGTCCGTGTGAAAGAGCACGCCGGCCTCCCGTGCCAACGCCCCGATTTGCTCAATGGGCTCTATCGTTCCGGTTTCGTTGTTGGCATGCATGACCGAAATCAATATGGTGGTTGGCCGAATCGCTTCCTTGACTGATCCAGGGTTGACCTGACCGGTCGGGTCAACCGGGAGGAATGTGACATCGTATCCTTGGTGGATCAAGAAGCAGCAGGGATTCGTGACCGCCGGATGTTCAACCGCGGTAGTGATGATATGGCGGCCCTTTTCGGCAAGGCTGTAGGCCACCCCCTTGATCACCATGTTGTTCGACTCGGTGCCGCCACTCGTAAACACGACCTCCTCGGGCAGAGCACCCAGGAGCTCTGCCACCCGACCTCGCGCCTCTTCCAGACCCTGTTTGGCTGCGCGCCCCAGGTCATGATTGCTGCTCGGATTGCCGTACCGCTCGCCCAGATAGGGCCTCATGGCCTCCAGCACCTCGTCAGCGATGGGGGTGGTGGCGTTGTGGTCGAGATAAATCATGGATTATTCCGAGATCGTGAAAGAGAAAAGGGGAGCAATGTCCAAGGCATAAGGCCCCGCCATGAAACACGGGGCCTTACGCCAAGGATAGTGATACAGAAGGGGCCAGCTATTCTTTCTTATCAGCCAGGGCTACGTGGGCCGCTGCAAGCCTGGCGATAGGCACACGGAAAGGTGAACAACTCACGTAATCAAGCCCGATCCGATGACAGAAGGCCACGGAACCCGGTTCTCCACCGTGCTCCCCACAGATGCCTATCTTAAGATTCTTGCGTGTGGCGCGTCCCCTTTCGACACCGAGTTTCATGAGCTCCCCAACGCCGGTTTCATCGATCACCTGAAAGGGGTCGTCCGGCAGGATCTTCCTCTGCACGTAGTCCGGTAAAAAGGTACCGGCATCGTCCCGGGAGTATCCAAAGGTCATCTGAGTCATATCGTTGGTGCCGAAGGAGAAAAACTCAGCCTCTTGGGCAATCTCACCGGCTGCCAGGGCTGCCCGGGGGATCTCGATCATCGTGCCTGTCATGTACTTAAACTTCATCTTGCTTTTCTTCATGACCTCCTGAGCGACCCTGTCAATAATCGCTTTTTGATCAATGAATTCTTCCGGGGTGCCTACCAAGGGGACCATGATTTCCGGCAGGACCTTGATTTTTTGTTTGCGACACTTGACGACCGCTTCAAAGATCGCCCGGGCCTGCATGGCGGTAATCTCAGGGTGGGTGATTCCCAATCGGCAGCCCCGATGGCCCAGCATGGGGTTGAACTCAGACAAGAAGTCGGCCTTGGCTGCCACGGCCTTGACAGGCACACCAAGGCGGGCGGCCATCTCCTTTTGTGTCGCCTTTTCGTTGGGGACAAACTCATGCAGCGGCGGGTCCAGCAGCCTAATGGTGACAGGTCGACCTTTCATGGCCTTGAAGATGCCATAGAAGTCCTTGCGCTGCATGGGTAACAGTTTGGCCAAGGCCTTTTCACGCCCCTTGTGGTCCTCGGCCATGATCATCTCCCGCATGGCCCAGATGCGCTCTCCAAAGAACATGTGTTCCGTTCTGGTTAAACCGATCCCCTCAGCACCCAAGGCGATGGCGGTCTTGGCGTCTTCAGGGCTATCCGCATTGGTTCGAACCTTGAGGCGTCGTACTGGATCTGCCCAGGCCATCAGTTTCTTGTAACTGGGGTTCTTCTCCGGGCCTGTGGCGACCAGGGGTAGCTTACCTTCATAGACAACGCCTTTGGTCCCATTCATGCTGATCCAGTCACCTTCCTTCAGAACGGTACTACCAAACTTCACCGTCTTTTTCTTAAGGTCAACATCGGTGATGTCACTGCACCCCACGATGCAACATTTGCCCCAACCCCTCGCGACCAAGGCGGCATGACTCGTCATACCGCCCTTGGATGTGAGGATAGCCTGGGCGGGTTTCATGCCGTGGACATCCTCAGGAGACGTCTCTTCCCGCAGCAGGATGACCTTTTCACCCTTAGAGCCGAAGGCCTCAGCTTTATCCGCAGTCAGGACGATCTGGCCGACCCCGGCACCCGGTCCGGCAGGCAGGCCGGCGCCGATTTTCTTCGCTGTTTTCTCTGCCTTGACATCTATCATGGGGTGGAGAAGTTCTTCCAATTGATCCGGCCTCACCCGGCGGACGGCCGTCTCCTTGGAGATGAGACCTTCCTTCACCATGTCGACCGCCATCTTGATGGCGGCCGGCCCGTTTCGTTTCCCTGCCCGGGTTTGCAGCATATACAGAACGTGATGCTGAATGGTGAACTCGATATCCTGCATGTCCCTGTAATGGGTATCCAGCTTGCGTCTGATGTCGTCAAGCTGCTTGTAGACTTGTGGCATGGTTTTCTGAAGCGTTGGCAGGTGCCGGTTTGTGAGCACCTTGGAGACATTATTGATGGCAAAAGGGGTGCGGATACCGGCCACCACATCTTCTCCTTGGGCGTTGATCAGCCAGTCTCCGTAGAAGTTGTTGTCGCCCGTGGCCGGGTTGCGGGTGAAGGCGACACCCGTTGCGCAATCATCGCCCATATTCCCAAAGACCATGGTTTGGACATTCACGGCCGTTCCCCAGTCATCAGGGAGCTTTTCAATCCGGCGGTAGGCCACCGCACGCTTGCCAAACCAGGACAAAAACACCGCATCGATGGCCCCCCAAAGCTGTTTCATGGGATCATCCGGGAAAGGTTTGCCAAGTACTTTTTTTACCGCTTTCTTAAATTCCACTGTGAGTGATTTCCAGTCTTCAGCGGTGAGGTCCAAGTCGGTCTCGTATCCCTTTTTTGCTTTGACCTTATCTATAAGGGCTTCCAGTTGTGCCCTGATGCCCCTGCCTTCTTCTGGTTCAATGCCTGCGGATTTTTCCATGACCACGTCCGAGTACATGGCAATGAGACGACGGTATGCATCGTAAACAAAGCGGGGGTTGCCGGTTTTTTTGATCAGTGTGGGTATGGTCTTGGAGGTGAGCCCGAGGTTGAGCACCGTTTCCATCATGCCAGGCATGGAGGCACGGGCACCAGATCGGACGCTGAAAAGGAGTGGGTTTTGTGGGTCCCCGAATTTCTGTTTCATCAGTTTTTCGACTCTGGCAAGATTCACCATCACTTGCTTCTTGACGCCTGGAGGATATTTCCGCTTCCTTCCATAAAATTCGTTACATGCCTCTGTCGTAATCGTGAATCCAGGGGGCACGGGCATGCCGAGTTTAACCATTTCAGCTATGTTGGCACCCTTGCCACCGAGGAGATTTTTCATAGCCGCGCTGCCATCTGCTTTACCATCACCAAAAAAATAGACATACTTCGGACTCGTTCGCATTAATGACGCTCCTTTCTTGAAGAATTTGGGGTACTGAGAATTGTGCAAGTCAACCAGGTCAACTAGGATTGACGTGGGCTCTAAATTTT
>DAOUZN010000071.1 GCA_030665585.1 Deltaproteobacteria bacterium | reverse complement strand
AGACCGCCTTCAAGACGGCCCTTGACCTGAACCCAGACCTGATAGGTCCCTACGTCACCCTGGCCAACATTTATCTAACAAAGAATGAAACCATGAAGGCCATCGCCCAATACAAGGAAATCCTGGAAAAACGACCAAAATTCATTCAGGCCTACATGGCTTTGGGCGCCATATATGATGCGGAGGGAGAGACGGCAGAGGCCCAAGAGATGTATGAGAAGGCCCTGGAGATCAACCCCGATTTTGCACCTGCAGCCAACAATCTGGCGTGGCTGCTTCTTCAGCAGGGTCAGGATCCGGACCGAGCGTTGATGCTGGCAAAAAAGGCAAAAGGACAATTGCCCGACGACCCCAGGGTTGCGGATACCCTTGGTCTTGCTTGCATTGTCAAGGGCCTTTACGCCAGCGCCATTGCTGAGCTAAGTGACGCGGCCGAAAAAATGGCTCAGAATCCCACGGTCCTCTATCACCTTGGCTTGGCCTACTGGAAAAATAATGAGAAGGATCAAGCCGTGGAAGCTCTCCGGGATGCCCTCAAGATCAAAAAGGCCTTCCCAGAACGACAAGCAGCCACGGAACTGTTGGAGGAAATCAAGACATCCTAAGCGCCTTTGGAAAAAGGATTTGGCCTGCTTGCAGGGCTTGTAGAAGGGTTCGCTGAGGTACCGCAGATTCGCAAAAGGGCGTCTTCCATAACAAGCCCAGCATCTTGAGTGCCTGTCTTGAGTCGAATATCAGCCTCCAGAAGGATCCCCATGGCCTCGCCAAGCTCCTCGAAAGTATAGTTATCCGAGTGCACGAGCGCCTTGTACACAGCGAACGGATGAGCATTTCCGCTTAGAACCGCTCCTTTGCACCGGCTCAGCTCTGGCCATACCGCCTTCTGAAACGTCCCGTAAGTCATCCCCCGCTTCCAGCTGCGCCCAGACGCGACCCTCATGAGATCTGCAATCAGGATCATCTTTCTCACCTGCTTGGTGGCGGCTGACAGGATCTGAAGGGGGACCAACTTGGCTTTCAAAAGGCTCTGCACAAGCAAGAGGGCCTTTGGAGCATCCCGTTCCCCAATGGCATTGCTCAGTTCATAAATGGGGTCCTGTTTGCTCTTTTCTGAGGCCTTTCGAACATCATCGACCAGAATCTCCTTGCGGTCGCCTACGAACGCGATAAGTTTTTCTAATTCACTGTGGAAGTTCCGAAGACCAGCGCCGGTCTTCTCGTATAAGACCTCAAACCCAGCGAGCGCCATGGTTTTGCCGGCGTATCCCAAGGTCTCCCTCATGTGAGCTTTCAAGATTTCTTTCTGCTGGCGTTTGTCGGCGGCCTTTTCTCCCCGTGCGACACTACAGTCAACGACCACCCCGATTTTCTTGATCGTGGCGTAAAGCTTCCGGCGTTTGTCAACAGACTCGCTGGTGAGAATAAGGTGGTTTGTCTTGGGAAAGCCGGCTGTGATCGCCTCGTTCAGCACGTCCGCATCCTCCCCATGAGCCGATACACTCAATGGCTCACGGAGGCACCAATCAATGACCTGGCGCGGCCACCCGTCAACTGCCTCTTCGCGAACACGGGAGCTCTTCCCTAACGCCAGGGCTAAACACTGATCCGACTCTCCATGGCCAATGTCGTTCAGCGATAAGCCGGCGACACTCAGTGCACGCACAAAATAGCGCGCTGACCCTTTTAGGTCTTGTTTCCTGAAGGCTTCTCTTGACTTATAAACCAGGTCATCGATGGTCATCTGCGAATAGAATACTTGGGTATCATCAACACAAATGACCTTGGCGCCCGGCAGGAGGGGAAAGGTATTCAAGCGGGCCACCACCTCGTGGATGTCTGCCGTGGCCCCGTCTAATGCCTCGTAGTTTAGGCTTTGCTGACGGGGTGGAACAATGGCCTCCAACAGGGTCTTGAAGGCAGACTTATATAAAAACTCATCACCGTACAAAAGGTAAACCGGAGCAGCCCCGCCCCTTTTCGCCTCGGCAAGCACGCCTGGCAAGGCTTCGCACCTAATTTCGGACATCCTTCGACCTTAATACCATCATCATGCCTATGGCAATGGCTGCCATGATCACACCAATGAGCTGAGACGTTGAAACTATGCCTCCAATAAGCACACCCCGGTCGTCGCCTCGAAAAAATTCGATGATCGATCGGGTCACCCCATAAAGCAAAACATACGCCCAGAAAATCTGGCCTTCGAATGCCTTGACACGCCTCAGGCCCATAAGGACGACAAACATGAAGAAGCCGTTTAAGGAAGAATAAAGCTGGGTGGGATGAAGGGGTATGCCTTTTGGTGCCAAGGACTCAGGATGAGTGAAGGTGACCGCCCACGGTAGGCTGCAGGCCCTGCCGTAGCAGCATCCCGCAAAGAAACATCCAATGCGGCCTACAAACTGTCCGAAGGCAATGGGCGGGGCCAGGATATCTGTGGTTTTCCAAAGGGGTAGGCCCCTTTTTCTTATGAACCACAAGGCTGTCACAAAGGCAGCAATAAATCCCCCATAGAATACAAGCCCTCCGTGCCATATGCGAATGATCTCCACAGGATCTTGCCGAAAAGTTGGCCAGTCGACCAGCACGTACAATATCCGAGACCCGATTATGGCAGCCAGGAGCATGTAGAAACACAAATCCAGGACTTGGTTGCCATCTTCGCCGACCTTCCGCGCTTCTCGAAGCGCCAGACCCAGGGCTGACAGGAAGGCCATGGCCACAAAAACGCCATAGGTGTGGACCACCAAGGGACCTATGCGAAACAGGACAGGATGCATGGTATGGCACTATTTGAACCGCGAAAGCGAGCGCATCCCCTGTCCCGATTCATCGGGACTGAGGGGTTAGCGAGCGTATCTGGAAATCGCAAACTTCCTTACGGTCGAAGATTCCCTGTCCCGACGAGTCGGGACTGCAGGGATCTTCAAACCGGGGCAACGCGCTTGGGCTTCTGAATCTTGGCGCCAGACTTTGCCACCTTATATCTTCCTTAACAGCGCGCAAAAGAATAGGAGCCCCGCTCCCACCGAAATCGCACTGTCAGCCACATTGAATGCAGGCCAGTGGACGGCCCCCACATAAAAGTCGAGAAAATCGACCACCTCTCCAAAACGAAGGCGGTCAACGATATTGCCCAGGGCCCCTCCAAAGATCACAGCAAGGGCTCCCGCCACCCACGGCTTGCCCGGAGGGAGTTTAGCATAAAGATAAAGAATGATACTCAGAGCCAACCCCGAAGCTGCCAGAAAAAAAAGGGTTCTTGTCCGTGTCGCTTCCCCGGCCAGGAACCCAAAAGCCCCGCCGGTATTCCGAATGTGGGTCAGTGCAAAAAATCCTGGAATGATCTCCAGGTTTTCACCAAGCGCAAGACCGCGCATGACAATTTCCTTGCTTACCTGATCCAGCAGGAGGGTGATGCCAACAACAAGGATGAACCTGGTATACTTTCCTTTCAAATCGTTGCCTGGGCTAGTTGCTGCCCTTTCCCCCGGTCCCAAGGGCTTGCACGCATCGAGAACAGATGGCCTTGTGTGTTTCGTCCGTGCCCACAGAAGGGTCGCGTATCCAGCAGCGGTCGCATTTTTCTCCAGGGGCGGGATCGACACGAATCGCAAGACCCGGAATCCTTGTGCTCTGGTAAGCGCTGTCCAGCCCTCCGTCCAATACAATGGATACCTTGGAAACAATAAAGACTGTGCGAAGTTCCTCAACCGTTGGTCTCACGGTCTCCAAGAAACCCTCCGGAAGGCCTAGCGTCACCGCAGCATCAAGGGAGTGGCCGATCTTTTTCTGACCTCTTGCTTCTTCCATGGCCTTGCTCACCTCCCCACGCAGTGTCAGGATAGATTCCCATCTTTCGGCTAAACCGGGATCTATCAGTGAATCGTTGACCTCTGGCAATTGAGCGAGGTGAACACTGGCGGGCATTCCTCTCATCTTGGGCATGTGCGCCCATACCTCCTCAGCCATAAACACAAGGATAGGAGCCATGAGACGTGTCAGGGTGTCTAGAATGATGTTCAACGCACTCTGGGCCGAGCGCCTGGCTTGTGATCTCGCAGGCGACGTGTAGAGCCTATCTTTTAAGACATCTAAGTAAAAGGCGCTCAGGTCCAATGTACAGTAATTGTACAAAGCGTGATAGGCAGCGTGGAATTCAAACGAATGATAGGCCGCCCGAGTTCGCTTCACCAAGTCTTGAAGACGATGAAGTGCAAATCGGTCCATCTCCGCCATGTCTGAGTAAGGGACGGCGTCTGCCTCAGGATCAAAATCGCCCAAATTCCCCAGAATGAACCGGCTTGTATTGCGAATCCGGCGATAGGCATCTGTGAGCTGTTTCAGGATCTTCTCCGATATCCTGACATCGTCCTGATAATCCGAAGCCGCGACCCACAACCTGAGAACCTCTGCACCGTACCGGTCGATGATTTCCCTTGGCGCAATCACGTTTCCCTTGGACTTGGACATCTTTTCTCCCTTGCCATCCACCACAAAACCGTGCGTGAGCACGCTTTGGTAGGGAGCTGTGCCACGGGTTCCCGCCGCAGTAAGAAGGGCGCTGTGAAACCATCCCCGGTGCTGATCACTGCCCTCCAAGTACATATCCGCCGGCCACGTCAGACCAGCCCTGCTTCTAAGCACGGCCGCGTGACTCACACCCGAATCGAACCACACATCCAAGATGTCCTTTTCCTTCTCGAATATTTCTCCCCGGCACCCAGGGCATTTTGTTCCTTCAGGTAAGAGGAGAGACGCGTCGGCCTCAAACCAGATATCAGCGCCATGCTTCCGAAAAAGAGCCTCTACATGATCGATGATCTCTCCCGTGATCAGATATGAACCGCATTGTTTGCAATAAAAGGCCACGATAGGAACACCCCATGCGCGCTGCCGCGAGACACACCAGTCCGGACGGTTTTCAATCATTCCGTAAATCCGCTCACGCCCCCAAGACGGAATCCAAGTCACCTGTTCAATGCAACGGAGGGCTTTTTGTCGCAGGCCCGTCTTTTCCATGGAGATAAACCACTGTTCGGTAGCGCGGAAAATAACCGGCTCCTTGCACCGCCAGCAATGGGGATAGGTGTGCTCCACAGCCCCCTCACCAATCAGCATCCCCAGTTGAGCCAGTTTGGCGACAACCGCGCTGTTTGCATCAAACACAAACCTGCCGGCAAAGAACTCAACATCTTCGGTGAAATGGCCACGATCGTCCACAGGAGAGAAGATCTCCAAATCATAAGCCAGACCGACTTCATAATCTTCCCGTCCGTGACCTGGAGCGGTATGGACACAACCCGTTCCCGCGTCCAAGGTCACGTGCTCGGCCAGGATAATCAGAGACTGGCGATCGTAAAGGGGATGACGGCAAATTTTTTTTTCCAAGCGCTGTGGATCAACTTCCGTCAATATCTCATAATCCTTCGCCCCCAGGGTGTCCATGGTGCTTTCCAGCAGGCCCCGGGCCAAGATGTAAACATCGCCCCCGTTGACCCGCACCGCCACATAGGTATAAGCGGGATGCAGGGCCACAGCAAGGTTAGCCGGAATGGTCCATGGGGTGGTGGTCCAAATAACCAAGTAAATCATTTTCTTCTTAAGGGAAGGAAAATCCTCGCTCATGTCCGAGAGCAGAGGGAACTTGACGTAGATGGATGGCGAGCTGCGAATCTTGTATTCCACTTCTGCTTCTGCCAGCGCCGTCTTGCAAGTGCTGCACCAATAGATAGGCTTCTTGCTCTTGAAGAGACTTCCATCAAGGGCAAATTTTCCAAACTCCCTCACAATGGTGGCCACATAACCGGGGTTCATCGTGAGGTAGGGATCATCCCACTCACCCATGACGCCGAGTCTCTTGAACTCTTCCCTCTGCACCTCAATGTATTTCTCAGCATAAGCCCGGCACTGCTTTCGCACCTCTGCCTGGCTCATCCTCTTCTTCTTACCAAGTTCCTGGTCAACCTGGTGCTCTATGGGAAGGCCGTGGCAATCCCAACCGGGCACATAGGGTGCGTCAAATCCACTCATCTGGCGAGATCGGATGACGATATCTTTCAAAATCTTGTTCAAGGCGGTCCCAATATGGATATGCCCGTTAGCATAGGGAGGGCCGTCGTGGAGGACGAAAAGGGGTCTCCCCTTGGACATTTCCCTCATGTGTTCGTAAAGCCCGGTCGTTTCCCAGGTCTTGAGAATTTCAGGCTCCCGTCGAGAAAGATTAGCCTTCATGGGAAAAGCTGTTTGAGGAAGGTTCAGAGTCGCTTTATAGTCCACAATATTCTCCAGGCGTGAAAAAATAGTTGAGGATGCAAATATCACAACATGATGAGTTGTCAAGAGGACGTCAAACCAACCGTTGGGCATCTGCCAACACAACGACAAAAAAAGCCCCCATGCCCGCGCATGGAGGCTTTTTCAAAACAATGCACTCGGCGGTCGAGTGTGAAACCTGTCTTCTTAGTACATGCCGCCGCCCATACCGCCACCGCCCGGAGGCATGGCAGGCATCTCTTTCTTCTCTTCTGGCTTTTCCGCAACCATGGCCTCAGTGGTAATCATCAAGGCGGCCACGCTTGCCGCATTCTGCAGGGCATATCGGACCACCTTGGTCGGATCAATGACGCCCGCCTTCATCAGATCTTCATACTTTTCCGTCTCAGCATTGAAACCAAGGGCCCCCTTCTCGTTCTTGACCTTTTCAACGACTACGGCGCCCTCATAGCCGGCATTGTTGACGATCTGGCGAAGGGGCTCTTCTAGGGCCCGCTGGACGATCTTCACGCCCAACTTTTGATCCGCCTTGATTTTTACCTTGTCCAGCGCAGGAATACACCGAACCAAGGCCACGCCTCCGCCAGGTACGATCCCTTCTTCTACGGCGGCGCGGGTGGCGTTGAGGGCATCCTCGACACGAGCCTTCTTTTCTTTCATCTCAGGTTCGGTGGCTGCACCCACGTTGATGACCGCCACACCGCCAATGAGCTTGGCGAGACGTTCCTGGAGTTTTTCACGGTCATAGTCGGATGTCGTTTCCTCGATTTGAGCCCTGATCTGGCGGACTCGGCCTTCCAAACTGGAGCGTGAGCCAGCACCATCCACGATGATGGTATTGTCCTTATCAATCGCGATCCGCTTGGCACCGCCCAGATCGGAAAGGGATATGTTTTCGAGCTTGATCCCCAAGTCTTCGGAAATGACCTGACCACCCGTCAAAATCGCGACGTCCTCCAACATGGCTTTTCGGCGGTCTCCGAACCCGGGGGCTTTGATGGCAGCGCATTGGAGGGTTCCCCGAAGCTTATTCACCACCAGTGTGGCCAGGGCTTCTCCTTCCACATCCTCGGCAATGATCACAAAAGGTTTTCCCATCTTGGCCACCTGCTCAAGGATGGGCAGAAGATCCTTCATGACGCTGATCTTCTTTTCGTGGAGCAGGATCAAGGGATCCTGGAGGGAGGCCTCCATTTTATCAGGATCCGTGACAAAATAAGGTGACAAATAGCCACGGTCGAATTGCATTCCCTCCACCACTTCAAGGGTCGTGTCCATGCTCTTGGCCTCTTCCACCGTGATGACGCCCTCTTTGCCGACCTTATTCATGGCCTCTGCAATAATGTTGCCTATCGTCTCGTCATTATTGGCCGAAATACAGCCTACCTGAGCGATCTCCCGTTGCTCTCTGGTCGGCTTACTCAACTTGGCCAGGTCTGATACAACAACGCCGACGGCTTTCTCGATCCCTCGCTTGATGGCCATGGGGTTGTTGCCCGCAGCGACCAGTTTTTGGCCCTCCGTGTAAATGGACTGGGCCAGGAGGGTGGCGGTCGTCGTGCCGTCTCCGGCCACATCACTGGTCTTGCTGGCAACCTCCTTGACCATCTGGGCCCCCATGTTCTCAAACTTGTCCTCAACTTCGATCTCTTTGGCCACGGTCACCCCGTCTTTTGTAATCGTGGGAGCGCCCCACGATTTCTCAAGGATCACGTTTCTACCTTTGGGGCCCAAGGTCACCTTAACCGCATCCGTCAGTGTGTTGATCCCTTGTAAAATGGATTCCCGAGCTTTGATGTCGTACCTAATCTCTTTTGCAGCCATATTATTGTAACCTCCTTAAGATTATTGCTGCTGGCAATGTCAGCAAGCTTCACGTCACACAATGCTTACTTAGCACCTTGACAGTGAAACATCCTATTTCTGAATAACACCCAGCACATCATCTTCCCGCATGATGAGATATTCCTCGCTCTCGATCTTTACGTCGGTACCCGAATATTTGCCGAAGAGTATCCGGTCATTCTTTTTCACGTCAAGGGGCACCTGCTTGCCGTTTTCCAAGACCTTCCCCTTTCCCACTGCAATGACCAAACCTTCAGAGGGCTTTTCTTTGGCCGTGTCGGGTATGATAATACCCCCCTTGGTCGTTTCTTCTTCTTCAAGGCGTTTTACGAGAATTCGGTCTTGCAAAGGTCTAATCTTCATGGTGCTCAATCTCCTTCTCTTTAGATTCTGAACTTCATTTCGTCGTGTCTTCCGTGTTTCACTTCACCAAAACCAGTGCCTCAATGTCACCTCCTTTCCCAAGACGTCAAATTCATGCAGTTTAATTACAAGAAAATTTGAGAATCCTCAGAATTCTATGATGAAACCCCACACCGCGCTCAGAAATATATTTCGAAATATAATCATAGAGTTGAACTTGTAAAGCGGGTAAGGGCAAATTTTTGCCTGAGATGAGAGGCTTGCGGGCACAAACCCTGGTCAGTCGCCGGCCGCCTCCTGTTAGGCTACCCGGCTGCTACTTGGGGTTTCGCAAACCGTGTGAAAGGTTTTCCGGTTCCGGCCCTCCCTTTCTTTCCTTCGCTTTTTGGGAAACCGAAGGAATGAAAGGATTCGGTTCAAGACGAATCCTTTCATTCCTCCTTTTTCTTAGAAGCAGATTCAGTCTCCGGTTTTTTGCCTTTCCCCCCCGACTTTTCACCCTTTCCTCTTGACGTAGAGGAGGCGCTGGTGGACTTGTTTGCGTAATCGGTCACGTACCACCCCGTGCCCTTGAGATGGAAGGTGCTTTGCGAGATGAGCTTGTGAAGCCTGCCGGAACAGTGTTTGCACGTCTTCAACGGCGCATCCGAAAACCCCTGCCACGCTTCTACAATTCTCCCGCATTTCGTGCATTGATATTCGTAAATCGGCATCCCGAGACCTCCCCCTGCCGGAGCTTCTGAATAAAGATAATTAACGAAAATGATTTGTCAAGTGAGAAAATTCATGGCCCTGCTAGACGTCCTTCAAGCGATCCAAGGAGCCTTGCCAGGCCCTGTAGAACTCAAACACGGCCTCCATACCATCGATGGGAGCTGTTTTTAATATGGCCGTGGTCCGTTCATGGACCCTGGCCTCCTCCTCCATCTTGTCTTCCATCGACGCGTCAAACGCTTGTAAGAACTTGGTGAACCGAATCACGTGGATCAATTCATGGGTCACGATATAGAGAGAAAACGGAAACAACCGGAGCCCCGGCACTTCATTCAGGGTCGAAAGGATACTGTGATCCTGAAGGCCTATCTTATAAAAATCATACCTTGAAGAACCGAGGGATGTCTCCGCCCTGGACCCAACATACCTGATGATCTGTGCGAAGGGCCCGTGCACAATCTCTTCTGGAGACAGGTCGGCCAGGGTCTTGACATCGTAACGTCGCCGCCGCCACTCAGCAAACGACATCTTGTAGGCATTACTGGTCAACTCTTCGGCCATAACAACGGCCTTGCTGACAACGATCAAGTCGTCTTTGGAGAAACCTCGCAGTGCCTTTGTGGCGTCCATGTGCCCCTGCATCGTGACAAAAGCTTATTGCCTGGAAAATCTACCAGCGTCATTCCATTTACCACATTGTTATGATGGCGGCTACCTTTCAGTGTATGTTTCCGAAAAAAAGCTTGGCGGACCGGCCGGCCGAAACGGCCCCCCGGGATCAACACAAGGAACTGTCGGGTGAAAGGAGAAAAAAGCTGGACATATCCATGGAGATTGATTAAGAAAGAAGGTTCGTAGAGACAAAGACTCTAAGGAACGGAGGTGATGCCGTGGGAAGTGTGATCAAGAAACGAAAGAAAAAAATGCGCAGGCATAAGCACAAGAAATTGCTGGCTCGCACGCGCCATCAAAGAAGGAAGAAATGATGAACATGACATGCCTTCCAGCCGGCAAAAGGCACCGCGGTCGTCCAAGACAAACGGCGGTGCCTTTTCCTGTTACTTCTTCCCGGTATATCCCTTTAAATATTTAAAAAATTCAGTGTCCGTGGAAAGAATCAGCGAACTCTCCTTATCCAGCGTCTCCTTGTAAATCTGAAGGGTCTTCACAAAGGAGTAGAAATCAGGATCGAGTCCGAAGGCATCCGCATAGATCTTTGTGGCTGTGGCATCGGCTTTCCCCTTGAGCACCTGGGCCTTCTTGTACGCCTCCGAGGTGATCCGCTTTAACTCTTTTTCCATGTCACCCTCGATCTTGCGCGCTTCCCCCCTGCCCTCTGAGCGAAATTTTTCGGCGATCTGCT
>DAOUZN010000153.1 GCA_030665585.1 Deltaproteobacteria bacterium | reverse complement strand
AGAATTGCGGCCTTCGATGCGGCTGCCTTGGCTTGGGCTATGGATTCATCAATGGGTTTGGGGAACTGGGCCATGCCGCAAAGATAGATGCCATCCATATAAGAATCCACAGGTTTCAATTGCGCGTGGGATTCCAAGAAGAATTGGTCAGCAGAAAGGGGTACCTTCAAGTGCTCAACCAGGTCCTTGTTTTCGTAAGGCACAATGGCCGTGCTCAGAGCCAGGAGGTCCGCGTTAACGACGAGGTTTTTCTTAACGAACGGATCTTGCACGGTGACCCTAAGCGCTCCGTTCAGATCTTCCACCTGCGGCTTGTGGTTTGGGCTATACCGAATAAAAACAATGCCTCGGTCCCTGGCCAGGTCGTAGTAGTCCTCATTAAATCCATAAGTCATGACGTCCCGATACAGGATGGTCACATTGACGCTAGGGTTCATCTCTTTGATCCTCAAGGCGTTCTTGATCGCTTGGCCACAGCAGATGGCGCTGCAATAGGGATGAGTCTTGTCTCTCGAGCCCACACACTGGATCATGACCACTTGGTCTAGGTCCTTGGGGTTGAGTTCCTGAAGGGCCAGCCTTTTCTCGAGGGTCTGCTGGAGCACGACCCGCTCATGCTGGCCATACAGGTATTCGTCCGGTTCGTAAGCCTTTGCGCCAGTGGCAATAATGATCGTGCCATGTTCTATTTCTGTAGTCTTGCCAACCTCCCCATCGCCGGAACTCAGGACCGACCTGAAGTTCCCGACAAAGCCTTGAATCTCTCGTATGGTCGTCCCAGTAAAGATGTGAATCTTGTTGTTATCTTTTACTGCCCGGATCAGTCTGTTCAAATTCTCCTGAGGATCTGCCCCGTCCAAAGTGAAATATGTGCGCCGAAGATTTCCCCCGAGCTCAGAGGACCGTTCGACCAGATAACATTCAAAGGCTTGTCGGACCAAGCTAAGGGCTGCCGTCATCCCGGAGAGCCCACCGCCAATAATCAGCCCTTTGGGGATAACCTCTATGATGGGTTCTGGAAGGGGTTGGATTTGTCTGGCCTTGGCGACAGCCATCCGAATCAGGTCCTTTGCCTTCTGCGTGGCGGCCTCCTTTTCATGCATGTGAACCCAAGAGCATTGATCCCGGATGTTCACCATTTCAATAAGGCACTTATTAAGGCCGGCCTCTCGAATGGTATCCTGGAAGAGGGGTTCATGCGTCCTTGGCGTACAGGCCGCCACCACAATGCGATTGAGGTCATGCTTAACAATCGTTTCTCGAATCAAAGCCTGGGTGTCCTGGGAACAGGAGTAAAGATTATCCTCCACCAACACCACATCAGCGAGGGTCTCTGCATATTTCTTTACCTCATTGACGTCCACAACCGATCCAATATTCTTGCCGCAGTGACATACAAACACCCCTGTCTTCGGTGGCTCGTCAGGACCTGAATGCTCCTCAGGATACGCCTTTTCTGATACGAGAGTCCCCCGGACAGACGTTAACAGCTCTGCCGCCGAAGCTGCCGCACCACCAGCCTGAACAACACTATCGGGTATGGATTTTGGTCCATGAAACCCGCCGGCCACAAATATCCCGCTTCTGGTGGCTTCCAAGGGCGAAAACAGGCTGGTTTCGCAAAAGCCGTACTGACTGAGCCGAATGCCTGTGGCCAAGGCAAGGGCGCTATTCCCTTTCGGTGCCTCAAGCCCATGGGCGAGCACAACCAGGTTGAAGGTGTCTTTTCTTAAGGAGCCATCTTCTTCCACATACTTCAGAGTGAGGTCTTTCATCGCAGGAACTTCTTTGATTTCAGCGACCCTGCTTCGTATGAACTTGACGCCCTCTGCCCTGGCACGCTCATAAAATGTCTCAAAACCCTTGCCGTACATCCGCATGTCCATGAAGAATATGGTGATGTCCAGATCC
Source organism: Deltaproteobacteria bacterium (assembly GCA_030665585.1). Taxonomy (GTDB): domain Bacteria; phylum Desulfobacterota; class Desulfobacteria; order Desulfobacterales. Next base: position 2,001 of record DAOUZN010000153.1, on the reverse strand, counting down.
GGTTCGTGTTCTAGGGCCACAATGGCGTCTTTGACCGCATACTTACAGCACACGGATGAACAGTAAGGGTTACCGGACGTCTTGTCTCTGCTACCCACACACTGAACAAAAGCGATCTTCTTAGGTTTTGTCAGGTCTGACGGTCTCAAGATCTTGCCCACGTACGGTCCGGACGCAGAGCAGATGCGCTCAAACTCCTTTCCTGTGACAACATTAAGCGAGTCGGCATAATGGGAGGCAGGCATCCGTGCGGGATCAAAGGTCGAGAATCCCGGAGACAAGATAAGGGCTCCCACCTGATAGGTCAAAACCTCAGCCTTTTGATCAAAATTGATGGCTTCGGCTTCACAGGTCCGTGTACACTGCTTGCACTCTTGTCTATTCAAGAACAGGCAATAATGAGGATCAACCACATAGGCCGAAGGGGCTGCCTGAGCATAAGGAATGTGGATTGCCTTCCGATAGGAAAAATTCTCATCGTAAGGGTCAGGGGCGGGTACAGGGCAATACGTGGCACATATCCCGCATGCAGTGCATTTGTCTTCATCCACGTAGCGGGGTCGTTTGAGAACTTTCACCGTGAAGTTCCCAGCATCTCCTGAGACTTCACTTAATGTGGCATTGGTGATGATCTCAACGTTGGGATGTCTGGCAGACTCAACGAGCCTGGGCGCTAGGATTCAAATAGAACAATCATTCGTAGGGAAGGTCTTGTCCAGGGCAGCCATCACCCCCCCTATGGCCGCAGATGTTTCGACCAAATAGACACGAAAGCCGGCATCAGCCAAATCCATAGATGCCTGTATCCCGGCAATGCCGCCACCGACGACCATCACAGCGCCGACAACGTTATGGGTGTTATCGATGTGATTCATATGACAACATTGAGGGACTGGCAGATTATGGAATTAGGGGAAGCGAGGAATTGAATTCCCAATGTCCAAATTCCAGAAGCTAATCTTCAACCAACTCCAAGGCACCTGAATTACACCATCTCACACAGGAGGGGCTGGGCGGAATGCCACAAAAATCGCACTTTAGGGGAAAGCCAGTCTCCGCCTCGATGAAAAAGGGCTTTTCCGGACAGGAGGCACGACAGACCAGGCACATATTATAGGTCTGGTCGCCGATGACTAGATCATTCTTCGACGTACAGGCAGCATCCACAAAAGGGCCGGCAATGGTGGGGAAATAGGTGGTCCCTTCTCTGAAAACCCTGATCCTGGCTCTCCTAGGGTTGGCCACACCAGCCACATGGTTGAGGGAACAGGCCGTCTCGCAGTGTCTGCAACCGGTACATTTGGTATGGTCGATCTTTATCCTTGCCATCTCTACCCATCCAACTCCAAGGCCTTCAACGTCTCTGGCAAGGCCTTGCCTTCCCCATTCCAGCCTCGAAGGTTGTAGTATGCCTGTAGCATTTCATCAAGCTTGCTGATTTGTCCCTTAGCTGGCCCATCCGGCACTGGCTCCTTAAGAAATCTTGCGGGCAGGATGTCGTGTCCACCATCAAATCCGGCTTGCACGTTGAACAATCGCTCCAAGTTCCAGATCCGTTCGCCCATTAGGAGCAAATCATCCGCCCGGTAACCGGTACCCAGGCCACTATTGACCATGGGGACGAAATTATTGAATTTTAACCCCATGAGCGGCCAGTTGCAAAGACCCAGGGAATCCATCACTGCTGTCGTATCCTGATACCGCTTAACCAGTTCAGGTTTGCCCTCAGCGGTCCAGGGGTCCAATTCCTCGTGGACGTTTAACACCTCTTCAATAAAAGTGTAGGCATAAAGATGATGCGGGCCGTAGTTGGATGTGGCAAAATGGAGTCCCATTCCCTGAATAGCCCTGGGATCAAAAGGGGCCATGGGCAGTCCCTTGACGCCCATGAAGTATTCCGGATTACCATATTCCGTCGCTAGGGCCTTGCCCCCTATTCCTAATCTTTTCGCATGACCTTTCTTGGTGGCCATAAGCGTCAAGGCCTGAAGAAGGTCCTCC
>DAOUZN010000044.1 GCA_030665585.1 Deltaproteobacteria bacterium | reverse complement strand
GTATCCCGTCACAACGCCGTCGCCCGGAAACCTCTTCTTGTCCATGCCAAAATCCGTGGAGTGGTGAAGGACAAATTTGTCCATCTCTTCAAAGCTGTCTGGGTCCAAAAGCTGTTGAATGCGTTCCCGCGCAGTCCATTTGCCTTTCTTGTGTTGGATTTCAATCCGATCCTGGCCGCCACCGAGCTCAGCCTCTGTATTCTTTTCAATCAGTCCTTGAATTTTCTCTTCGTTTGACATCACATCATCTCTCCACGGCCGACAACCAGTCCTATACTGGATGCTATCATGTAAGCCTTACGAAAAAAATCGGCTTTAACCTGCCATGTTTTGACAGACTCGTAAAAAGTGTTTTGCGAACGACATTGAGCATTTTGGGAGAAAGGCATTTGAGATATTCAGCGTTCAAAAATGCTAACTGTTTGAGGGCGTTAGCCCGAGTTTTAGCATTTTAGCTGAATATCTTAAGGGCCTCCAAAATGTCCACGGAGTGAGTAAAATCGACTTTTTACGAAACCATCAATTTTGGTCACCCAAAATCAACCACAAGGTCTTGGGGAGGAGGCCCTGTCCCGAGATTTTTGATTGCGGATCATGTTTAAAATTGATATGAGCAGAAGCACCAAGCCAAGATCTTAACCACAGCCCTAGTACGGGACTTTTTCGATGAAACATGGAGACAAGCATGGCAAGCAATAATCTTACGGCCCTGGCGGCCCTGGGACAGAGCCCTTGGTATGACAATATCGACAGAAGGTTGATCCAAAACGGACAGCTTCAGAAGCTTATAAGCCTAGGGGTTAGGGGCGTGACGTCCAATCCCAGTATCTTTGAAAAAGCGGTTAGTGGCTCAGCGGTATATGATGAGACCATACAGGCGTTGGCAAGGGCAGGGAACTCACCGGAACAAATCTATGATGTGATCACCGTGCAGGATGTGCAGTCTGCTGCTGATCTGCTGTCTGAAACCTATAAGAAGACTCGGGGCAGGGATGGATATGTGAGCCTTGAGGTCCTTCCTGAATATGCCCACGACCCGACAAAGACCATTGATGATGCAAGACGCATTCACAAGGAAGTGGCAAGGCCTAATCTTATGATCAAGGTCCCCGGGACGAAGGAGGGCCCAGAGGCTATTACGGTCCTGACTCGGGAAGGGATTAATGTAAATGTGACGCTTCTCTTCTCTTTAGAACACTATGAAGCAAGTGCCATGGCCTATGTGGATGGGCTGAGAGAACGGTTAAGGGCTGGGCGGGCCTTAGATGATGTTTGTTCTGTGGCCAGCGTTTTTGTGAGCCGAGTAGACACAAAGGTTGACCAGCGATTAGACGAGCTCAACGAGGAAGGGCTTAAGGGTAAAATCGCAGTGGCTAACGCGAAGATGATCTACCAGAGATTCAGGGCCTTGTTTTTTGACCGGACCTTTGGGGAGCTGGCTTCCCGTGGGGCGCAGATTCAGCGAGTCCTGTGGGGGAGCACGAGCACAAAAAATCCGGATTATGTTGACGTCAAGTATGTTGATGAATTGATCGGCAGGGATAGCATCAACACGCTGCCTCATCATACCCTGGAGGCCTTCTTAGATCATGGTTCGGCGCAGTTGCGCATCGAAAGGGATTTTAATGGGGAAAAGGCATACCTAGAACGACTAAAGGATTTAGGGATAGATTTGAATACGATGTGTGATGAGATTCAGCAAGAAGGCGTTAAAGTTTTTTCCGACGCTTTTGACCAATTGATCGACGCTATTAGCAGAAAGGCCGCAGCTCCAGGGCCGTGAAACTAGGCTTTTCCGCCACGGTTCACCGTGGACACAAGAGCTTATGGCACGCCCTCCTTTTAGCCTTATGATACCTTTCCCCACGAGTGCTGAAAGGCATCCTTGTTTGGGCAACCGCCCGAAAAAGACCTAACCCACCAGTTTAGAAACGGGAACCAACTTAATTTTGCCCCTGAGCTTTGGAATTTCCTCTTTGAGGATTTCCCAGGTCACGGGGTAAGGGTGGCCGATCCCAATGGCGGAGCCGTGTGTCTCTGCAATGGTGACAAGGCGCCTGATTTGAAATCGGATGGCATGGGCGGTTTGATCGTGGTCCAAAAAGACATGGCGGCGGGCAAACTTGAGGTTCAGAAGGTGCGCCGCCCGGGCGCAACAGGACTTGGGGTTGGTGAGGCTGTCTACGAAAAACAGGTTCCGCCCCTTCAGGATGGTGAACACTTGACGCATCTTGGCTGAATCCTGAGTAAGCTTGGATCCCATGTGGTTGTTGACACCGACCACAAAAGGGACGGCATCCAGGTCTCTACGGAGTTGATCCAAGAGTTCGTCGGGCCCCATGGCACTCATCAGGGCCCCCTCTCCGGGGTTTACGCTAGGATACTCCAAGGGTTCCATAGGAAGATGGAGAAGAACGTCTCGGCCTCTTTGGTGCACGGCGCAGGCAATTTCCTGTTGAAAGGGACTGTAAGGAAGGATTGAAAAGGACAAGACACCGTCGAGTTCCAAAAACCGTGACGCCATCTTGTCGTCGTATCCCAGGTCATCAATAATGATCGCTATCTGTGGAAGACTGGCGGCTGGGGGTGGAGGGACCTTCTTGTGAGTGAACGGAAGAAAGGCCAGGTGATGGGTTCGGTGTCCATTTACTGACAGTTCAAGGATGATCTTATGATGAGGCGCAGACCTGAAGGCCATGGATTTTTGTGGAATAATACCCGCAAGATGTTGATAAAAAACGGCTTTTACATGTCTCCCGGGTACCGCTTCTTGGAGACGGATTTCCAGCTCAGAGTAGGTCCACCGGTCTTCATGATACGCCTTGGTCTCTACCCGGGTGAATACCACGTCATCGGCGGGAACCTTCAAGGCCAACAGGGCGTCATAAATGCCTCGGTCAAGGGCCTTGACCGAGGCTTCTGTGCCATGGGAAGCATAGGTCTCGAAGACAGGCAAGGAAACGCGGGGAGCAGGGTTCAAGCGGCCCGACCGGTGCAAGCCGTACATGGATAGCACGAAAAGGATCAGCAGCCCGGCTAGTGGGACGACAAGATAGGTGATCCGTTTTCTTGACGAGGACTTTCTTTTGGGCGTGCCCCGTGTTGTTGTCCTAGACGGCTTACGAGACGCCATGGCAGCGTGTTCTTAACCAGCCGTTTTTGAAAAGATCTGCCAACTGGTTAGAATTTCAAGCGCCCTTCGAACCTGATTATCCTTGGTCAGGAGTTCTTTTACCACTTCCGAGGGTTGTTGCCCGGGCACTTTCACCCCCCTTATTTGCTTCAGCTCTTCTTTCAGTGCCTCGGGTTTGTCCTGGGGTTGAGCTGAGATATGGTTCTTGAGATCCTTCTCATGCATATAGTGCCTTTTTGGGGTCTCGGTTTGCGGGATGAATCTTTCCTCGACGGTCACATCCGGCGAGATTCCCTTGGCCTGTATGACCTGACCTTTGGGGGTGTAATACCGAGCAATGGTAAGTTTCAAACCGGAGCCATCTCGCAAGGGCTCAATGGATTGGACCGATCCCTTCCCAAAGGAGGTTGCGCCTAAGAGAAGGGCGCGCCCGTGATCCTGCAAGGCCCCGGCGACGATCTCTGAGGCGCTGGCACTGCCTTCATTGATGATGAGGACGATGGGATACGAATGTTTTTCCTTGTCGGGATGGGCCGAATAGGTCTTTGAATGGGATTCCAGCCTTCCTTTTATAGAGACAATGATTCCCTTGTCTAAGAAGACATCAGCCACTTTAACGGCTTGGTCCAGTAGACCTCCGGGGTTATCCCTAAGGTCCAGGATGAGACCCTCTAACGGAGATTCCGCTGCTTCGAGTTTCTTGAGCGCCGTGCCCACGTCGTCGAAGGTATGGTCCCTAAAGTTCGTAATACGCAGGTAGCCATATCCCGGTTTGAGAACATACGAGCGCACACTCTCTAGGGGAATCACGTCACGCACGATCGTGAAGTCCTTGGGTTCGTCTAGTCCTTCTCGGGATACCGTGATGACCACCGTTGTCCCTTTCTTGCCTCGCATCTTTTTCACGGCTTCCCACAACTTCATGTTGTTGGTGTCTTCGCCATCCACCTTCAAGATCCGGTCTCCGGCCTGAATGCCCGCCTCATGAGCAGGAGACCCCTCAATTGGGGAAATCACTGTCAAAGTGTTATCTTGCATGGTGATGACAATGCCAACACCACTGAATTCTCCCTTGGTGTCTATCTGAAGCTCTTTGAAGGCGTCGGGCGAGAGATAGGAAGAGTGTGGGTCAAGGGCCTGAACCATACCCTGGATGGCGCCCCGAACCAACTTCGTTGAATCTACGGGGTCTATATAGTTTTTCTCTACAATATCGAGCACATCGCTAAATATCTTAAGCTCTTCATAGGTCTTATCGGTCCCCGCCAACAGGTCTTCATAGGTCCCGCTGGCCGCAAGCCAAAGGATCGCGGAGAATAAAAGGACCGCCCCGATCGTTCCCTTATGCTGTTTTAACCAAAGCGTCATGAGTCCTCCTTATGATTTGCACCGAGAGGCCCGATTGCATGGGGCGACTGATTGACTCGAACTAGCGTCCCTGTTTGTCCGACCCCGTACCCATCTGCTTATCTTCCCATGCGATATTCATACCACAGTTGACAGAGATAATAAACGAGGAGCAATGGCTTATTTTTTGAACCATGAGACAGGATCCAGAGGTTTGCCATAGTGGCGAATCTCAAAATAGAGGCCCGGTCCACTGAGTGTCGCCGTATCTCCAACCGTACCCACAACTTCTCCTGTCCGGACCGTGTCACCTCTTTCCTTGAGCAGTTGTTCAAGTTGTGCCAACAGGGTGTAATAATGGTCCCCATGGTCGATGATCATCATGTTGCCGTATCCTTTGAACCAGGATGCATAGATGACTTGACCATGACACAGGGCCCGGACCGGGGCGCCGAGGTCCGCCATAATGTTGATACCGCTTCTGAAGCTTTTGACACGATAATGTCCCTTGTCCATGTGATATCCAAAGGGCGCCACGACCTCACCCTGAACCGGCATGGGTAGAGAGCCTTTCAGTGCAAGCAACCCCCCCGACTGCCGACGGCGCTGGGCTAAAGGAGATGGCGGTCTATTTTCTAAGGATCGGATGGTCTCATCCAATTCTTTAGCGGTCTGTCTTAACGACGCGATGGCGGCCAGCGTCGAGCGCTTATCTGCCTGGATGCTTGCCAGCAGTTTAGCCCGCCTGCCCCTTTCTTGTGCAATGATCCTCGCCTCTTCCTTGCACTTGAGCAGGAGGCTATCCTGACCCGCCTGCCGAGCCGTCAATGTCTTGGACAAGGACCCAAGGCGTTCTTTTTGAGCCTGGTACTTGTCCAATAGACTGGCATCACACGCCAGGATGCGTTCTAAATCATCTCGTCTTTGCCGGAGGTCGAAAAAAGACTCGGCAGAAAACAGAACCGGTGCGATACCTAGCCGGCTGAGTTTGTAGTAGGCGACTAAACGATGCATCGCACAGGATTTCAGCCCTTGTATTTCTTGGACGAGGCTGTCTCGCTCGGCACTTAAGGCGCTCACTTTGTCCTCGAGACGATCGATTTCAGAACGAAGTTTTCTCCCTCGGGCCAGTGATTGATTCAGCCGAACGTTGAGCCGTTCCAGGTTCTGGATGACCGAGGCTTCGTCAGCCTTGATCTTCACCATGGTTTTTTCGACTTTGGAGAGACTTTTCCGGACGGTATTCATGTGAGCTCGCTCTTGTTTGATCTTCTCTTGAACCTCGCTGGAGGGTGGACCAGCCATAACAAGGCGTCCGGACAACAGAAAGACCAACGAGAGCAGCATCAAGGCCTTAGAAATCGCTTCAACGACAAGTAGGAGCCGAACCATCCTATCAACATCCCTACTGCAAGCAAAGCCCCGCACGCCGTGAGCGACAAGAAGGCGATCTCACCACTTGATAACAAGAGGTGTGGCGATTGAACTCTGCTAATGAAGAGCCTGTAAGTGCCAAAAAGGAGACCCACGGCGATCAGGCCACCCAGAAACCCTTCAATCAGACTTTCGATATAGAAGGGGGTCTGGATAAAGGCGTCTGTTGCACCGACCAGGCTCATGATCTCCAGCTCTTGGCGTTTAGTATAAAGGGTGAGCTTGATCGTGTTGGTACACACGAAGACCGTGGTGGCAACAATAAGCACACCGATAATAAGGCTTGCGAGCCTGAAAAACGCGATGAACTGGGAAAAGCGGCGCAACCACGCCTGTCCATACTCAACATCTTCAATGTCAGGCAATTGCTTGATCTGATCCACCAACGGGTCCAGTCGTTCCCAGCCTTGCCAGCCCTGAACAAGGCGGATTTCAAAAGAGGCGGGCAGCGGGTTTTCTTGCAACCCTTCCAATAGGGACAGGCGGTGTTTCATCTGCCTTTTGAGTCGGTCCATGGCCGCATCTTTAGAAACGTAGCGGATTTCCCCCACGCCATATAGCTTCGCCAACCGCTGTTGAAGGGACGTCCTGCGTCCTTCGGGAAGGCCGTCACTTAGATAGGCCACGACACGAATGTTGTCCTGCCAAGATCTAATAAGATCACTAATGTTTGTATAGACGAGCGCAAAGGTCCCTATGATGAGCAGAGAGAAGGCGATGGTGGCCGTGGTGGCCAAGTGGAGATATGGGGTGGTAGAAACATTTCTCCGGACCCGCTGGAAAATGGAGGACCGCGTCGTAAGATTCATACGGTGAGCTTACTTTCTACGCAGCCTTGGTTCAGCACCACGATGCGCCCTTGGACCTTCTCAAAGAGCCGGCTGTCGTGTGTCGCTACGATGACGGTCGTGCCTCGTGTGTGAAGTTGCCTGAACAGGTCAAACACCATATCTGCCGCCGTCGTATCCAGGTTGCCTGTTGGTTCGTCTGCCAGTAGAATCAAGGGGTTTCCCACCGCAGCCCTGGCAACAGCCACACGCTGCTGCTCTCCGCCAGACAGCCTCTGGGGATAGGCGTGAAGGCGATCCTCCAAGCCGACCATGCGAAGGACTTGGCGAGCCCTTTTTTGAATGTAGCGTTTTTGCTGGCCGGTCGTCTCCAAAACGAGGGCAACATTTTCATAAACCGTGTAGCTGTGGATAAGCCGGAAGTCCTGGAAGACGACACCCATGTTGCGCCTCAGAAAAGGAATCTTGGCCCGGCGGATGCGCTGCAGATGGATGCCGTTGACCAATATCTGTCCTTGTGAGACCACCTCATCTAGAAACAGGAGGCGCAGGAGGGTTGTCTTGCCGGCCCCGCTTTGGCCGGTGATGAAAACGAAATCGTTCTTGAGCACGGTGAGGTTGACGTCGTGGAGGGCCATTTGAGACCCGTAGCGTTTGTGTACATGAAACATTCGGATAACGGGTTCTGCTCCAGTGGTCATGATCATGGCCGGATTACTATTGATGGTTTCGTAAAAAGTCGCTTTTACTCACTCCGTGAACATTTTGGGGGCACTTAAGATATTCAGCTAAAACGCTAAAACTCGGGCTAACACCCTCAAATAGTTAGCATTTTTTAACGCTGAATATCTTAAGTGCCTTTCTCCCAAAATGCTCAATGTCGTTCGCAAAACACTTTTTACGAGTCTGTCAGATCCTGAGTTGCGCATAACGAATCATCACGGCGCGGCGCTTGATTGTTCCAACCCATACGATTATATAATAACCGACGTCTCAAGAAAATGCCCAAGGACACCCCTCATATCCTGTTGATCAACCCATGGATTGAAGATTTTGCCGCCTATGATTTCTGGGCAAGGCCGCTGGGGCTCCTGACCATTGCGGGGATCCTGCGGATGCATGGTTACAGAATCAGCTATATCGACTGCCTGGATCGGTTTCATCCAGAAATTGCCAATACACTTAAGCCGGGGAGCTTCGGCAAGGGGCATTATTTGAAACAGCCGATCGCAAAACCGGACGCATTGCGCGACGTGCCTCGCACCTACAGCCGCTATGGCATCCCAGAAGCCTTGGTTCGCAAGGCCTTGGAGGTGTGTCCCAGGCCCGATGTCGTGCTGATCACGTCCCTGATGACTTATTGGTATACAGGGCTGTTTCATCTCATCAAGACGATTCGTAAGATGATGCCCGGGGTGCCCATCCTGTTAGGAGGCATCTACGCCACGCTTTGCTACGACCATGCGGTTGCGCACGCCGGTGCGGACGAAGTGCTCTCAGGGGAAGGCGAAGGTGCAGTTATGCAAACCCTTGAGCGCCTCACCGGCTTTGCCACCGGGCTTCAGTTTCTTCCCGACGATCTCAATTCTTATCCCTATCCTGCCCTGGATCTCCAAAGCACTATCCCCTATGTCCCGATCCTGACAGGCCGCGGTTGCCCCTTTCAATGTGCCTACTGTGCGTCCGGTTTTCTAAACCGTCAATTTAAGCGCAGGTCGCCTGAACATGTGTTAGAGGAAATCTTATACTGGCAGGAAAAATACGCTGTCAAAGACTTTGCGTTCTATGATGATGCCCTCCTGATCGACGCAGATCGTCACATCCTGCCCATCCTTGAAGGCATTGTGAGGCACGGGATCTCAGCGAGGTTTCATACGCCGAACGCCATCCACATCAGGTCTCTATCCAAAGAGGTGGCACGCCTCCTTTATCGTGCAGGGTTGAAGACGATCCGCCTCGGCCTGGAATCGGCCTTCTTTGAAGACCGAAGTTCCTTGGACCGCAAGGTAGGACCCGACGAATTTGAACGGGCCGTCAGTGACTTAAAGGAGGCTGGCTTTACTGGAGAGGCCATGGGCGCCTATCTCCTTTTTGGTTTGCCGGGACAGGATATCGGACAGCTTGAGGCCTCCATCAAGATGGTGAAGGCCTGTGGGGTGAAGCCTGTCCTGGCGCAATACTCGCCTATTCCCCACACCGGGCTCTGGGAGGATGCTGTGAAGGCATCGCGCTATGACCTGGCCTCTGATCCCATTTTCCATAACAATTCCATCTTTCCCTGTCAGAAGGATCCCTTCTCGTGGGAAAGGATCTCATACCTCAAGAAACTGACGCAAGTCGCCTAAGGGACTGCGGGGAGGACCCCATGGTTGGCATATGGACAAGCCGTCAGGTGGCACCTTGCTTTGGTAGGTCTAAGGGTATCGCACCGAAACGTGTTAGACAGTGCCCATCCACGAAACATTGTCTCATCAATGGGCACAGGCGTCAGTTTCCAATCCAGAAATGAGCATTTTTTGCTTTGAGCAAGGCCGCACAAGGGTTTACGCCGAGGCGTACTTCTCGTACGTCGCAGGCGAAAACCCGCGGAGAACGCCGCTCATGGCAAAAAGGGCCATTTATGGATGGAAACTAGGCAGGTGACGGCTCCGCCGGCTGAGGTTTGATCTTGAACTTTTTCTGAATCCTTTCTAATGACACGAGTCGGCCTTTTCGGGAGGACGGCGTTAGAAAGGATTTCAACTTCATTTCGAGGACCCTCGGATTGACCTCGCTCTCGATGGCAAGCACGCCATCCGTGATGATTTTCTGCAAGAGCAATTCGCGGTCCGTCCTTCGCCTGATATTTGCAGCAAAGGGGAGAAAGAAGAAATTTGCAAGGACGACACCGTACAGAGTGGAGGTCAGGGCAATCGGCACGGTGGCCAAGATGGCCGAGCTATCCCCCATACCGACGAGCATGCTGATGAGACCGACCACACTGCCCACTATTCCAAAGGCGGGACATATTTCCCCCATAGTTCTGAGGACCCGTTCTGACTCCTCACGTCGGATGCCAAAAAAATACATCTCCGTATTTAGAAAATCTTTGATCTGGTGACTCGGATAGGCGTCCACCAAAAAGCCCAAGGCCCGCCGCAAAAATAGGACAGAGGTTTCGTTCTCATCCTCCTGGAGGGACAAGAGGCCCCTTAACTTACTTTTCACAGAGAGGTCTACCAGGATCTCGACAATCTCGTCCGGCTCCTTCACCCGTGTCTGGTACGAGGTCATCAAAACCTTGTAAACAATTAAGAGACGCTTTGTGCCAAAACAGATGAGTGTTGCGCCAAATGTGCCGCCAATGACGATCAACAAACCGGCCAGATTGAAATAGAGGTCAACGTTGCCGGGGATAACAAACCCGGAGCAAAAAAGGAGGACGCAAAAAGCCAAGCCTATCATGTTCCTACGTTCTATAGCCCACGAAGTCGAAACGTTGTTTATCATCCTGACCACTGGTCTGAGCAGAAGGCCTAATCTGTCAATACGCATTTTCATCACCCCCGCATGTCACAGATAACATTGATGTCGCAAATTATTTTGTAGCGTTCCCCGATCAGGTTTCAGCGGTCAGCCGCAGATGGGAGCTGCCGTCGTCCATCTGGAATTATAAGATATTTCCCGCCTCTGCCGGCGTTGCATAGGGCCTTTCTTTGGTAATAATGATCTCCACGCGCCGGTTGCCGGCCCTGTTCTCGGCCGTATTATTTTGGCTGACCGGCTGATAATAGGCGTGCCCAGTCACACAAAAGCGTTTTCCGGGAATATTCATCTCCTCAATGAGGAATCTGGCCACCTCACAGGCACGAACAGCCGACAACTCCCAATTGGTGGGAAATTTGTCCGAATGAATGGAGACATTGTCTGTGTGCCCCACCACATTGACCATATACGGTGCTTGTCGAATGATTTCAGCCACCCTCATTAGTGATTTTCTCGCTTCACGCTTCAAATCAGCCCTGCCTGTATCAAAAAGCAGATCAGCCGTCAGAATGATCCTCACCGCCTTGTCCGCCACCAGATCGACAAAGGCAAGATCCTCCAGGCCCTCGGCCCTGATAGCCTGCTTACTTAGATCGTAGATCTTGGACATGGGCACTTTCACAGGCTCAGCGGAATCAACAGAGTCGGTGCCGCCACTGCTGACAGGAGCAGCAACCTGCACACCAGGACCGCGGTCCGCCCTCACCCCCTCACTGGACAAGACCTCGCGGTTGGCAGACTGGTAGATGTACAGGACCGCAAACAAAATGAACATGGTCATCATCAAATCCGACCACGGCACCGACCAGTGAAGGCTTTTAGAGTTCCTGCCGCGAAAAAGAACGTCTTCCGCTTCGGAGACAGGCAGACCATTTGACGCTGCTTTATCGGTTGGACCCCATACCGCAGACAGGGGTTGCACTGATCGGGATGTTTCAGTTGGTGAACGGTGTCTCATCGTGGGTGACAGCGCCTCAGCGCGATTGGAGCCAAAGCATACGAATCTGGAACTTCCGGGAAAGGCATATAAGGCATATCATGTACGGTGGACATCGGTTTTAATCGGTTCAGAAAGAGCGATTTGCATTCATTGTGCCGCAAACGGCAAGGCCGCAGAAAAATCTTCATTCAAAGGTCGATCTCATGCAATTCTAGTCTGTTATCAAGTACGTCAACACCGCCGTGCTCCAGCGGGGCCAAGGCTGTTGTATCGACCGCAGGAAAAAGTTTCCCACAAAGTGAAAAAATTTCTTTGACGACAATCCAGAATGGCCTCGGGCGATGTTGGGCACATTTTGAGATTCGACTTTTCAACCGCCTTTGATGCTGGCATATTGACGCCAATGTGACCCTTGAGCCGGAGGGGTGTCAGGATTGTCTGATGTCGAGACGTAAGAAGCCATTTCTAAGGGCCATTGTGGCCAACGAGCAAGGGGAGTTCTTTGACCTAGGTGGTTATGCGGCCGTGGGCATGGCCGGCCGCCACCTGATACCGCTGCTGGAGGGTGAAACCATCCACATGCCCTTTGGGGGTGAACACCTGTTTATGCCGGATCGAAGGCCCATCGTCTGTAATGCCGAAACAGGAGAATTTGAAGTCCTCACTGAAAATCCCTATGCACCGGGTGAGCCGGTCTATCCTGTGGCCGCCTTTAACGCCCCGGGTCATATGATTTGCCTCGTGAGTGCCTATGCAGAAGAACCCGACGCAACGACATTGCCGCTCTTTTCCTTTGGTGCGGTTGGGTGGCTCAAGGGAGCGTCTCGAGTGGCAGCCATCCGGGTGGATCGGGAGAGGCGTCAGGACGTGCGCTTGATGTCCCAGGACAAGATCATGGAAGGCGTCTTCAGGCTTCGCCAAATCATGCCTTCGAATCGACTCAGAACCCATCTTGAGACCTGTGCCCTGACATACGGCTGTCCTGCGGCCAAGAACTTCTTCCTGGGACGCTATGAGGCGCCGCTGCCCACGTCCATGCATTGTAATGCAAGGTGTAGAGGGTGTCTCTCCCTGCAACGAGATACGGATATTCCCACCACCCAGGATCGGATCGATTTTACACCAACCGCGGACGAGATCGCTGAGATCGCGATTTATCACATTCAACGCACCGGAAGCGCTGTGGTAAGTTTTGGTCAGGGGTGTGAGGGGGAGCCTCTGCTGGCTGCCGAGGTGATTGAGCCCGCCATACGGCTGATCCGAAAGGCCACTGAACAAGGCACCATCCACATGAACACCAATGCCAGTCTTCCCTCTGTCCTTGAAGGGCTTTTCGAGGCGGGTCTGGACAGTATCCGTGTGAGTATGAACAGTGTGAGAGAATCTTGCTATGAGACCTATTTTCGGCCTAAGGGGTACCGCTTCGATGATGTGGTTGAAAGTATTGACGTGGCCGGGCGCAAAGGAAAGTTTGTTTCTATCAACTATCTGAACCTGCCTGGCTTCACCGATGCCAAACCAGAAGTTGCGGCCCTCTTGTCCTTCCTAGGCAGTCGTCCTGTGCACATGATCCAATGGCGGAACTTGAATTTTGACCCGGTGCGCTACTGGCAGATCATGAGCAACAAGAGCCCAGAGCCTGAGCTGATCGGCATGGGCAGGCTTTTGGCGCAGATACATGAGACGTTTCCCGCGTTGAAATTTGGGTACTTTAACCCGCCAAAAGAAAAATTTAAGGCTTGTAGGTCTTAACAAAGACCCCACCCATCCGCCTCCCAGAACAGATCCCATCGGAATCCTTTTCTGAAAGACCCTGCCAGACTCTTGAAATAGGCAATAATTTCCCCGTTCGCAGTTTGTCATCCAGCCCTGGAGTTCAGGCCCAGGGGTCGTGTCAAGCTCTGGCTTGAAAAGGGAAGAGTAAATTTGATGGTTTCGTAAAAAGTGGATTTTACTCACTCCGTGAACATTTTGGGGGCCCTTGAGATGCTCAGCTAAAATGCTAAAACTCGGGCTAAGGCCCTCAAACAGGCAGCATTTTTTAACGCTAAATATCTCAAGTGCCTTTCTCCCAAAATGCTCAATGTCGTTCTCAAAACACTTTTTACGAGTCTGTCAAATTTGAGATAATCATACAAAGTCCTTATAGGTCATGGGGTTTGCCGAAGCCCAAATACAATACAAAGCTTTCGT
>DAOUZN010000111.1 GCA_030665585.1 Deltaproteobacteria bacterium | reverse complement strand
TTCTTCTTTACCGGAGGTGCTATCGGGATCCTGCGTTTCCCGGATTTTTATTCCAGGTTACATCCCGCCGGTAAACTCGACACATTGGGCTTGCTTTTGTCCTTGATAGGCCTCGCGCTGTTTAACCTGCACCATTTTTCTCTCGGTGCTTTGCTGACCAGCCTCAAGATTATCCTTATTGTCGTGTTTGTCTTTCTGGCCAGCCCCACTGCCACTCACGCTATTGTTGACGCCGGCATCAGGGCTGGGCTTGCTCCCTGGACCAAGGGCGAGGAAAGGAGATAGCTGATGGTCTGGCCGATAGATTTGGCTATATTAACTCTGGTCGTCATGGTGGCCATCGGCTCCCTCATGGTCAAGGATCTACTGGGAGCAGCCATCCTGTTTGGGGCTTACAGTTTTATGATGTGCCTGCTGTGGACCGTCATGGGAGCGGTGGATGTCGCCTTTACCGAAGCTTCGGTCGGGGCTGGTGTGAGTACAGTCTTTTTTGTTGGAGCCGTTTTTCGGACATCAAGGAGGACAAGGGATTGAAGATAATAGGACTCATTGTGGCTGTTTTGACAGGTGGGTTGCTTGTTTATGCCGCGGGAGACTTCCCTGCATGGTCAGACCCGGCGTCTCCTGCCAGCACGTACCTTTCTCCTCACTTCATTGAAAAGACCATCGAAGAGACGTCAGTACCCAACATCGTCACGGCCGTGCTTGCCGATTATCGCGGCTTTGATACGATGTTTGAGACCACGGTGATTTTTTCTGCCGGTGTTGCGGTATTTCTCCTCCTGCGAACCTCTGGGCCCAAGACACAACAAACAAGACTTTATCGGCATCAGCTCACGGGCGTCACCGTGCGCATCAAAGAAGGCGCCGAGCTGCCCCCATCCGATAATTTTGAAAGGATTGACCGCTTCTGGACACCGCATGATCTCATTATCAAGACAGTCTGCCGACTGCTGATCCCCTTTATTCAGCTTTTTGGCCTGTATGTCATTGCCCATGGCCACCACAGCCCGGGCGGCGGATTCCAGGGCGGCGTTATTCTAGGTGCAAGTATTATCCTGCTTGCAATCTCCCACGACCTCAGAACCGCCATTAAACGTGTGGCCGAAAAGCTGGATGCCGTTCTTTGTGCTATCGGCGTACTCATCTATGCGGGCACCGGAGCCCTTTGTCTCTTATTAGGGCTGAATTTCCTCGACTACAAAGCTCTTGCGCCTGTACTCCATGTCGACTCTATTATGGCCCGATCCCACGGCATTTTGATTGTAGAAATCGGTGTGGGAGTTGCGGTCATGTTCACTATGATTTGGATTTACAGCAATCTCTCATCCGGGGGCAAATATAATCAGGGGCTTTAAGATATGGCTGATATAGTTTCAACTGTTGTCGACAACTATAATTATTGGATCTATATTACTCTGATGATGATCGGCCTCTATGCCATTATCGCCAAGAACAACTTGGTCAAGAAGATCGTGGGGATGAATATCTTTCAAACAGCCATCATCTTGTTTTACGTGTCCATTGGAGTAAAGAGGGGAGCGACTATCCCGATTTTGGAACATGCTCATGGGAGCCACGGCTACGGCGTGGTTCACGCCGCGGAATATGTCAATCCACTGCCTCATGTTCTTATGCTCACGGCCATCGTGGTGGGAGTCGCAACCCTGGGGGTGGCGCTGGCTTTGGCCATAAAAGTTTACAACGAGTACAATACACTTGAAGAAGATGAAATCTTAGCGCAGATAAGGGAAGAATGAGCTCACAATATCCTGCACTGATCGTCGTGGTTCCATTGCTGGCCGGCCTTCTCGTGTTTATCGCCGGGTGGGTGAACAAGAAATGGTGTTTCCCTATTGCCGTTGCCGCCCTTGGCATCTCAGCCTATTCGTCTATCGGCCTGCTGTTCAGGGTCATTAATGAAGGGGTGATTGTCTACAAGATGGGAGGATGGGATCCTCCTATGGGCATCTCCTATTACGTTGATCATCTGAATGGGCTGGTTCTGGCAGTGGTTTCTGTGGTGGCGTTCCTTAACGCCATAGCAAGCAAAAGGAGTATTGAGGATGAGTTTCCGGACAACATAGGTGCCTTCTATGCACTATACGTCCTGATGGTCACCGGTCTTTTGGGTATCGTTGTGACTGGAGACGCATTCAACCTTTACGTGTTGCTTGAGATTGCGGCGCTCACCGGCTACGGCTTGATCGCAATGGGGGGCGGGCGCGGATCCTTGTCGGCTCTCAATTATTTATACATGGGAACCATTGGGGCCTGTTTCTATCTGCTTGGTGTCGGGTATCTCTATATTATGACAGGCTCATTGAATATGGTCGATATCGCCAGGATCTTGCCCGACCTCTATCAGTCAAAAGCAGTCATGGCCGCCTTTATCATCTGCATGGTCGGGGTATGGATCAAGATGGCATTCTTCCCCCTGCATGCCTGGCTGCCCAATGCGTACACATACGCCCCGTCTGCTTCCAGCAGTCTGGTTGCCCCTTTGGTCACCAAGGTAATGATCTACGTGATGATCCGGTTCATCCTGACCGTCTTTACACCGGAATACAGTTTCAACATCCTGGCAGTAAGTCAACCCATCGTCTGGCTTGCGGTCATTGCCATTGTGATGGGCGCGCTCCTTGCCCTTAAAGAACGCAACTTGAAGAAGATGTTGACTTACATCATCGTTGCGGAAGTCGGCTATATGGTGGGCGGCGCGTGGCTTGGAAACCGCGTCGGCATGACCGGAGCGATCCTCCATATTGTCAATGATGCCCTGATGACGCTGTGTGTCTTTATGGCCGTGGGTAACATTGTTTACAAAGTGAAAGGGGCTGATTTTGAAAACCTCCAGGGCTTGTTCCGCAAGATGCCTTTCACCATGGGGGCCTTTGTGGTCGGGGCCATGTCCATGATCGGGGTTCCCCCTACCTGCGGGTTTTTCAGCAAGTGGTACCTGATCTCAGGCGCCATTCAGGCTGGCCATTACGGTTTTATGGTAGCCCTTGTGTTTAGCAGTCTTGTGAATGTGGTTCTGTTTTTCAGAATATTCGAGATTTGCTACTACGAGCCTTTCAGCGACCATCACGGGCACGGGGATGAACACGGGCATCATCCCGAACCGGCGATGGATGAGGCCCCTGTCACGATGCTGGTGCCGCTCTTTGTTATTGCGGTGATCTTAGTACTGGTTGGCCTGTATACCGGTGATATTGTAAATCAGATTATCGATGTTGCCATACCAAAAGGTCTCGTATAACACGGATGGAATAAGGACATAATGGAAACGATCGTATCGATAAAACCTTTGCTGGCTGTCCTGGTCTCTTTGATGGTTGTACCCATACTGGCTTCCAGCAGGGCGCCGAATGTCCGCGAGGCCTGGACCTTTGTAGCGGCGGGTGTAAAGTTCTTGATCGTCCTGTCCATGCTTCCGACTATCCTGAAGGGGACCGAGATTGTATATACGATCGCTGAGTTCGTCCCGGGAGCGGCGATCCAGTTCAGGGTCGACGCCTTTGGAATGCTCTTTGCCCTTGTCTCGTCGTCCTTGTGGATTATAACAACCGCCTATTCCATAGGTTACATGCGAGCGCTGAAAGAACACAGCCAGACCAGATATTTTGTCTTCTTTGCCGTTGCCCTTTCAGCAACCGTCGGCGTTGCCTTTTCAGCCAACTTGCTGACCATGTATCTCTTCTACGAGATGCTTTCTTTTGCAACCTATCCGCTGGTCACACACCATCAGGATAAGGAGGCACGCAGCTCAGGGCGCAAGTATCTCCTCTATATTGTGGGCACCTCCATAGGACTTGTTCTTCCTGCCATGTTGATATGTTACAACCTGACCGGTACCCTTGAGTTCGGGAAGCAGGGCTTCATGGCCGGCGCCGGTGCCTCCAAGGGCTTGATAGGGCTTCTGATGGTTATGCTCGTCTTTGGGTTTGCAAAGGCAGCGATCATGCCCTTCCATTCATGGCTTCCCGCCGCCATGGTGGCGCCCACCCCCGTCAGCGCATTGCTGCACGCGGTAGCTGTTGTAAAGGTAGGCGTCTTCAGCGTCGTTCGCGTCATAACCTGCGTCTTTGGAACCAATCTCTTGCTTTCCTTGGACTTAGGCACGATTATCGTCTTTGCTGCGTCCGTCACGATTCTTGTCGGCTCCTTTATTGCCCTTTCTCAGGATGGTTTGAAACGCATGCTTGCATTTTCTACCATCGCACAACTCTCGTATGTTGTGCTGGGTGTCGGGCTCCTTTCCCCCAAGGGCATGACGGGCGGCATGGTCCACATCGCCATGCACGCCTTTGGCAAAATCACACTGTTTTTCTGTGCAGGGGCAATCTTTGTAGCCACGGGCAAGAAGAACATGAGTGACATGGTCGGCATCGGCAGAAGAATGCCGATCACAATGACGGCATTTTTTATCGGTGCCTTGAGCATTATCGGAATGCCCCCTTGCGGCGGCTTTATAAGTAAGTGGTATCTTGTCTTAGGGTCCTTACAGGCCCAACAGATACCTGTCCTGGTTGTTTTACTCTTCAGCTCCCTGCTGAATGCGGCTTATTTCATGCCTTTCGTGTACAGGGCTTTCTTCTGCAAGCCGGAAGAAGCCATGTTTGAAAATACCATAAAAGAGGCGCCGCCCTTTTGCGTGGTGCCGCTAGTGGTTACCGCCATCATTTCCATTATTCTGCTTTTCTATCCCCAGCCTTTTGTCAGGTTGGCCAGCATGATGGTACAGAGCATAACAGGAGCATAAAGCCATGGCAGAGGAAAGAAGCGACGAAATAGAAGGGAAGATGGCACTTGGTCACGACCCGGTTCCGCCTTACAGGGCCGCCTTTTTTATCGCCATAACAATAGGGTGTCTGTATCTGGGCCTTATTCTTCTGAAGACGCTTTAAACCGAAATACAGATGGGGATCTGACATGCACGAAAAACCCAAAAACGACAAGAAATATCTTTTTGACAGGCCCGGAAACGTCAAAAGACTCCTGGGGATCTTTTTTACATCGTTGGTGATTCTCCTGATTATTGAGATATTTACCAAGAAACACCCTCATTTTCCCTGGGAAGGCTGGGCCGAGTTCTACTGTGTGTATGGGTTTGTGGCCTGTGTCGTCCTCGTTATTGTGGCAAAATACATCCTGCGCCCTCTGGTGATGAGACGAGAGGATTACTATGATTGATACGGTTCCCCCAGCATTCATATTTATCGTGGCGGGGTTGTTGTCCCCTCTCATTAAGGGAAAATGGAAGAGTGCCTACTTGTTGGCCGTCCCTGTGGTCGGCTTCATAAACCTGATCAGTATCCCTGAAGGAACTCACTGGGTCATCAGGTTCCTTGAATGGGATCTGGTTCTCGGCAGAATGGACAGGCTGAGCCTCATCTTTGGTTACATCTTCCACATCATATCCTTCATCGCCATTCTCTATGCCCTCCACGTAAAGGACAGTGTGCAGCATGTGGCGGGGCTCGTTTACGCCGGCAGTGCCCTGGGGGTTGTCTTTGCAGGGGATCTTTTTACTTTCTTTATCTTCTGGGAGATGCTCACCGTAGCCTCCATATTTCTTATCTGGGCTCGCAAAACAAAGGCCGCTCAGGGCGCAGGATTCAGGTATCTTATGGTTCATGCTGCCGGAGGCCTGTGCCTTTTGGCCGGTATCGTCCTGTACGTGAATCAAACCGGCTCCATTGAGTTTGGATTCATAGGATTAGACGGGACGGCGGCTACTTATCTCATATTTCTCGGCTTTGGCCTGAATTGTGCCTGGCCGGTCCTCCATCCATGGCTGACAGACGCCTATCCCGAGGCAACGATTACCGGAACCATATTCTTGAGTGCGTTCACCACAAAGTGTGCCGTCTATGCCCTGGCAAGGGCCTTCCCGGGAACAGAGACCTTGATATGGATTGGCGCCGTCATGGCCGGCTTCCCTATCTTCTTTGCAGTCATTGAGAATGATCTCAGAAGAGTGCTTGCGTACAGCCTGATTAACCAGGTAGGGTTTATGGTGGTTGGTATCGGCATAGGAACCCACCTCGCCATAAATGGCGCTATTGCCCATGCCTTCAATGACATTCTCTTCAAGGCCCTCCTGTTCATGTCTATGGGTGCCGTCATGTATCGCACAGGGAAAATCAATGGTACTGCCCTCGGGGGACTTTACAGGACAATGCCGCTCACCTGCATATTCTGCATGGTGGGCGCAGCATCAATTTCTGCCTTTCCGCTTTTCAGCGGTTTTGTCAGCAAGTCGATGGTTATGGATGCGGCTGGTGCAGGCCACATGAAGGTCATATGGTTCATTCTGCTCTTTGCTTCAGCCGGTGTCTTCCACCATGCAGGGATCAAGATTCCCTTCTTTGCGTTTTTCGGTCACGACTCCGGCATGAGGCCGAAAGAGGCCCCTGTCAACATGCTCCTGGCCATGGGCATCGCCGCCTTCCTGTGCATCTTCATTGGGTCTTTTCCGGGCCCTCTGTACAGCCTGCTTCCATATCCTGTTGACTATGCGCCGTACACGATGCCTCATGTGGTCGGTCAAACCCAAATCCTTTTCTTCTCGGCCTTGGCCTTCACGCTTCTGTTGCT
>DAOUZN010000115.1 GCA_030665585.1 Deltaproteobacteria bacterium | reverse complement strand
TTGGTGGAGATGAGGGGATTTGAACCCCTGACCTGTACGTTGCGAACGTACCGCTCTCCCGACTGAGCTACATCCCCATATTTTTCTAAGATTATCCTCATAACCAAGAAAAAGCAAGGGCATTTTCTGCTATCCCGGATGGCGCTTGAGACCCATTTTTCATGAGTGGAACATCAGGCCCTGTCCGGCATCTTATAAGGTCAATTGGACCGATTTGAAAGCCGAAGAGTCCGCCCCCCAGGCCGACGCCTTTACTGCGACGGGTGAGTCATTGCCTTTCTTCTAAAGAAGTCCATCACAATTTGATTGAAGACAGTCGGAGTCTCTTCATTGACAAAATGCCCCGCCCCGGGAACAATGCACAACTCAGCATTCTTGATCCCCTTGTAAGCCATCTTGGGATGCTCTATACCAAAAAACGGGTCCCGGTCACCTCCCATGATCAGGGTCGGCGCCTGAATCTTGGAAAAATGAGATCTTACGTCGTAAGTTCGATCCCAAACATACGGCCTGGCGTCCCTGAGGGCCTCCCATTTCAGTCCGGCATAGCCCTGTCCATGATGGTGAATAAGGCCACGTTTAAGATCCCCATGGATTTTGGCCCACGGTTGAAAAAACCGTTCACATTGCGCAACGGTTTGATCGGTTGTGTGGTACCCAACACCCTGGAGGACAAGGGTCTTAACCCTCTCTGGAAACAAGGATGCAAAGACAAGGGCGACCGCACCCCCTTCGCACAGGCCGCACAAGTGGACTGAGTCAAACCCCAGACCGTTCATCAGTTCGCCGAGTTCATTGGCTCGGTGTTCAAAGTATCTCTGTTCGTAGGCGAGGTGACGTTCAGACCGACCGTGGCCGAGACGATCATAAATGATAAAGGTAACATGCCTGGAAAAGGCTCGGATCTGGTCTTTCCAGGCCTTGCTAGAACCTGCCCCATAGTGGAGCCCGATGAGGGGCTCGCCTTGCCCGTGGATCTCGTAATATACGGTTCCTTGACTCAGGCCTATTTCGGGCATCTCTTCCCAGGGCCTCCCTGATTTGACGGCAAGAGCTTTGAAAAAAGCGTTTGAACTTCCGTCAAATCACCAAGCCACAATCTCTCACCTCTATGCCTCTTGCAACATGGCTCAATCTTCTTCCCTGTGACCCTGCCTCAACTCGGGGTTGGTGGGATCACTTATCATGATATCCCTCAACGTGACAAGGCCCAGAGAGCGAAGGGGCCGGCTTTGCGTTTGACATCATCGGTGAGTTGCCATATTCTGAAAAAAAGCCTGATGGTTTCGTAAGAAGTCGATTTTACTCACTCCGTGAACATCTTGGGCGCACCCGAGGAGGCATGCAATGACTTGGTTCCTATTTGCTGTCGGTATCTTATGGGTCATTTTTGGTACCTTAATGGTCTTTGCGACGCAGCTCATCAGACAAAAATTTTATCACAAATTAAAGACACAGGACCCAAGGAGGTGGAGTCCTCTAGCTATCGCTGTGGGGGTGCTGCTGTTGCTTTCGGCTTCTTCGAGCTCCCAGGTGACGTTCATCGTGATATTGGGTCTCCTCTCCCTGGCAAAGGGGGTATTGTTTTTGTTCGCGCCCCGGCAAAAGATAAGAAAGATGATGGACTGGTGGTTCGAAACGACAGATAAGACCCACAAGGTCTGGGGCGTTGCCACCCTGGTTCTCGGCATGGCCGTCCTAGCGACCATCGTGCAGTAGGCATTCACTTCGTACCAATGAGACAAATTCATGTGGCAAGCGGAAGGAGGCAAGGTTTGACATGGTGAGGCCCAACCTCGCCGTGAACGTGGGCGGCATCCACATGAAGAATCCCGTGATGACCGCCTCCGGGACCTTCGGGTATGGAGAGGCGTTTGCCTCGCTCTTTGATCTGAACCGCCTGGGTGCCATCATCGTCAAGGGCCTTTCTCTGAAACCCGCCCCGGGTAATCCCCCACCCCGCACCTTAGAGACGTGCGGCGGCATGCTAAACGCTATCGGCCTTGAAAATGTTGGATTTGCCGCATTTGTGAAAGAAAAGCTCCCTTTTCTGCAATCCCTCGATACGCCTATTATTTTGAACATATATGGCCAGGACCTTGATGAATATGCCAAACTGGCCGAACGAATCCATGATCTGGAGGGAATCGCCGGCATGGAACTCAATATCTCCTGCCCCAATGTCAAGGCCGGGGGAATCGCCTTTGGGACGGATCCAAAGATGGCTTTTCAGGTCACAAAAGCGGTCAGGGAAAAGACAAGCCTTCCGCTGATCGTCAAGCTCTCGCCAAATGTCACGGATATCGCCAGCATTGCCCGCAGTGTGGAAGACGCCGGGGCTGATGCCGTGTCCCTGATCAATACGATCACTTCCATGGCGGTGGATGTGGAAACGCGCCGGCCCAGGCTTGCGAACAAGGTGGGGGGCCTCTCCGGACCCGCTATCAAGCCGATTGCGCTACGAATGGTCTGGGAGACCGTTCAGGCGGTTGCCGTCCCGGTCATTGGTATTGGCGGGATTATGGATGCCTCGGATGCCTTGGAGTTCCTTATCGTGGGGGCCCGCGCTATACAGGTGGGCACGGCCAACTTTGTCAACCCGCGAGCAACAGTAGAGATCGCAGAAGGCCTCAAGCATTATCTTGTTGAAAAAGACATGCCCGATATCAGCCAACTCATCGGAAGTCTCAGGGCGTGACTCGGCTTCAGGTGGACAAGGCCTTGGCGAGCGCGTTGAGGAAGTATCGGGCGTGGCTTATTTCGGCAGCCATGTTGGCCCTGTGGTTGGCCAAGATACCGTCCAGGGAGGCGTCGGTAACGATCCAGGGTTCCAGTTCACTACCCACTTCAAAGGCATGGATGGCGCGGTGCAAAAGGTCATGTCCCTGGCGTGATTCAATGACATCTGAAAAGTCTTCCATAACGGCATGGAGTATCTTGGCCATCGCTTTTCCTACCCCTTTGGCATAGTAGAAGTAGTCGTCTGCATTAAACCAGCTCACGGGGGAGCCGTCATCCTCATGTTTCTTGACCAGATTCTCATCACAACTGCCTGCCAAATCGGCAAAGCTGAGAAGGAGGGGGATGAGGCTGTCCGCTCGGACATAAAAGTGGGCCTCGCCTCTTTCAAGTTTATCCGCGTAGGTGCGCAACTCCTTCAAGCTATCTTTATATTTTTCCTCTGCCGAAGGCAGCCAGAACTCATCCGGCTTGATCATGAACCAATTCATGGCATTTTCCAGGTTCTTGTCAATGGCAGCCGACACCCCGTGGCGAGAAATCCTGTCCGCCAAGTTCACGCTCGCGCGCCGGACGACCTCCAACATGCCAAGTTGCATGTTTTCCACATTATCGGTAAATCGGATCACGTCATTCGGGCGCCATCCCCAAAAGCGCTCATTGAGCTCATAGTCCAAGACCGAAATAATAGCCTCCACAAAGTGAACGCCTTTGGCCTTGGGCTCATGTAAAACGCCGGGCCCAGGTGCAGCAAGTTGTTCGAGCAAAACGCCATGGTCGCCTGGTGCTCTGTGGTCAAGGGAAGTATCATGATTCGCCGGAACACCCTGATCAGCCGGCGCCCCGTGGTCAAGCGAAGAAGGTACGCCAGCAGGCTGATGACCGCCACCGGCCTCAGGCGTCTCCCTGCTGCGAGCCGGCTCACCTTCCTCAACGTGGGCATCAGGCAATCGTTCAGGTTGCTTAAACGTTCCCAGCAATGCCCACAATCCCCACAGGACGAAGACAAAAAGGAGAACCCCTGCGATGATCCGCACTGTAAAAAACTGTTTATAAGTCACTCTAGCCCTCTCGCAATCTCCGAACATCCCCCACCCGAATCGTGACCTTTGTCGCGTCAAAATATTCAATGAGGGGAATCATGTATTTGCGCGTGACTCCTGTCACCTCTTTGAGCTGGGGTGTCGTAATCTGGGTATTGGCCGTCAGAAACGACACGAGCCTGCTTTTCAACTTCTCTATCACCTCTTTATGAAAGTAGAGGCCTTCCTTGACTTTCACAAGGGTACCTTCCTCGAGCATATGGCCTAGGACATCTTCCATACGGGCGGAATTCTCTCCCACAGAGGCAACGAGTTCCTTGAAATAAGGGGGCTGAAGCCCACTTTCGAGATAGGCGCCTTCAATCTTTTGTCGAATATCCTTCTGATCAGCCTCCAGGGCGATCGTGTGTCCAGCAAGGTGGATCATATCTTTTTCCTGCACCACCCTATTCGACTTAGTCAGGTCCTCCAGCAAGACATTGAACGAACGGAGCCCCAGTGTCCCGGGCAGATTAGACTTGAAAGCCTCCTTGCTCATTCCTGTCTTGAGGGGATGTGCTTTGTGGTAGGCCTCGAGAATGTGGACAGCCTCTTCACGAAGCTGATCAAAAACCGAGCCGTGAAGAAAAATACGATTTTCTCGGTCCACCTGAATGACCAGCTTCTGCGAAAGGAGCTGTTGGAGGTGCTTTTCAAGCTCGCGTTCCGGCAGATTCGTCATGATCCTCAGATCAGAAAACGCAACGCCTAGAAGCCCGGACTCTCTCACATGCGAGGTAATAATCTCCTCAGGAGGGCTGTCTGCCAGCCGCTTCAACACTGATAGAACCGGCTCCTTGAACCGTTTGTGTTTTCCGGGCACCGGGTTGATGATATAACCACCACCTATAGTCCTGATCGGGGAATAACTCCGGATCACAAACCGATCATCCTTGACAACCGACACGGGAGACTCCAGACGAAACTGTGCGACAGCCGTGTCAGCGCCTTTGAGCTCCTCACGATCCAGGAGGATCACGTTACCCAATATTTCGCTGGTGCCTGTATGAAATCGAACCCGGGTGCGATTCTCAAGGACCCTCTTCTTAGATGGAAGATATGTTAGGACAACATCCACCATGTAGCTTGGTTTCAGCGTATTGACCCCCCCCAACACATCCCCGCGCTTGGTGGCTGCGCGCTCCAAACCCTGAAAGTTTATGGCGGTTCTCATGCCAGCGGTGGCCTGGTCCACAGGCTGGTTGTGAACCTGAATCCCACGCACCTTTGTCTGGATCCCTGAGGGATAGATCATGATCGTATCCCCCACGCGAACGCTTCCTGAAACAAGGCTTCCGGTAATCACTGTACCGAACCCCTTCATGGTAAAAACCCGGTCCACGGGGAGCCGAAATAGGCCGCTGGGCGAACGTTCTGGAACCCCTTTGCACAAGGTGTCCAGGGCCTTGACAAATTCGGGCAACCCTTTGCCTGTTAACGATGAAACGGGCATGATTGGAGCCCCTTCCAGAAAGCTGTCCTTGAGAAAGGATCTAACATCATCGGTGACCAGCCCCAGCCATTCTTCGTCCACCATGTCAAGCTTCGTCAAGGCCACCAGGCCGTGTTCGATGCCAAGGAGCTTGCATATATCGAGATGTTCCTTTGTCTGAGGCATAACGCCTTCATCAGCGGCTATGATCAAGGCCACCAGATCGATCCCGCTAGCCCCTGCCACCATGTTCTTCACAAACTTCTCGTGGCCCGGCACATCCACAATCCCCAAGTGCTGCCCTTCAGGAAGATCCAACCAGGCAAAGCCCAATTCGATGGTAATGCCCCGGAGCTTTTCCTCCTTCAGCCGGTCCGTATCAATGCCTGTCAGCGCTTTGATCAGACTCGTCTTTCCATGGTCAATATGGCCCGCAGTACCCAGAATAATCTGTTTCAACGATCAGTCCTACCTCGCGGCCCCCTGTTGCGCTTGTGAAAAGTTTCCATCACGTAGGCCATGCCCACCAGTAAGATGGCGACAGCAATCACCGCGGCAATAGATGCCTTGGGATAAAAAAACCGCATCAGCAGCACGGCAAAACCTGACCCCAAGACAGCCCGAAACACGAATATGTAAAAAGCAGCCAAAAAAATCCCTCGATGACATGTGTCTGCAGTTGATATCTTTCTATAAAAAATCGGTATGTTCGTCAATCATAAGTTTGGACAGGGCTTTCAAAGCCCTTGAAAACTCTCAGCTCGTATGGTATTAAGATATTTAGCTAGTGCCCATCCACGAAACATTATCCAATCAATGGGCATAGGCGTCAGTTTCCAATTCAGAAATGAGCATTTTTTGCTCTGAGCAAGGCCGCACAAGGGTTTACGGCGAGGCGTACTGTTCGTACGTCGCAGGCGAAAACCCGCGGAGAACGCCGCTCAGAGGAAAAAGGGCCATTTATGGATGGAAACTAGCTAGTATGGTGGGTGTAGCTCAGTTGGTAGAGCACCGGGTTGTGGCCCCGGTTGTCGAGGGTTCAAGTCCCTTCACTCACCCCATTGGTTTCTAGTTGCGCCCGTAGCTCAGCTGGATAGAGCGCCGGACTTCGAATCCGTAGGTCGCCCGTTCGAGTCGGGCCGGGCGTGCCAA
>DAOUZN010000151.1 GCA_030665585.1 Deltaproteobacteria bacterium | reverse complement strand
CGGCAAGAATTTCGTTATAGGTGACGATGTGAAGGGCAAAGTCACCTTAAAGCTTGTCAATGTCCCCTGGGATCAGGTGTTGGATCTTGTTCTCAAGATGAACAAGCTCGGCACAGCGATTGAAGGGAATATTGTTCGTATCGCGACGCTTTCGACGTTAGAGGCAGAGCAGCGGGCCCTTGCATCAAAAATGAAGGCTGAACAGGATGCTGAAGAGCAAGAGCCCTTGATGACAGAATATATCCCCATTAACTATGCCGAGGCTGCCACCATGCAGAAACACCTGGTGGAGATCAAGTCTCCTCGTGGCAAGATAAGCGTTGATGAACGGACCAATATGATCATCATGAATGACGTACGGGCAGCTGTCGAGAAGGCTCGAGACGTTGTTACAAGGCTGGATGTGGTGACCCCCCAGGTGCTTATAGAGGCCCGCATTGTCGCGGCCAACACCGAGTTTTCTCGTGAGATCGGCATCATATGGGGGGCGCGATATGAAGACGGGGCTGGGTTTGGTGTAAACCCCAGCACCAATCAAAGATGGGACGGCGGCGTGCTTGATCTTGATGATGGTGTCCCTCTTAATGTCTTTCTGCCTCCTGCCGCCGCAACAAGCGGTCTCGGATTTACTTTCCAGAACCTGGGGTCTGCTGAGTTCATGCTTAACGCCAATCTTCTCGCCCAGCAAGAAGAGGGAAAGATAAGGATCATATCGACGCCCAAGATACTCACCCTGGACAATAAAGAGGCGTATATAGAACAAGGCCTTGAGATCCCTTACCAGGTCCTAGAAGAGGGAAGCTACAGCCTTAAATGGGCAAAGGCGGTCCTCAGATTGGAAGTCACGCCCCATATTACTACGGACCGCCGCATTGCCATGAAAATCGTTGCCACCAAAGACGCGCCGAACAACTCGATCGTGGTCCAAGGCGCGCCGGCCATTGATAAAAATGAGGCCGGCACGGAATTGATGGTGAACAATGGAGACACCATCGTGATCGGTGGGATCATCGAGAGGGTGGAAGCATCTGGCGAAAGGGGGGTGCCCGGACTTTCCAAACTACCCTTATTGGGATGGCTTTTTAAGTCCACATCTAAAGACACCTCAGACAAAGAGTTGTTGATCTTTGTGACCCCAACCATTGTTGAGCTTCAAGAGGTGCGGTAGGTGGATGCATCGATGACACCAAGAACGCTTTTCCATACGTTGGGTTTGCTTTGTATGACCATGGCAGTGGGCTGGCTGAACCCTGCAAGCGCTTATGGGCAGGAGGCTGGTGAGAAGGTCCTCAGGCCTGAGTCAGGGCTTTATTATACCATTGAAAAGGGGGACACCCTCTGGGATATTTCCGAGCGTTTTTATGATTCTCCCTGGGTTTGGCCGGATCTGTGGCAAGAGAATGACTATATTGCCAACCCCCACTGGATCTATCCCGGAAATCGTATTCGTATTTTTGGCCGCGAGGGCATGGAAAGAATTTCAAAAACAAGACTTCCTCCAGAACCCCTGCCGAAAGTCGAGCCGCAAGAGGCCCCCTATTACCTGTATGATCACATTGACAGCGTAGGGTTCGTGAGAAAGGTTCCTGTGACTCCCTCGGGCGCCATCTTCAAGGTGAAGGGAGGCAAGATCTTGATCAGCGAGGGGGACTTGGTCTATGTTCGTCCCGCCGAGGGGGTGACCTTTGTGCCAGGGGACCGCTTCACGGTGTATCGGACCTTGGAGCCGGTGAAGGACCCGCAAACGAAAGAGCTTATCGGGGTTCAGCATTATATCGTGGGTATGGTTGAAATGACGGATGTGGAGCCTGAGTTTTCTATGGGCAGAGTCGTGCAATCCTTCCGGCATATTGAAATCAGTGATTTGCTGATGCCTTATGAGACACGCTCACCAAAGATCACGCTCACCGATAGTGCCACAGGGCTTGACGGCAAGATCGTTGTGGCTGAAGAAGGTGAAGAGGTTATCGGCGATCTAGACGTCGTTTTTGTCGACAGGGGACGAAAAGACAGGGTTCGGGTAGGCCAAGCATACAGCGTTTACTACCAAGACAAGGAATCTTTCGACTGGAGGGGTAAAGACTCTATTCTGCTGGCGCCTGTCGATTTTGGAAAAATCCTGATCCTGCATACCGAAGAGACAACGGCGACCGCCCTGGTCACCGCAGCCCATAATAAGGCCATATACCCCGGGGCCACCATCCGCACACCATCCCGCTAGTCATTTTTCACTGGTCATGTTTCATTCAAGCTGTAACCCGCAACGCTATTCTTGATGACTTCGCAAGAAGCCGTCATCCTTGGAGTTTCCTGATTTCAGCTAAGGCCCTGTCGGCCAGTGGGGAGTCGGGGGCCAGCTCCACCACCTTTTTGAAGGCAGACATGGCCATCTGAAAGTCGTATTGTCCAACGTAGGCCAGGCCCAGATCATAATAGGCACGGGCAAAGTTCGGAGCATATCGAACCGCCTTTTCCAAAGAAGTGACCGCAGCCTCATAGTTGCCCATATTCATATAGACAAGCCCCAGGCTCCGATGGGCGTTCGCAAAGGCCGGGCTTTTCTGAAGGGCCTTATGGTAAGCCTCGATGGCATGACCATAGTCCTTTTTCCCCCGGTAGGCCTCGCCCAGGTTGCTTAACGCAAGATAGGGCGTGGCGTACAGCAAATTGTCAAGGGCTTGGTTGAAACAGGCTATGGCCTTATCCCACTGCTTGAGTCTCAGATAAACAGTCCCTTTGGCGTTCAGGGCATCTGAATAGACGCCGTCCGATTTGAGCGCCACGGCCTTATTGAAATGGCCAATGGCCAAGTCAAATTCCTCTTTTGCAAAATATACCAAGCCCAAGTCGTAGTGGAGCAACGGATCCTTCGCGTAGATCTTCTCTGCCTTTAAAAGCTCTGCCAGGGCTGCCGTGGGGTTGTTTTCTCTCAAGTGTGCTTCACCAAGGTGCCTGTAGACATCCGCCTTTTTCTTGCGCACAGCCGCCGAGTCTGTGGCGCAGGAAACGGTGAACACGCAGGCATATAAACAAACCAAGAACAACGCAGATATCCTAACCATGGTTAAACCCCTCATTGAAGATTCCTTCAGCAAGCTGCAGGAATCTTCGACCTTAAGTAACGCTGCCGATTTTAGATGCGCTCCCCAACCCCACAGTCCCGATAAACCGGGCCGGGGAATGCGCGCGCTTCTTCGGTTCAACGAACCGTCTAATCTGCACAGGCCGGATCTTCTTTTCGCCCAAAAAGTCGCAGAGTCTCGTGTGGAGTGGTACCTGGGTCAACAAGACCCTCTCTTCGTTAACATCCGAGACCAAGACGCCGGGAACGGCCAGAGAAGCCGTCCTGGAGCGCTCGCGGTTGGCCGCCAAGAAAACCGGGGCCTCAGTATACGCCGTTCCTGTGAATGCCAAGATGTGCTCTGCAATGGTCATAAGGTCCTCATCAGGTTGTATGGACAAGACCTTGAGTCCCCCCGCCTCAATGGCCGATTTTGCCTCACCGTAAAACGTTCCAAAATCGACCACCAGATCGCCAATCCTTCCCCCATAGATCAGGTTGGCCGTTGTTTGAACCTGAAACCCTGCGTAGTCAAAAGATAGGGGAACACGGGGGTCGTAGGAATATCCAAGCGCCCTGACAAATCCGGATACAAAGGCCTCCTGACTTGATCCGTCTATGCTCAACACGGGGCAGTCTTTGAACACCTTTTCTTTGGCAAATTGGGTTCTCTTTTCCTTTCTTGGGGCAAACAGCATGTCAACAATCTGAATGTTTGCCTTGGCGAGATACGCTACCACGGAAGCCGGGGTAAACTCTTCTGGGGTTTCTATCAACGTGATGCACTGATAGGCCGACTGGATCCCATTGTTCGCCTCCAGCGGGAGAATCCAGTCTCCACGCAGGGTGACCTGAACGCCGTCATCAAAGACGGGAAGATCGAGCACCTTTTGAACGTTGTCGCCGAATATGGCACGAAAGACCCTGGCAAGAACCACATCGTATGGCTCTTGCG
>DAOUZN010000168.1 GCA_030665585.1 Deltaproteobacteria bacterium | reverse complement strand
ATCCGGGAAAGGGTCTCGGGAATCGTACCCAGAAGACTGGCAAGGTGGCCCTTTGAAATATCCAGATCAAAAGAGGTCTCCCCACCCCTTTCATCTGAAAGATATTGCAGATAAGCAGCCAACCGCCCTGGCACCTCCTTTAAGGAAAGTTGCTCCACCTGAACGGTAAACTGACGAAGCCTCATGGAAAGTAAGGCGAGCATATTCAAGGCCAAAGACGGGTTTTCACTGATCAAGGCTGTGAAGGCATCCCTGGGAAAGAAAAAAAGGCGACTTTCGGCAATCGCCTCAGCATGGGCTGGAAAATTTCGGCCTGCAAAAACGGGCACTTCGCCAAAGGGCTCCCCAGGTCCAAAAATGTGCAGGATCTGCTCTTTTCCTTCGACGGAGAGTTTAAAGATTTTCACCAAGCCATCGACAACCACATAGAAACCGTTGCCCTTATCCCCTTCTGAAAAGACTGTTTGTCCTTTCCTGAAATGCTTGTTCACCACGATGCGTGTCAGGTCTTCCAGTTGAGCCCTGGGAAGGCCTTCAAAAAGGGGGATGTTGGAGAGGATCTCCGGGGCTTTGCTCATCGTCTGTCACCCTTCACTGGAAGATGTCACCCCTGGCCTAATCTATGTAGATTGTCCCTGGCAAACGCTATCGTCGGATCAAGTTCCAAGGCCAACCGGTAATAACGAATAGCCTGCTCTTTGTCGCCCATATCCCGGTAGTTGGAAGCGATATTGGCATAATCAATGGCAGAGCTGGGGTCTAAGCGGAGCAGCTTCTGGAAGCATTCGATGGCCCTTTGATGCTCTTTCAACTTGAAGTGACAAAATCCCATCAGGTTGTAGATATCGGTCCTCTCATCATCGTGGTCTTCTGCTTTTTCAAGGACTCGGATGGCCTCCCGGTATTGACCCAGATCTTTCAAACAGATGCCCATATAGGAGTAAATACTGGGGATGTCTTCCTCGTTTGGACCCAGCGATAAGGCCTCCTCAAAACAGACCAAGGCCCTGGACAACTCATTCATTGAAAGATAGCATGATCCCAAGAAAAATTTCACGTAGTATTTTGCCGGCATCACGGCATCCACCTTCTTCAGTTCAGTGATGGCCCACGCGGGGTCGCCGCTTTCTGCCATCAACTTTGCCGAGAACATGGCCACGCTGGTTCCTGTGGCCCGCTCTCGAAAATGGGCACCCGGTATGACGGTATAAAAGGCCGGGATTTGGAGCGCGGTATGGGTTACATCAACAACAATGACTTCCATACCAATGTGGGACAAGGAAGACACACAGTTTTCCACCTCCACCTTGATGTTATCATGGGAAAGATCCGGCAGTGTTGTGATGTCGACCCTGCTTCGGGGATGGATGACGAAGTCCGCTTCCTCAATCGTCCTGAATTTGGGCAGGCCGCTGGCCACGTAGTTGGAGGATGTATTAAAATCTCCGGCCAGCTGGGCCACTTCTGTCAAGGCTCGGCTTAAGGCCTTCTGGGGGTCGGGTGTGGTCCCGGCAGTCCATACGATTTCGCTTCGTTCTGGAAAAGTGGACGGATCATATGCCAGCACGCCCACACTGGGAACGCCGGTGTCCAAGGAAAAGTCAGAGACAAACAATTTGACGCCAATTTTTTCATACTTACCGATCATCTCCAGGACCAGTGGATCGGTCACCGATGCGATATCGATGGACGGGACCCTGACTTTGTTGCGGCTGATGATCGATGATACATGCCTTTCCACCACCTCGCATATTCCTTGGCTGAGCGCTTCCTCCACGCAGTTGCCTGCTGATGGGCCATTGAATTCATTGATGGCAAAAAACCAGTTAAAGGGGACAAGGACCTCTTCCTGTCGGGTCATATTGTAGGCCCTGGTCCATTTCAGAGGGAGCCTGTAGAAAATCTCCCTGGCCTTGTCCAGGTCATCAGAATGGTCGTGTACGGACAGGGCTATCGCCTCAAAAGGCAGCGCGTGATCCTTCACATTTGGGTATGTTTCGCAAAAGAAGTTCTCAGGGTTCTTCATAAAACTGAAAAAGCTGAATCTTTCAGCCAGCTCCATGACGGCACTCGCCTCTGACTGCTGGGGGGTGCCCCCCTTTCCCATCTGTTTTTTTGTGCCTATGATGTGGCGAGCATCCCGGCCGCACAGGCTAAAATAGACGGGAATGCCCAACCTGCCGTTATCAATTCTCGTGGTTCCTTCCAGAATGTCCAGATCCACCTCTTTCAGTTTTTCCTTAAACCTGTGCACGGTCTCTTCCGGTGTTAGGACCTTGTCCTGATCCAACGTAAAACGCTTGAAGGCATCTTTCAGGATCACCTTGCTCGCCATCTAAATCCTCTGCTTGGTCTGGATCTCGTTCTCGTTACGCCATCTTCAGGACTCGGTTCATACTCCCCGATACATAACCTTCCAGGTCCAGAGCAATGTATGAAAAACCGATGTCTCTAAATTTGCGCACAATATCTTTTCTGAGGTCATCGGTCACAATCCCTCTCAGGTCCGAACTTTCCACCTCTATCCTGGCCACGGAGCCGTGATGTCTTACTCGGCATTGGCTGATGCCTCTTTCCAGAAGAAACGCTTCGGCCTCATCGATCATCTTCAACTTTTCAGCGGTCACCGGGCTCCCATAGGGTATTCTCGAGGCCAGGCAGGCCATGGCCGGTTTATCCCACGAGGAAAGTCCCATCTGTTTGGAAAGGTCACGGATGTCCTTCTTGTTCAAGCCGGCATTCAGTAAAGGGGCCTTGATGCCCATTTCTTCTGCTGCCCGAAGCCCTGGCCGATAATCTTTGAGATCATCCACGTTGGCCCCGTGGGCGACATGTCTTATGCCTCTTTGCTTGGCTATTTTCACAAGCTTCTCAAAGAGGTATCTCTTGCAATGGTAGCACCTGTCCGGTCCGTTGGACACAAAGGCGGGGAGACCGGCCTCTTCAGACCGCAAGATAATGTGCTCAATGCCTCTTTGTCGGGTAAACTTTACGGCCTCTTGCCTTTCTCGAACAGGATATATCTCCGAAACGGCCGTTACGGCCACCGCTTTCTCCCCAAGGGTTTCATGGGCCACGGCCAATAGGAGTGAGCTGTCCACCCCCCCGGAAAAAGCG
>DAOUZN010000138.1 GCA_030665585.1 Deltaproteobacteria bacterium | reverse complement strand
GCTATCAATATTCAAGCGGGACCTCCATGGCCACCCCCCATGTTGCAGGCCTGGCGGCGCTGATCTGGGCAGAAAACGCCGGCTTGCCTTATGATCAGGTCAAGGGCCGTATTCTGAATGGGGTGGATGTCCTGTCAGGCTTGACCGGAGACATCCTCATGGCCGGCAGAATTAATGCCAATAACAGCATTAATCCTCCGGCTGACGCGCCTGACGGGCCGAGTGACCTTGTCGCGGTTTCAGTCTCCACCAGCCGGATTGAGCTCAACTGGACAGACCATGCCTCTGACGAATCGGGCTTCAAAGTTGCAAGGGCCACCGCGTTGGGAGGGCCTTTCAGCCATGTGGCCACGGTGGCCGCTGATGTCGGCTCCTATGCAGATACCGGACTGATCGATGGCACGTCCTACGACTACCGCGTCCTTGCCTTTAACGCGGCCGGTGATTCCGCGCCCTCCGAAGACAATGCCACAACGCACCTTGCAGCACCCACCGATCTATCGGCTGAAGCGGCATCGACCAGCCGCATTGACCTGGCCTGGACGGATCATTCTTCGGTAGAATCGGGCTTCAGGATCGAACAGAAGGTAGGATCAGGAGGGACCTATACGGAAATAGCCGTGGTGGGTACAGATGTCAATGCCTATAGCAGCACCGGTCTCGATGACGCCACGACTTACTATTACCGCGTAAAGGCTCATAAAAGCACTCTTGATTCAGGGTATTCTAACGAGGCAAGTGCGGGGACCCGTGCTGCCTCAAGCGGTAGCAGTAGCAGCGGTGACGGCGGATCCGCACCCGCGCCGGCGGCGACTGGTGGTGGTGGTGGAGGCGGAGGCTGCTTCATTCTTACGGCGTTTCATGGGGCAATGGTCTTTCCGTTCATGATCGTTCCGGGTCTGATCATAGCAGCCCTGGCGGGCTTGCTCAGAATCTTTTGATTTTCATTGAAAGGCCCAACGGGCTTTGCTATACGATTCTCATGAAGCGTTTCACCCTTGGCGTTGCTTGCACTTTCATCCTTTTCGGATCGGCCGTGGCGACCCGTGCCTACATCCTGCCCACCGAACAAATCCTGGACTTTCTGATCGACCAGCTTGGTTCCGGCCGGACCTTGATAGTCATGCAAAAAGCCGTCCTTTACGATCCCGGTGTTGAAGGCGGAATCCGGGAGTTTGAGGAGACCCTGTATTACGGATTCCCGGACCGATTCAGGTCTGAGGTGACCGCCCCCGGGCTGGTGCAAGTCCAAGTGGTTAACCCGGACGGGGCGATCCTCGTCATGAATGGAAAGATCGTTGGCGAGGCGGAAAACGGGTTTGACCACTTCAAGGACCTCCTTCTTTACAGGAAAACAGAGGTCTTGGTTGATCGACTTTCCCGGTTAGGGGTCGATCTCGAGGTTGTGAGCCTTGGAAGATTCAAGGAGAAGATTGTCTATGTCATTGGGGCCAGATACCCGGATGAATCGGTCCCGCAAGTCTGGGTGGATAAGAACACCTTCAGGCCGGTCAGGTTCCTTCTCGCAGGAGAGGAGGGTGAAGGGGCCCCTTTGAAAGACATCCAGTTCACCGATTACAGGTCCCTGGACAAGGGCAAGCGTTATCCCGGCCGCATCCTGTTTTTGGAAAATGATACACTCGTTAAGATGCAGGTCTTGGAGACCTTTAAGATCAATCCGGAGATTCCTGGCCAATTATTCGATGTGGCTTATCTCAGGGGTATGTATGAGCCATTGGCGCCCACACGACCCATGCCTTTGCCTGATTCTGAACCGGATGAGGTGAAAAAGAGCATCGAGGACTTTAAGAAGATATTTGAGTAGACCGACTTAGGGCTCGCGCAAGAATAAATTCGCAGAGTTGGCGCTCAGATTTGGTTCAGATTTGGCCGATCCGATTGAGCAAAACCCGAGGAATAGCGAGCTATTTCGAGGGGGTTACGAATGAGGCATCGGTCAAAGATGGGCTGAAGCTGAGATGCCAAAATGTGAAGTTATTTTTGCGCGAGCCCTTAGAAGGCCCCTGTGAGCCTGGCGATGACAATGCGTAGGATCTCCGAGGTCCCTTCACCAATCTCCAGGAGCCTTTGATCCCGGTAAAACCGTTCAACATCATATTCCTTCATGAGGCCGTATCCGCCATGGAGTTGAACGGCATGATTGGCCACTCGCCTCATGACCTCCGAACAGTACAGTTTTGCCATGGCGCCTTCCTTGGTGAAGGACCGATTCTGGTCCTTTAGCCAGCAGGCCCTGTAGAGGAGGAGACGGGCGCTTTCAATTTCCATGGCCATGTCGGCAAGTTTGAAGGCGTTGGCCTGGAAGGTGGAGATAGGCCTGCCGAACTGTTCCCGTTCTTTGGCATATTTGAGAGCCATCTCGTAACAGCCTTGGGCGCCGCCCAGGCCCATGGCACCAATACTCAGACGGCCGCTGTCCAGGGTCGCCAGCATCTGGTGAAACCCCTTTCCCCGTTGTCCAAGAAGATTCTCCGTGGGCACCCGACAATCATCAAAATACAGGATGCTGGTGTTTGAAGCGCGCCACATCATTTTGTCACGCATGGACTGGGCCGTGTAACCGGGCGTGCCGGATTCCACGAGAAAACAACTTAACTCGTTACGACCGTCCTCCCGCTTGCCGGTGGAAGCCATGACTGTGGTGCCTCCGGAGATCTCTGTGGAAGCGTTGGTGATAAAGATCTTGCTGCCGTTGATGACCCACGTGGCCCCGTCAAGGACCGCATGCGTGTGGCAGGCTCCGGCATCAGATCCAGCACCTGGCTCTGTCAGGCCAAAGGCCCAAAGCATCTCTCCGGTGCAAAGCTTGGGAAGATATTTCCTCTTCTGCTCTTCGCTGCCGAAATAGTAAATGGGGCCGATGCCCAGGGAATTGGCCGCTGCTACTGTCGCTGCCTGGGAAGCATCTACGCGGGCAAGTTCTTCGGTTGCAATGATGTAGGAAAGGTAGTCCAGCTCTTGGCCGCCGTATTGTTCGGATACGAAGATGCCGAAGAGACCCAGCTCTCCCATGGCCTTTGTGAGCTCATAAGAAAAGGCTTCGGCTTGGTCCAATTGCCTAGCCACAGGCCTAATTTCCTTTTCAGCAAAGGTTCGCACCGATTCCCGGAGGATCTTTTGTTCCATAGAAAGCGAGAAGTCCATGAGCTGCCCCTTGTTGCCATGGCTTTGGTCGAATGCAAGGCTGTTGTTCTTCTGACGTCTGGCCCTTGAGCCTTTGATTCGTTTTGCGTAAGGGCGAAAGTTGACAGACTCGTAAAAAGTGTTTTGCGAACGACATTGAGCATTTTGGGAGAAAGGCACCTGAGGTATTCAGCGTTAAAAAATGCTAACTGTTTGAGGGTGTTAGCCCGAGTTTTAGCATTTTAGCTGAATATCTTAAGGGCACCCAAAATGTTCACGGAGTGAGTAAAATCGACTTTTTACGAAACCATCAAAGTTAAGTAGCAGAACGACCAATGGTCGTCAACTATACTGTGGCGAGAAGGGAGTCAAGGCTACAAGAAGAAGTATAGGCAAGATATCAAAAATAATCTTCCAAAATTGACCGGTTCTCTGGTGATAAATCCATTCTATCGAATTAGATTGTTATTAACTCTGGAAAATCGAATTTGCTATTGGGAACAGACGGTATTAAATAAGATAGTTTTCATAGGTGGGTCCACAAGCTAGCCATTTGTCACGAAAGATCGTCTACGGACTTTGACGGTCTTAATTTTTTCGCGCCTTCCCGGCGCCAGCGTAGCTCAGCCGGTAGAGCGCCTGATTTGTAATCAGTTGGTCGGGGGTTCGAATCCCTCCGCTGGCTCCAATAACATGGATGGGATGTCCAAAGGAGGGGTTCCCGAGAGGTCAAAGGGAACAGACTGTAAATCTGTCGGCGATGCCTTCGGAGGTTCGAATCCTCCCCCCTCCACCAAACCTCACACTAAGTTGTGTGTAGGAGATAGCCAAGCATTCGTCATGGCATCGTGGGAACTACATGCACTTCCTGCATTTTTCTTACTATGTTTTTGCCGATGAGCCATGAGCTCAACCTAAGGGCTTTGCAAAGGAAACAATTAAAGGCTGTATTATTTGACCCGTTGTGATTGGCTGAGAACTTGCCTGTCGCCAACACCCATTAATACACAAATCGGCATTGGTGTCGAGGACTTAACTGCGGGAATAGCTCAGTTGGCTAGAGCATCAGCCTTCCAAGCTGAGGGTCGCGGGTTCGAGCCCCGTTTCCCGCTCCATGACAATATAGGATATGGATTTCCTGGTTGCCCACGTAGCTCAGGAGGTAGAGCGCTTCCTTGGTAAGGAAGAGGTTCACCGGTTCAATCCCGGTCGTGGGCTCCAGCAATCCTGAGACCGACACACCTTAACTGAAAACCAACGAGGGAGGGACAGGAGATGGCCAAGAAGAAGTTTGAGCGAGTGAAGCCGCATTTAAATGTGGGCACGATTGGTCATATTGATCATGGCAAGACGACGCTGACGTCGGCGATCACGAAGCATTTAGCCGCGAAGGGGATGGCG
>DAOUZN010000011.1 GCA_030665585.1 Deltaproteobacteria bacterium | reverse complement strand
CACGGCCAACCTTTAAGAGATTCCAAGAAAATGGGCATAGGCATGTTTAGCCGCCCACCGGAGGACATAGAGGATGGACCGGCTTTTGAGCCAGCCCACGGCATCTCTCTTGTTGTAACCGTGTCATGGCTATGTTCGATGCGTGATCCTTGGGAGGAAAGGTAAAGTTGCGAATCAGGGGCGTATAAAGACGCTTCAAGATTCCTGGGGTTTCATGCATGCCTTCAAGGAGGCCTGAAGGGCCTCGGCCGCCAGAAAGGCGCAGTGAACGTCTTTTTCAGGAAGGTCGCCGAGAACTTCGAGGATCGCCTCACCGGTGATATCTGAGACCGGTGCAGGCCCTTTCCCGATGGCCAGCTCACAGGCCACTGAAGCGCATACCGCGCTGCAACCGCAGCCGTCTGTAGTAAAGGAGGCGTCGGAGACCACACCATTTTCAAGTCGCAGAAAAATCTCCATGGTGTCACCGCAGCTTCCGGTTACACGACCGTATCCACTGGGATTTTCCATGAGTCCCGAAAACCTTGGATGACGCCACCGCTTATAGACCTCTTGTCCATAAGTCTCAATGACGTCCTGGTTGATTTCCTCCTGCAAACGATCGGCAAACTCATCAAGCGCAGTGCTCATGTGGCTCATGTCTCCTTCTTCCATATCAATCAGCCGGGCTATCAAAAACCCCCTTTGTTGACCCTCCCTCGTCTACCGTCAATGCCTTGTTGAGTAAACATGGCATTTTCTGTATAAGGGCTTCCGGGGCCAAGCTGCTCCACGGCTGAAAGATTACAGCCCCAGCCGTCTAGAATTCAAGAAAAAAGTGTGAAAAGGACCGGTATTGCGGTGAGCCCCCTTCATGGTGGCAAGGCGCCTCGCTGGCTTTTTCAGCGCATGAAGAGGCTCGCACGGCAGCTCATCTGAACCCCACGCCGCTATCTGTGCCGGCCAGGTGGGAAAGAACGTTTTAAATCCTGAGTATGGGGGATAAAGAGAGAGGGCAATGTCTAAGGCCGAGGGGCTCGGTTATGATGGATTATCATGCTATGCGGAGTTGCGTCCGGTCGTGGTACTTTTCTAGACTTGTCAGGGCACCTTGAACAATCCCAATCTTGCCAGTTGCATCTGGCAGAAATATCAACACACTCTTCATAGTGAGGGCAATGAGCGTTTCTCTCGCCCCACATATAAACAATGTTTGGTTTCGTGTCGATCACAGTCTTACTCCATATTGCTTTTTTCCTCTTTAGATCGGCATATATGCGGAAAACTAAAGCAGGAGGTTGTCTTTGCGGCGGCTAACAAGGAAAAAGCCTCCGAGGAACCATCCAAAGGCAAAATCTCAGTGGCTTGAGAAGGGAGCACGCACAAGGATATTGGCCTGTCTGCAAAGGGGATGCAAAAGAAACGCCGAGGAGCCTTCCCCGATGGTGGGTTAAGGCATGCCATTTGCCGGATCGGATCGTAAAGGAGGGAATTGTCATGAAGAAGGCTTTCATTCTTGCTACCGCTCTCATGATTCTCTTATGCTCTGCTGGGGATTCAGCCGCAGAAACCACTCATGAGCGGGTATGGCTCAATCCGGTAAGATTCGAGATTGTGTTACTGAAGCCCGGGAGTGCTCAATGGGCGGCGGGTTTCAATGAAGTGATTCTGTTGGATACGGAGACAGGTCGGACGTGGACGTTGAAAGGTAAGAAACTCATTGAAGGTTGGGTGTTAATGCCTCGAATAGACCAACCCGCAAAATGAGCGGCCAACATGACAAAAAGGCAGAGCCAGTTTTGACCCTGCCCTCGCTCCTTGAAACTGGCTCAGGCGATAA
Source organism: Deltaproteobacteria bacterium (assembly GCA_030665585.1). Lineage (GTDB taxonomy): Bacteria > Desulfobacterota > Desulfobacteria > Desulfobacterales. The sequence continues at coordinate 23,432 of DAOUZN010000011.1, read as the reverse complement.
AACCCGCAATTGTTGCAAATACTACCAATACTATGAGGCTGACAATGCCACAGACTATACAGACAGATAAGAGTAGCTTCCAGTCCCAATGGTTCATCTCCAACACACCCCCTTTCGATACGTTACTCCAGAGACCTGGAACTGCTTAAGAATCCTGAGTTTGCCAACGGTGGAGCCGTGCATTTCATGAAAGATGCTTCTGTATGGCAGCTCTGATGAATAGGGCTAAAACGATGGAAGGAGCAACTTCTGCCGGAAATTGACATACAGGAAAAAACCTGAGAAGTCAATGGGAACGCAATAGCGCGTATTCGCTTTATCGCAATGGGCGAGCCTGTTTTCGCTCCCAGGCCGTTGACATTTCAAGCAACGTCATATAGATATTGCACAAGGAAGCCTGCAGACGGAAAGACCGTATTCGTGTGACAGCAGGAGCACCCAAGAAGATACCTATTTGACAGTGAAGGTGAACCCGTCAGAGGAGAAGAGGAAAAGTCCCCGGATAGCCTTTCATCTGGGGGTGATGATCAGGGGGCAGCAGGGGTTAAAGGAAATACGAAACTTTGGGCTCTATGGGGTGTATGTTCGGACGGAGAATCCATCACAGTTCAAAGGCGGAGACGAAATCTACCTGATCACGAAATTTCCTTCTGAAAAAAAGGCCATGCAGCTGAGGTCCAGGGTGGCCCATGTATCTGACAAGGGTATCGGGATTGAGTTCATAGACGTAAACCCCAAGAATGCCATGTCTATGGATTACTGTTTTAACATTTTTAAACATACCGTGCCGCTGCCGGGCACATAAGAAACGACCATCGCTGGGATGTGACCACACCTGTTACGGGAGCTATTGTCCAAATCAACACCCTTCATACCCCATGTGATATCCTCGTCCCTTTCCGGTAAGGAAATTGTGCAGGCCTTTTCTAAGTGCGCTTTTTTAGGGGTACACCTGTTCTGACTGACAACCTGCTATTAACAGAACACAAGGAGCGAGCCCATGTCTGAGGTGCAAAATACCATCGTGGTCCGTGCCCGGGTGGAAATGACCACGGCTTCCCTTCAGGCCATTGTGGCAAATGCCAAAAAGGTCTCAGGGCCTGACGAAAAAGGGGTTTATCGCGTTGATACAGCCGATCAGGTGAGCGCGATGATATCTCGCTTTTTGCTGGAAAATGACTTTGAAAGTTTTGTAAAGGATATTGCGAACTACCGGCGCTAGACCTTCTCTCGATGTCTTATGAGACGATACCTCATCAAAGAAGAGCCGTGCGAGCCCGCGGAGTCGGTCTTTTCCATCCCCTACGGGGATGTTCTGAACCCTGCTCAATATGAGGCCGTGACGACGTTGCAGGGGCCTCTGCTGGTGATTGCGGGGGCTGGCAGTGGGAAAACGCGCACCCTCACATACCGGGTTGCCCGACTCGTTGAAGAAGGTGTATCCCCGGGTTCTATCCTATTGCTCACCTTTACACGAAAGGCCTCGATGGAAATGCTTCGCAGGGCCGCCGCCCTGCTGGATCAGCGCTGTGAAAAGGTGGCCGGCGGCACCTTTCATTCCTTTGGCAACTTGATCTTGAAAAGATATGCCCAGAAGCTCGGTTTTGAGGCAGGCTTTAATATCCTGGATCGGGCCGACGCAGAAGACGTAATCAATTTACTCCGCGCAAGACTGAAGTTCAATCTCAAAGAACGCCGCTTTGCCCGCAAGAGGACCATTGCCAATATCTACAGCAAGGCCGTGAACAAGGCGATCCCTATTGAAACGCTTATTCTTGAAGATTACCCGCATTTTGCAAAGGACACACCCGAACTTCTCCACCTTTATGAGGCGTATCAGACATATAAGAAGAAGCATTCTCTCATGGATTACGATGATCTGCTGGTCGGCCTGAAGACCTTGCTTGAAGACCACCAGGACGTGCGGGAGACGCTTTCTCAAATCTATCATTACATCATGGTGGACGAATACCAGGACACCAATAAGATTCAGGCCGATATTGTCAGACTGTTGGCTGCCAGGCACAATAATGTGATGGTCGTTGGGGATGACTCCCAATCGATCTATGCCTTCCGCGGGGCCAACTTCGGAAACATTATGGATTTTCCAAAAACATTTCCAGGCACAAAACTCATCAAGCTGGAAGAAAACTACCGCAGCACCCAGCCTGTCCTCAACCTGACCAATGTCATTATAAATCGTGCACAAGAAAAATACACCAAGGTCCTATTTACCCGGAAGAAAGACGGCGCTCCACCGGCTCTGGTGATGGCAGAAGATGAACACGCACAGTCACAGTTTGTGGCCCAGAGGATCCTTGAACTGCGAGAAGAAGGCGTTCCCTTGGGTGAGATCGCGGTGTTGTTTCGCTCCAGTTACCACGCCTTTGACCTGGAGATTGAGCTGAACAGCAGGGACATTCCCTTTGTAAAGGTGGGCGGCTTCAAGTTTATGGAAACCGCCCACATCAAAGATCTTCTGGCCCATATGAGGATTCTGGCCAATCCCCAAGATTCTGTGAGCTGGCATCGGGTCCTGCTGCTATTGGAAAGCATTGGGCCCAAGGCGGCAGACGAGATATTTCAGGGGGTAGTGCGCTCTGGCAGGGGCGTTGGGGGTCTGATGACCATAGAACCAAAGCCTCGATATGCCAAAGCCTTTGAAAGATTCAGGCAGGCGCTGCAAGGCCTTGAGACCGATCGCCTCCCCGTGGCTGAGGTCGGGGCGAGCCTGGTGCAGTATTATCAGCCTGTTTTGGAAAGGAAATTTGACGATTATCCCAAGCGTGCCAAGGACCTTGAACACCTCGTCATGATCATGGAACGTTACGACGGCCTTGGAGCATTCCTCTCAGATATGGCCTTGGAGCCCCCCAGTGCCAGCATCGATGATATGCTTGCCACCGATTATGATGATGAGCAATTGGTCCTTTCCACGATTCATTCAGCCAAAGGGCTGGAATGGCACACGGTGTTTGTGATCTGGACCCTGGAGGGCCGCTTCCCGGCTATGTATGCCGTACGCAGCGATGAGGACATGGAAGAAGAGCTTCGTCTCATGTACGTGGCAGCCACCCGGGCGAAAGAGAATCTTTACTTTAGCTATCCAATCAATATTTATGATCGGGGTACAGCAATGGTGCTGTCCAGGCCCTCGCGGTTCATTGAAGGCATTTCCGAGGATATTCTGGAGCCGTGGTCCCTGGTGACCGATGACGGAGACGAAGATCTCCAATGGTAGCGTCCGGCTTACGAGACCTTTGAGAAAGCGCTTTTCAAAGGTCTTTTTGTTTTTTTGGGGCTTTCATAATCTGCTGTCATCATGATTCCTATTCGAGACACGATCCGGTCAGAGACCTATCCCATCGTTAACAGTCTCATTATTGCGATCAATGTCCTGGTGTTTTTCATAGAACTGTCACAAGGGCAAAGACTTGATGGATTCATCAAGACTTACGGACTTGTGCCGGCCCGATATTCTGTTCCCCAGATCTCGGCCTACTTCACCACCGGCCAGCAGGCGATTGCTTTTCTCAGCTTCATGTTCCTGCACGGCGGTTTTCTTCATTTATTGGGCAACATGTGGTTTCTTTACATCTTTGGCGACAATGTGGAAGACCGGCTGGGGCACCTTCGCTATCTCATCTTCTATCTGGTGTGCGGATTGGCTTCAGGGATCTCTCACCTGGCTCTCAACTGGCACTCTCAGACACCCACCATTGGCGCCAGCGGTGCCATTGCCGGTGTGATGGGCGCCTACCTCATTCTCTATCCTAAAGCCAAGGTACTCACCCTAGTGCCGATCTTTTTCTTTTTCCAGTTTTTGGAGATTCCTGCATTCCTTTTTCTGGGCGTGTGGTTCTTGTTTCAGTTTCTCAGCGCCGCAGGTCCCTCAGCTCAAATGGGCGGCATTGCGTGGTGGGCCCATATTGGTGGTTTTATGTTCGGCATCATCTTTTTAAAACTTTTTGAGATGCTGCCGGAAACGGGGGCGGGCAAGAAGTTCCAGGGCCTGACCAGGAAACGCTCAACCCCGCGCCTCCAGGTGATCCGCCCTGCTGATGTGGGAGATGACCCGAATCTTTACGGGGTTGTGTCCGTGAGCGAGCGTGAGGCCCTGTCCGGCGCCCACAAACTGGTGAATATCGCACAAGGTTTTAGGAAAAAGACCTTTTTGTTGACCATACCACCAGGCGTGACAGCAGGGAGCAAACTCCGCTTGAAAGGGATGGGGCGAGAGACGCCCGAAGGCGGAAGGGGCGACCTGTATCTGAAGGTACAGATCACGGGTTAGTGCCTCCATGAGGGGCTTGCTTCTTTGTCTCCGGGTTGATAATAGGGAATTTACAGGCGTGTCATGGGCGATTGAAGCGAGGTCAATCATCGGTGCTAGAGAGCGCAACCGATTGTCAAGGAATAGGAATCTTCGAACACCAAATAACGACCACATGAGGAGGTAGCCAATGAGTACCGAAGCACTGCAAACCCTGGTGGCCGACCTGGAAGGCTCAGTACGTGTGGATGACGGAAGGGTGTCGGTTCAAGATGAAAACAAACTGCGCGGTGTGCCCATGGACACTCTGGCCAAAAAGGCCGTTTTCGGAGAGCCCCAGCAACTGGCTGCTGCCAGGTGGATATTGTGGGAGCTGGGGCAGGTGTTGGGTATTTATCCGGCATCGATCAACGGGCTCTACATGGCCCGGGGCCGGGGTGAGGTTCCTGTGAATTTTACCGTGCCCGCCATCAATCTGCGGGCCATGGCCTATGACAGTGCCCGCGCTGTTTTCAGGGCCGCCCTGCCCAGAAAAGTTGGCGCGCTGATCTTTGAGATCGCCCGCTCTGAGATCGGATACACCAGCCAGCGGCCGGCCGAATACCTCAGTGTGGTCATGGCGGCTGCGATCAAGGAAGGCTATCGAGGGCCTCTGTTTGTTCAGGGGGACCACTTTCAGGTCAATGCAAAGAAGTTCAAGACCGATCGGGATGGCGAACTTCAGGCCGTGTCCGACCTCGCAGACGAGGCCATAAAGGCCGGCTTCTACAACATTGATATCGATACGTCCACTCTGGTAGACCTGAGTTACTCTACCGTGGATGAGCAACAGCGTAACAATTACGAGATATGTGCGAACCTGACGACCTTTATCCGTGAACGAGAGCCTGAAGGCGTGACCGTCTCAGTGGGTGGAGAAATCGGCGAGATAGGTGAAAAGAACAGCGACGAGATCGAACTGCGTGCCTATATGGATGGTTACAACCGAAGCCTGCCGCACGGGATGGTCGGACTTTCCAAGATCAGTATCCAGACCGGTACCTCCCATGGGGGCGTTCCCCTGCCTGATGGGACCCTGGCCCAGGTCAAGATCGATTTCAACGTGATCAAGGCGTTGTCGAGAGTCGCTCGCCAGGCCTACGGCATGGGCGGGGCGGTCCAGCACGGGGCATCGACGCTACCTGACGAGGCCTTCCACCAGTTTGTGCAAAACGACGCCACAGAGGTGCATCTGGCCACAGGCTTTCAGAATATCGTATATGACCACGAGGCATTTCCGGCCGACCTTCGCCAACGCATCTACGATCATATCAAGACGGCTCATGCCAACGAACGCAAAGAGGGCCAGACAGAAGAACAGTTCATCTATAAAACACGGAAGAAGGGCTTGGGTCCTTTCAAGGCAGAACTCTGGGCGCTACCAGATGAGGTGCGAGGTGCCATTCGCGTCAGTTTGGAAGAAAAGTTTGGTTTTCTCTTTGACCAGCTCAGTGCGGGAGACACGGTAGAAGTCGCCCGGCGCTATGTGCCGCCAGTGGAAATCCACAAGCGCCTGGCCGATTACGGAGGCCCGGCAGCCAGAGAGGAAGATACCTCGGGGTTAGCGGACTGACCGGCCCGCTTTCTGGCGGCCCGTTGTTCAGCCACTGCTGAGGGAAGCTTTAGCCGACATAGGTGTTTCCCTTTCCCGGAGGCTTCAAGGGGTGGCTGATCCACGAAGGGCTGTTAGAATCGACATTGAGTGCAAGGGGCAAAGGTGTTGTTAGGCCTTTTGCAGACTCTTGAATAGATCAAAGGCCTGCTTCGGTGTGGCGTCATCATGGACAACAGCATTTAGGGCCCTCATCATGGCCACGGGGTGGGGGTTTTGCCAGACATTTCTCCCCAGATTGACGCCGATCGCCCCTTTCTGTATGCCGTCGTAAACAAAATCAAAGACTTCCAGCTCTGTCTCGCATTTTGGTCCACCTGCCATGACCACAGGGACCGGACATCCGTTGGTGACCTTTTCGAAATCTTCAGGGCAGTAATAGGTCTTTACGATCTTTGCACCCAACTCTGCGGCGATACGGCAGGACAGGGCCAGATAGCGGGCCGTTCTTTTTTCAAGCTCTTTGCCGACCGCTGTGACCGCCATCACTGGAATCCCGAAGTCCTCACACTCATTGACAAGCAAGGCCAGGGATTCCAGGGCCTGCTTTTCGTAATCCGTTCCCACAAAAATGGAAAGACCCACGGCCGCCACGTTGAGCCGGATCATTTCTTCCACAGAGGTGGTGATGATCTCATCGGATAGATCTTCCCCGATAACACTGGTGCCCCCAGAAACCCTTAAGATGATGGGCGTATTGACATCCGGGTCCATACAGGTTCGCAGAACGCCTCTGGTGACAAATAGGCCGTCGGCATAGGCAAGGAGATCCCTGACGGTTTCACCCGGTCGCTCAAGACACCTCGTGGGGCCTTGGAAATAACCGTGGTCGATGGGCAGAAACTGGCAGCGCCCGTCTGGTTTAATGAGTCGGGACAGGCGATTTCTCATGCCCCACCCGAGGTTGTCAGCCCCCTTGATCGTTTTTCCCTTGGCTCTTTCTTGTTCTGGTGGCATTTCGGACACATTCCTTGACTCCAAAACGCCTTCTGCATCTGCCATGGCCGTCTCCTTCCTCCCCCCAACGCTCTGGGCAGTCCTAAGAGGTTATCTGTGCGGTTCGATGATCACTTTCATGGAATCCTGGGCCCTAGCTACCAATTGGAAGCCCTTGCTCGTCTCTTGCAAACTCAGCCGGTGCGTGATGATGTCCCTGACCCGCACGCGACGGGCTTGAATGAGCGCCAAGGCGGTCACGTGATCTGCCGGGCTTCCGGCATATGAGGTCTTCAGGGTGATATCATTTCGGAAGAACAGATCGTTGATGGAGACAGGTATCGTGACCCCTGGATCTGTCGGTGCGAAAAACAAGACTGTGCCCCCCCGTTCCACCAATTCTATGGCTTGCAGGTTGGCCGATCTAGCACCCGTACACACTAGCACCTTGTCTGCCAGCCAACCATCATTGGCCCGGCGCAGCACAGATGACACATCTGCCTCTGCGTCGATGGCGATGTCGGCTCCGAACTTCTTGGCGGCTGCAAGGCGGGTCTCGCTGACATCGGTTGCGAGTACCCGACCCGCCCCCATGGCACAGGCAAGCTTGATGTGGAGCAGGCCTGCAATCCCGCTTCCCATGACCACAACGGTGTCCCCTGGACCAATGCCTGCGATTCTTTGGGCGCGGAGCACACAGGCCAGGGGCTCTGCAAAACTGGCTTCCTCAAAAGAGACCCCGTCTGGGATGAGATATACCCCCCGGTCTACATTGATGGCAGGCAAACGCACGTACTCGGCAAAACCGCCAGGATCAAAATGGGTACTGCGCAGGGTATCACAGACCGTGTGATGTCCCTTCAGGCAAAAACGACAATTGTTGCACGGGACATGGTGGGAGGCAACAACCCGGTCCCCCTTTTTGTAACGGTCAACGCCACGGCCGACTTCAGCCACTTCTCCGGCAATCTCATGGCCAAGCACCAGAGGGGCCTTCTTCATCCGATACCATTCCATGACATCGCTGCCGCAGATGCCGCTGGCTTCTATGCGCACCAGGAGTTCACCCGGACCTATCTCGGGCGTTGGGACATCCTCTACCCGGATGTCCTGGTTGTTGTAATACATGGCCACACGCATGAATTAAAGGTCTCTCGGGGAAAGGCGCAGCTGACGCGGGTTCAAGCAGTTTAAACTGTCTAACAATGTGAGCTTTAGTGCAACTGCTCCATAAATGTTTCTACGTCTATCCTCAACTCGTAGATGTCTCCCATCATGGTCAAAAACTCTGCCTCCGTAGAATCCAGCGCCGTTCTCGATGCGTCAGCTATTTTTTCTTTTGTGGTATTGCTCAACTCGCTCGTGGATAGAACGGTCAGCAAATTCCCCAGGCAGATCATCCACTGAAAACGCATTGACGGGCTGCCTGCCTTCATGGCTGAAAGATCTTCTAACGTGTGAAACTCACACGCCTGTCTGATCTCATTTGGAAGTCTCCAGTGCTCACACAGCAGGGTGCCCAAAAAGGCACTTGAGGGTAGCGAAAAATGCCTTTCCGCTTCACTAAATAGAGAGCCGTGTTCCTTGCAATAAGCGATCAGGGCCCGGTAGTGGTCCGGGAAAAACTTCAGGTAAACCAGCTTGCCGATGTCATGCAGCATGGCGGCTGACCATAGCTCCTCAACGGATAGGTGAGGCTCGTATTTTTTGGCCAGGTATTTGGTACAAAGGGCTGAATAAAAAGAGTGAAACCAGAACTCATTGAGTTCATCCTTCTTGTCAATGGCCAGGGTATTAATCACTGACAGGGAAAGGACCATGCGATAGACTTCATTGAGGCCCAGAAATGCAATGGCAAACTGCACGTTTGCGACTTCCCTGGGAAGCCCGTAATAAGCAGAATTAACGATTTTGAGCACTTGGGCCAGGATCGCCGGATCACTGTTGATCAGCTCGGCCACCTTTTTCATGTCCACATCGGCATGCTGGATCAGGCTCTGAATTTTGGCCACCACGGCCGGCAAGGCCGGCAGCGTGCAGTGCTGACGAAGGAATGTCTTGGGGTCAATTTCAATGGGAGCGAGCATGGCTTCACCGTCCTCGTAGTGAAATGATGGTCTCGTTGCAAAAAAGAAAGAGATGCCATTCCAACCAGTAAAGAGTTTTGGAAAGGTCTCATAGAAAGTCTTTTCTTACGTTCTAAGTACAAAAAATGGTTCGTGTTGTCAAGAGCACCATGAACCCTATGCCTTTAATGGGCGCATATGCGTCGAAGCCGGGTAGTATACCACGAAAACCCTTATGTTACGATGAACATCGAGAAGTGTCCAAAGGTTCAAGGATCGAATTTTTTACAAGACTGTGTTAACCTTAAGGTTGCAACGAGGTTGACATGATGGCAAAAATAGAAAGGGACTTGTTCAAGACCTTGGGAAATATCCTATTAGCCCTAGGTGTTGGGGTGTGGGGGGCTTACGCCGTGTTGCGTTACGGGATGGGCTGGGAGGTGACGGGACGGCAATTCTTGCCTTACCACCTGGCAGGTGTTGTGCCCGGCATGATACTTCGACGGCATCGGTTTTTCCAGGGGGTTGTGCGGCGGCTGTTCTCCTGATCCGACTATCCTCAGGATTAAGTCAACGAGTCAGTCTTCATTTAAGAATCCCGGATCAAGGACACCCGCCTACTTGAAATCCTCCTCGCCAAAGACCTCTGCTTGGTACACTTCTACTGCAGTCTCAGGATCCTGCCATGCCTTTGGCGACATGCCGCCTTTTAAACACAGGTGCTCAAGAAACTGCTCCTTGTCCGGTAACTGCTTCCAAACCTGGGGAAGAAAGGTGGATCGGTGCATGCCGCGAGACAGAATCACACCATCAACAAGGGGTTTAAGCTGACGCTTTAAGTCCTCTCCGTCCTCAAAAGGGAGTTCTTCTGGTACCGATAAGATGCTCACTTCGATGTCTATCTCGGACAGCTCCTCCGCCCCCATGGGGGGGAATCTCGGATCATGAAATGCAGCGTTCTTGGCGTTTCCTTCCACGCATTCCACAAGGGACGAAACAGGCTCAATGGTACCGATGCAGCCTCGAAGTCGGCCGCGTTTATGCAGCGTCACAAAACAGCCCCCCTTTTTTGTTAAAGCAGGAGAGGGCGTTTCAGGTCTTTCCATCTTCGCGTCTTCCAGAAGCTTTGACTCAATAGCAGAACGCGCAACCTTAAGCAGGGCTTTTCTATCTTGGGTAGATAAGGTCTCGTTCATTGTTCTCGACATCTCCTTTCTCTCCACAAAGCCAATACTTGCGTATCCCACAACACGGTGCTTGTCGCCCCCAGTGTCACCGGAGTTCTTGTAATCGATCAATCGAGCGCCCCAGCCTTTGATTTCCGCTATATGCATCAGCGTCAGCACAGCCTGCTTGCCACAGGCCTCGCATAAGGGCATGTCAGAGAATTTGGCGTCGGAAATGGCCTTTGTGCAGATTCGATCCAGAGAGACCGCCGTTTCATAAGGATGATAATGGGAAAGATCCGAACTGGCCACAACCAGGGTATCTCTACGCACATGGGGGGCGAGTACGGTGGCAAGGGCCTTGGGATCGGCGTGGTTTGTCAGGATCGGAACGATTTCAAAGTCCTTGAGCACGACCTGGAGAAAGGGGAGTTGCACCTCAAGGGCGTGTTCTTTTTTGTGAGCCTCAGGCACAGAGTCAAAGAAGGGCAATTCTCGGAGGGTCGAGGCAAGCCTTGCCAAGCGCACCTCCCCCAAAGCGGTTCGGTAGGCCTCAACGTCAGGGATGGACGCCCCCCTCAAAGGGACCCGGTGACTCGGTCCTAAGAGTATCACGGCCTTGGTGGCCGGGTCTATCTGCCTATATCCTGCGGCGGCGACGATACCCGAGTAAATATAGCCGGCATGGGGAGAGACCAACCCCCGGATCTTGCCGGGCATGTCGATCCCACGCGCGTCTTTTAGAACGGCAAGGACCGTATGCCGGAGTTCCTCCGGCTTGCCGGGGTAAAACATGCCTGCAACGGCAGGCGGGCGCACTCTTATGCCGGCATGATCAGAGGCGAACGACCATTTTGATCCCCAACCCACGATCAATACGAGCGAAAGGGCGAGCCCCGCAAGCCTTTTCATCTTGCACATACCAAAAGGCTCCATACGAAGAACCTCCTCGGTGTGATATGAGTTTGACAGTCGCCGTCAGGGCGATTTTTGATTACTCCCACCGGCCGCTGATCTGAGCCCCGCAGAACTCACATTTTCCATCTTTAACGTGGTTCGACACCAGCGTGTAGCCCCTTCTCTGAACCACCGTGCGCTTGCAGGCGGGACATAGGGTCTTGTCACCCAGGCCCGGCACATTGCCGATGTAAACGTAATGGAGCCCTTCTTTTAAGGCTGTTGCTTTGGCCTCTTTCAGGACTTCAACCGGCGTTGGGGGAAGATGGACCAACTTGTATTGGGGGGAGAATCGGGAAAAATGCAGGGGATATTCAGGGCCAACGTTTTTCAGGATCCACCCGCACATCCTTTTAATCATGTCCATGTCATCCGTGTAAGTCGGAATGACCAGGTTGATGATTTCCATCCAGACCCCGCGCCGGTGCAAGGTCATGAAGGTTTCAAGAACCGGCTCAAGGTGCCCCCCGCTCAGATCCCAATAGATCTCATCTGAATAGCTCTTCAGGTTCACACTGGCGGCATCGATCACGTCGCATAAGCGGTTCAAGGCGGCCTGGCTGATGTATGCGTTGCTCACCCAGATATTCTTGATCCCGGCCTGCTTGGCCTTGGCCGATATGTCGACCATGTATTCATAGAAGGTCGTGGCCTCGGAATAGGTGTAGGCAATACTCTTGCACCCGTAACGCGCAGCCATTAAGGCGACTTCGTCAGGCGGGACATTGTAATTACGCGTCTTGTCCGGGCTGGTTTGAGATATTTCCCAATTCTGGCAATTCAGACAGAAAAAATTGCACCCGGCTACTGCAAGAGACAACGCCTTGCTGCCAGGATAGAAATGCTGGAGGGGCTTTTTTTCCACTGGATCCACATTGACGACGCACGGATTGCCATAGGAGATGCTGAAGAGCCTTCCTTCGATGTTCACCTTGGTCCGGCATCTTCCCCGGCTACCGGGCAGGACAATACATTCATGGGGACACGTACCACACTGGACCGCGCCATCGGCCAATTTCTTATAGAAGTAGGCTTCCTTTAAATGGGGATCTGTGGGAGAAAAACCCTCTCTAGCCCAGGCGCTATGCCATGGAACAAACAAAGCGCCACAGGCGGCACAAAGGCTGGTCCTTATGAAGTCTCTTCGGGATGTTTCCACGGAAATCCAGTCACCATTGGCTGAGTGGTGGAGTCGTTACCCAGAGTAGACAAATCGCCGAACAGCCTAACTACGCAATCGAATTTCGGGCAACCATATTGACCCCAAGACTCAGGCCTTTTAAGGCGAGTACTGAGATCAAGACCCCGATAATACCAATTCTAGGGAGAAACAGGAGCCCTGTCAATATGGTACCACAGGCTGCGCCTGCAAGGTCTGCCAAGTAAAGGCGACCTGTAATCTCTGCTCCGGTACCTCGAGCCAGCCGGGAGACGGCTGAGAACTGACACCCGGCCGCAAAGGCGGCTAGAAAAATCAGGGACGGAATGATCACATATTGCATGGAAAACAACCCAACCTGGCTCTTTACATGGATGCCAGCCAGGCTGCCAACACAGGCTAGAACGGCCAATACCATCAGGCCTCCATCACAGGAAAGCACCTGCCAGAAGGGCTTCTTCTTGACCTTTCCGGACACAAAAGCGCCCAAACCAGAGCCTATCATAAAGAGGGTGATGAAGCCACAAATGCGCAAGTAAACGTAGCCATATATCACCTGAAACAACAGGAGAAGGGAAAGCTCAAAGGCCATACCCGCATATCCCGAGGTCAGAATGGTAAACCGCAGGGCGTCCTTGCGACATGCCAGGACCGCAAATACCAGGATTAACACGAACGTGACGTGAAGAAGCGCTCTAGGACTCCCGGATTTCTTGAGCCATAGATTGAGAAGGTGTCCAAAGGCCCGAGGTGAGAGGTCCCGGTTTGGTGGTGAGTCTTCCTCTGTGAGGAGGCGCCTGAGAAGGTCTACGCGAAATGGGTCTGCCATGGATGCCAGATCATAGTCCACAAGACGTTTGGTGCCAATCTTGCGTTTCGCTAAGACACCGGCGATGTCCATCGTCAAAGGAGCGTTTGAAGCCAGATAATAATGGGTGATGCCAGGAAATACGAGGACATGATTGAAAGTGGTTTTGAGGGCTGTATAAACAGAACGATTGACCGCAAGCCCCTTTTCTTCCAGGTAATTTTCAGCTCCCACCAGGGTAAAAGAAAGGATGCCCTTGGGGGTAAGAATCGATTTTACTTCATCGAAGAACTCTTCGGTGTAAAATCGGTTGAGTTGGGTATTTTCAGGGTCCGGCAGGTCCACAATGACGGCGTCGTATGTTGTGGTCGTCTTTTTTATGAACAGACGACCGTCACCCACATGAACCCGCACAAAGGGACGGGAAAGACTTCGGCCGATGAGCTTATCCAGGTCGAGGATGGCAGAATCGAGCTCAACATAGTCTATTTGCCTGGGTTTATGTTTGGCTATTTCCAGGATGGTTCCAAAGACCCCGCCACCAATCAAAAGAATCTTGCCGCCTCGTCCAACCTGACACAGCGGAAGATGGGCCACCGCCTCCATTTCAAGGTTGTCGGTGGAAAACAGTGGGATGGCGTCTTGCAGGACGTTGAGCTGCCGACCAGTTCTGGAAATAGTGAGTTGCGCAAAAGGCGTGTTCTTGTGAAAGACCACGTCTTGACCAGGAAAACGCCAAGAGAGTGTGGACATGTGAAGAGGCCTGGCTACTAGCATGCTAAGCCCTAATAGGACCAACACTGGGACGACCGCATAAGAGGTCATGACGGCGGCGGCAAAGAGGTTCAACAAGCCGACGACTACCAAGCTGTCCCAGTGGGAAAGGGCGTAGACAAAAAGGAGGCTAAACAGAAGCCCACCGGCAATGTCTCCTATGGTATCAACAATATATACCTTGGTTGTCGTTTTCTCACCCTCAAGGAGGGCTCCGGCTACGGGTATCATCGCGCCGCCGACAAGACAGTAGGGGATAAGGATCGAAGCGCTGGAAGTGACTGCCGAGGTGAGTCCCAGCATTTCACCTCTTACCCAGAGAAGGGGAAGGCCTCGAATAGCCGCAACCTGCCCGAAGGGCATCAGCGCTATGAGGATATGACCCAGCAAGAGCACTCTTTCCGGACTGGCCCTTTTTGCCAATGGTATACCCAGGGCACTGCCGAGACCGGTAAAGAGAAGCCATACGCCAAGGACCAGCCCAATAAGTAACTCATTACCACTGAAGCTCGACATGACCTCACGGATCATGACAAGCTGAACAGATACAGATGAAGTTCCCAGAGCCAGGAGACAGATCCAGAACCTTTGGTTGCCCGCAGCGTTGTTGGATCCTAGCGGGAAATTCAACATCCTTCTCATGCCCCTTTCTCCCCCGGCCGGCCTGCTAAAACATCTATCTATCTATCATTGCCGGCCCAAAATTGCCAACTGATTGACAGGGTCGCAAAATAACAGGCTGGGGCCAAACCCCTTGTTCTTTGGTCAAAAATAGTGGAAATCGCCTGCTTCCTGCTTGGAAAACATGATTGGCAGAAAATGTTTCCACGACGACTCAAAAACCTCTTACTCGGGTCATCAGCTCGTGACCTGCACCGAACAAATTTTTTCGCTTTACAGGGGCTGCGGCCTATGGTAATTAATAATATTTGAGCGAGATAATCAAAATCGGGAAGCTCCACTATGCATGTTGAGCAGGTTGTACAATGAAAAAGAAGGACCTGGAATATTTCAAAAAGCTCTTGACACAGCGCGTGCAGACTTTGCTGGCCGAGGCAAGTGATACGGTGTCCGGGATGACGGATGGGAAGGCTAGTTTCCCTGATCCCACAGATCGAGCAGCCATGGAAGCCGACCGCAACTTTATGCTGCGCATACGAGACAGAGAGCGGAAGCTGATTGCAAAGATTAGTGAAGCCCTCGACCGAATGGACGATGGTACGTATGGAATTTGCGATACCTGTGGCGAGGACATTTCGATCAAACGTTTGAAGGCCCGGCCGGTGACCACCCAATGTATTCAGTGCAAGACAAAAGAAGAGGCCAAAGAAGACGCTCTTGGGATATAGGAGGCTTCTTCTTCCTTCCCCATGGAAATAGCCCCCAGACCCTCAGGTTGTATAGATCTTCACGTCCACTCAACGGCATCTGATGGTTCCCTATCGCCTTTAAAGATCATTGAAAGAGCCAAGGAGATAGGACTCCGAGCTGTAGCCATCACAGATCATGACACCGTTGAAGGCTCGGCAGAGGCCTTAGGCTACCCACCATGTCCTTCCCTTGAAATCCTGTCTGGTATCGAAATTAGTGCCCGTGTCCCCTCTGGCACGATGCATATCCTGGGCTATCTTCTTCGGCTGGATGATCTGACCTTGAGGCAGACCCTAAAGAGACTGCAAGAGGCCCGGGCCAACAGAAACATAAAGATCGTTGAAAAGCTCCAAGACTTGGGAGTGTCCATACAATATGATGAGATCAGAGCGGTTTCAGGCGGGGGGCAGATCGGAAGGCCTCACATCGCCCAGGTGCTAGTCCGCAAAGGGGCGGCTCGAAGCCTTGGCGAGGCCTTTAAGAAGTTTTTGAGAAAGGAGGGCCCGGCCTATGTCGCCCGGTATCGACTTCTGCCTAGTGAGGCCATCCAGATGATCTTGCGGGCAGGCGGGGTCCCTGTGCTGAGCCACCCGTTCACGCTTGATGCAAAGGATGAGCGGGAGCTGGAAGGTATTCTGGTAGACTTGAAGGAGGCTGGGCTTAAAGGTGTGGAAGTCTATTATCCCGAACATGGACCTAAGCGCACCGCTCGGTATGAGAGGCTTGCACGCCGCCACGGGCTCGTGATGACCGGGGGAACGGATTTCCACGGGGCAGCCAAGCCAAGGGTGCAAATGGGTATCGGGAGAGGGGACCTGCGCATACCTTACCGACTTGTTGAGAAACTAAAGGAGGCCAAGGACTAGTCCACGGGTTGCGGTTTTGCCGTTTGAATCATCTCCAAAAGAGTTGGTAAAATCATAAGGCTTGAAGGGTTCAAGGATTCGAGGGTTCAAGGGTTCGAGTGAAATGCTCAAAAAGTGTAAACAAAATAACAAGAAGATGCCCTAATGAACGATACGACCTAAGATCGAAAATAGGGAGGTGTGAAATCGTTAGAAAGAAAAACACTCGACCCCTTGAATCCTTGACCCCTCGAACCCTTGGCATCAACTAATCGGGAGAAGAACCTGCGGTTTCAACAAGACGCTCTGTCTTGCGACCCTTGAGCCAAAGGCATGGCTGTTTTGAGATAGCCTGTGGACGGGTTTTTCTTAAGGACCCTAGGATGCCAGAAGAGAGAGGCAGGCAGAGGTTAGGTTTTCTTGACAAGGGGGATGCCTTGTAGTATGATATTTTAAATGATAATAAGGGGCTGAAGCCCCTGGTCATTCTTTAGGATTTGACAGCCAGAAAAGCGAGCCACGAAGGTTAAAAGTCATCAGAAGATGGCAACGGTCGTGGCTTTTTTTGTTCAAAGCTGTGGGGTAGAATAGCGGAGAGGAGGGTCCTGCAAACGTGCATATCTCGGAAGGGGTGTTATCCCCGAGTGTTCTCATAGCAGGTGCCGCTCTCACAACAGCGGGCGTTGCTGTAGGCCTGAAGGGCCTTGATCATGAAGAGATCCCATCCATGGGGATACTCTCGGCCGCTTTTTTTGTGGCATCCCTGGTGCATGTGCCTATTGGTCCTTCTTCAGTTCACCTGATCCTTAACGGCTTGTTGGGTCTCATTCTCGGCTGGAAGGCCTTTCCCGCGATCCTGATCGGCCTGGCACTCCAGGCGCTCCTCTTCCAGTTTGGCGGTATTACAACCCTTGGTGTGAACACGTTGAATATGGCCCTTCCCGCCGTCATTTGTTACTATGTATTTGGATGGGGTCTGAGGGCTGGCACCAGGCAGGTCGTATTCACCGCCACGGCCTTTGCGTGCGGTGCTTGTGCTGTTTTGATCAGCGGCGTGCTGGTGGGATTTTCCCTGTATTTAACGGGCGAGGCTTTTTTGCCCGCGGCCAAATTGCTAGTGGCAGCCCATTTACCCGTCATGCTCATTGAGGGGGTGTTAACGGCTGCTTGTGCCCTGTTTCTCAGGAGGGTAAAACCGAAGTTATTGGAGGGACAATATGTGCCGAGGCCTTCGTCGTCCTGAGACGGCTTTCGTTGGACGCTGGATTGCTTATTTCCTTTGTGCGGCTTTGTGGCTGGTATTTTGTCATGCCCCTGCATGGGCCCACAAGGTCATGATCTTCGCCTGGGTAGAAGGGGACACGGTTCATACTCAGAGCAAGTTGAGCGGGGGCAGGAAGGCCAAAAATGCCACGGTATTGGTTTACGATGAGGAAGGAAACCAGCTCATGGAGGGGAAGACCGACGAACAGGGGGAGTTTTCCTTCAAGGTGCCCGAGAAGAAGACCGGCCTCAAGATTGTGTTAAAGGCTTCCATGGGGCATATGGCGGAATGGAAGATACCGACTGCAGAGATCACGGCAGTGGCCCCTGTCTCCGAGAGCAGCAGTGCCCCGGAGTCAAGAAAGAGCAAGGGGTCACCTGTTCCCACGGCTGTTGGCCTGAACCGACAAGAGGTCAAGGCCCTTATCGACGAGAGCCTGGACAGGAAGCTTGCGCCCATCGTTAAGATGCTCGCCGACCAGGTCGATCGTGGCCCCACGGTCAGCGAGGTGTTAGGTGGTTTAGGCTATATCTTCGGTCTAGTAGGAGTGGCCTTGTATTTTTCTAACAGGCGGAGAAAGGGGTAGCAGCTCAAGATGATTGAAGAATTATCCGGGCGTGATTCTTTGATTCACCGCCTTGATCCTCGGGTGAAGATCGTTTTGGTCTTCCTTTTTTCCGTTCTCGTGGCCGTGTCCGATCGATTCTTGGTTCTCCTGTCGGCCCTCGCGTTGGGCTTTTGTATTGCGTTATTGGCCAGGTTGCCAGTCAAGCAGCTTGTGGGTCGTCTCGTCCCTGTCAATCTATTCATCGTTTTTCTGTGGTTTTTTCTCCCCTTCACGTTTGAGGGTGAGCCCCTGTTTTCAGTAGGCCCCCTGGTGGGGACCCATGAGGGGGTGTTATATGCCGCCCGGATCAGTATTAAATCGAATGCGATCATGGCTGTCATGATTGCTCTCGTTGCCTCAACCTCCATCTTGACCTTGGGCCATGCCATGTATGAATTGAGGATCCCAAAAAAGCTCGTTCATCTCTTTTTCTTCACCTACCGGTACATTCATGTCATACACCAAGAATATGTCCGGTTAGTGAGTGCGATGAAGGTTCGAGGTTTCCGTCCCGGAACGAACATGCATACTTATAAGTCCTTTGCTCACCTGGTAGGGATGCTTCTGGTGAGGAGTTCCGACCGGGCGGAAAGGGTTTACAATGCCATGTTGTGCCGGGGTTTCAGGGGAAATCTTTATAGCCTCAGTACTTTTTCCCTGAAGTCCTACGATGTCATCTCGCTTGTCTTTATGCTGGCCATGATGCTGGCATTGGGGGTATTGGAATGGACGAAGATGGTCTGATGATTCATCTTGAGGATATATGCTTTGGGTATCCGGGTCGTCCCTCGGTCCTTGATAAGCTGAACCTATCATTTTACGGTGGAGAGAGGATGGGCTTGATGGGATCGAACGGAAGCGGGAAAACCACCCTGTTCCATATTATCATGGGTCTCCTAAAACCCTCTTTCGGCAGGATAGAGATTATGGGCAGGCCTGTGAAGGAAGAGAAGGACTTTCGGGAGGTCCGCAAGAGAATCGGCCTGCTTTTTCAGGATGCTGACGACCAGTTGTTCAGCCCTACGGTCCTGGAGGATGTTGCCTTTGGTCCCTTGAATCTGGGCAAGTCACAAGACGAGGCCAAGGAGATTGCCGTGAGGGCACTGGAGTCCTTGGGATTGGCCGGGTTTGAGGACCGGATCACCCACAAGCTGTCAGGGGGGGAAAAAAGGCTTGTCTCGCTTGCTACGGTTCTCGCCATGGAACCGGATGTTTTACTGCTTGACGAACCAACCACAGGCTTGGATGAGGCAACGGAAGAGAGACTGGTTGATATCTTGAAAGGTCTTGATGTTTCCTACATCCTTGTCTCCCACGACCTGGACTTCCTGAAGGAGGTCACCTTCGGAATCACCTGCATGAGCAACGGAACGATTGTTCGTGACGATGAACGCATCCCTCACACCCACATTCATGTCCATGAACATGGCAGATATGCCCATGAACATGGTCGAAAGTGGCCACACGACAAGGGGTGAGACGAATTGATCATTTCCCTTGTCTGCCCACCGAGTGAACCCTGACGTTGATACGTTCCTGGCGACTATCCATCTGGCCCCCTGCGTCAGTTTATCGGACAGCTCACATCTGAATGCGGTATTGTTTTTGCGGCGGGTCGCTTGGATGTAATTTCAGGAACGAAGTCTTGTCGGGCAGAAAGCTTATTTGCCTTCTTCTTGAGCCAGAAAAATGAACCAAAAAGCCCAAACGCGCCTAAGCCACCAACAAGGAGATCTTTATTGGCTGTAAAGAGTGCAGCCAGCCAGTATCCACAAAGTGCACACCCCGAAAGAGCCAATATGGGCACCATATAAACGAGAAATGTAAGCTTGAGAAAGGAAGAGCTCCCAATGCTTATGGTGACAACATCGCCAACTTGAGCCCCGACCGGGTTTCGGGCCCTTACCTCCATATTTGTCCCACCGCCCCCAAAGGATGAGCAGGCATGCTTGGCTTTGCAACTCTCGCACTCGGGTTCAAGTTGGGTGACGACCAAGGCGATGCGCCCATGGACGGCTTTTACAACACCGGTTTTAGTTAGCCGTTGAGCCATCTGTCTTTACTCCCCAAGGCAGACAACTTTGTTTCGGAACTTACACCAGCTTGAGAAAAGCTCCAATTTCAAGTTATCCATCCTTTCTCAACCGAGAAGAGATACAGAATCATAAGGTAGAAGGCGAGGATTAGCCCGACAACCAAGATATGTCTTACGGATTGCATCGCAAATGGTGCCGACAGACTCGACAGGGCTTGTCTGACGACCAATTTCTGTTTGACGCCACAGAGATATCTATTTTAAGGTGCCACTGATTCTTGCTGCATGAAAGGACCTCTACCATGGAATCGTTCAAGAATAAAGTTTTTCAAGCCACCGATTTTGTTCGGTCCAGGATAGGACAGCACCCGCACATTGGATTGCTGATCGGAACAGGTCTGGGTGAGAGTGTGAGCAACATGAAAAAAGCTGTATCCATCGACTACCGAGAGATTCCGAACTTCCCAATTTCCACGGTTCCCACCCACCGCGGAGCGCTGCTGTTTGGGAACATGAAAGGAAAGCCCGTACTGGCGATGCAGGGCCGCTTCCACTATTACGAAGGATACAGCATGAGAGAAATTACGTTGCCGGTGAGGGTCATGCGGATGCTGGGCGTCAAGACACTCATCGTGTTGAACGCCTCGGGGGGGATCAACCCACTGCTTAATACGGGAGACATCATGGTCATAGCGGACCACATCAATCTGACGGGTGGCAATCCCCTCATTGGGCCGAATGTGGACGAGTGGGGTCCGCGTTTTCCAGACATGACCCAAGTTTATGACCCGAAACTCATGGCTATCGCAGAGGAGACCGCTCTCAAGAAGGGTATTCGTGTCCAGAAAGGGGTTTATGTGGGGCTCCCTGGCCCTTCACTTGAGACGAGAGCTGAGATTCGCTTTCTGAAAACCATCGGTGCTGATGCCGTGGGGCTTTCCACCATCCCCGAGGTGATTGCAGCCGCCCACGGAGGCATGGCCGTGCTTGGCCTTTCGGTGATTACCAATATGAATCTTCCGGACGCCCCGCAGCCCTGTCAAGTCGATGATATCATTGCCGCAGCCGAGGGCGCTGCGCCGCGTCTGCAGGCTATTATTGAGGGCGTTGTAGAGAAGTTGCCCGATGAAGTCGATTGACATCTTGATAAAAAACGGCTGGGTTCTTACTATGGCGCCCGACAACGCCCTGATTGAAACAGGCGCTGTGGCCGTCAGCGGGCATAGTATTGTGGAAATCGGCCCTGAAGGCGAGTTGAGTACCCGCTATCGGGCGTCAAAGATCATTGATGCCCGTGGCGGTATCATCATGCCCGGTTTGGTCAACACCCACACCCATGCGGCCATGACCTGCTTCCGGGGCCTGGCCGACGACCTGCCCCTGATGACCTGGCTCCACGATCACATTTTTCCTGCCGAGGCCAGGCTTACCTCTGAAGTCGTCTGTCAGGGGACACGCCTTGCCTGTGCGGAGCTGATCCTTTCAGGCACGACTACTTTTTGTGACATGTATCTGTTCGAGGACGCCGTGGCCCACGCAGCCAAGGAAGCCGGGATCAGGGCGGTGGTCGGCGAGGTCCTGTATGATTTCCCGTCCCCAAACTATGGTCCTGTGGAAGAAGGCTTGAAGTATACGGAGACCCTTATTCGTCAATGGCAGGACGATCCCCTTATTACCATAGCGGTGGAGCCTCACTCTGCCTATCTGTGCTCTCCTGATCTGCTTATCAAAGCCAAGGCGATTGCTGACGAAAATGGTGCCCCCATGGTCATCCACCTATCAGAATCAGAGCACGAGGTCGCCCAGCTCAGGGAGAAATACGGCAGAACCCCTGCAGAACACCTGGCAGAGATTGGATTTCTTGGCCCCAAGCTCATTGCCGACCACTGCGTGGCCATGACCGAGAAGGATATCGCGCTCCTGAAGGCCTTTGACGTGAAGGTGGCCCATAATCCGGAAAGCAATATGAAGCTTGCCTCAGGCATTGCCCCGGTGCCTGAATTCCTGAGCCGCGGCATCACTGTGGGGATTGGAACCGACAGTTGCGCCAGCAACAACAATTTGGACCTGTTTCAGGAGATGGACACGGTGGCCAAACTCCACAAGGTCCAAACCCTGGATCCCACGGTCATGGACGCGCCAACCGTGGTGAGAATGGCAACCATAGACGGGGCCAGGGTCCTTGGCCTGGAAGATCAGATCGGTTCCTTGGAGAGGGGAAAAAAGGCGGACATCATCATCATTGACATCAGACAACCACACCTTGTGCCCATGTACAATGTTTACTCCCACCTCGTCTATGCGGTTTCCGGCCATGATGTGGTCACGGCCATTGTCAACGGACAGGTGCTCATGGAAGACAGGGTTCTGATCACCTTAGATGTAGACACGGTGATGGAAGATGTGAATCGCATTGCCGAAAGTATCGTCCTGAAAGCGGGTGCCTGAAAGCGGATGCAAGGGCGAAGGTCAATGCCATGCCGGAAGAAAAGACGTACGATATCGTGATTCATAATGGCACCGTCCTGACGCTTAACAGGACCTTTGACGTGCTTGAAAAGGGCCTGGTATGCATAGCGGGTGGGCGCCTTGAACGCATGGAGAAAGAAGCCCCCGGACAGGCACTGCCCAAAGCTCGCCAAATCATAGACGCCCGGGGTGGGATCATCATGCCGGGACTGGTCAACACCCATACTCATGCCCCCATGAGCCTTTTTAGGGGCTTGGCCGATGACCTTCCCCTCATGACGTGGTTAAACGATTATATATTTGAAGCCGAAGGACGCTGGTTGAATCCTGAAAACGTCTATACAGGGACGCTTCTGTCGTGTGCGGAGATGCTTTTGTCCGGCACGACAACCTTCTGTGACGGGTATTTTTTTGAAGACAGCGTGGCTGAGGCCGTGGAAGAGTCCGGCATGCGGGCCGTCTTAGGGCAGGGGATCATAGATTTGCCCGCCCCTGGTGTCCCTGAACCTGACAAGAACGTGACCGAAGCCCTCCGATTCATTGACAAGTGGCAAGGGAAGACCTCCTTGATTGGTGCCGGGCTTTTTTGCCATTCGCCTTACACGTGCAGCAAGGAAACCTTGAGGGAGGCTCGAAGGGTGGCCGATGAGACGGACACCCTTTTTCAGATCCATGTGGCTGAGACTCAAAGTGAGGCCGTGCAGCTCCAGGAAAAACACGGTTTGTCCCCTGTGCAGTACCTCGACAAGATCGGCATACTGAACCCCGGAACGCTTGTGGTGCATGCCATATGGGTCGATGACACTGACATCGCATCCATGGCCAGAAGACATGTTGGAATTTCGGTCACAACAGAAAGCGAGATGAAGCTCGCATCAGGTGTGCCGCCCGTGCCGGCCTTTCTGAAAAAGGGCCTGGCCGTCGGCATCGGCACGGATGGCTGCGCCAGCAACAACAACCTGGACATGTTTCAGGAAATGGATTTTGTGGCGAAGTTGCACAAGGTACGGAATCTGGACCCTACAGTGCTCGACGCTCGGCAAGTATTGAG
>DAOUZN010000001.1 GCA_030665585.1 Deltaproteobacteria bacterium | reverse complement strand
TCAAAGGAGTGATCGCTTTTGATGACAGAGGGGTGTCATGGACTTGTTCACCCCAACCATGGCACCCGTAAATACGGTTCACACACGGCGGTGAACGTGAGCAGTTCGTCATCAGAGATGGAAAACAAAGACGACATGATCGCCTGGTAGACCGACGGTTCCTGCCAGACCTTACAAGTGACACGGCTTCACAAACGTGGTTCCTTGACGCCCCAACAGAACAGACAACGTTCCGTTAGGGCCTGCGTGGGCACGTTTTGAGGTTTTTCTCCACGGGGGTAAGCCCTAAGTGGGGGACAAACGACAGTAGAAACAGCCTATCTCAGATTACACTGTCTTCATAAGGTCTCTGTTGGCTTCTGTCAAAAGCGATGAGGGGGGATTATGATGTTCTTGTGAATAAGTTATCAACAACTTGTAACGCTTTAATATCAGTGGACATAAAACATCACTCTGCCACAAACGTTTGCACATAGGCAATTCTTTGACCGCCTAATTTCTGTCAAGGATTTCAAAGAAATCGGAACTTATCGACTGGTTATGAACAGGTTCCTCTTTCAACGATGTCTTTCACTTTCTTCCATTTTCTTTGATTTTTGGGAAATGTTGCCTCCAGATGGTCACTCTGACAGTTCATCGTTTAGCGCTTCCAGTCCAAGGCCATACTCTGAAATCTAACGCTCTATCGCATATAGCTCATCTTCAAGCTTCTCTGCAGCCAGGTCTTCATGTCTGTCGTCGTATTCCATGGTCATCCCTCTTCCCATTTCAGATTCCTAATCTGATTCGCTCAGCGCCTTGGATCGCTGAGCAGCGGCTCGAATGGCATCCATCAGATGCCCCTTCACCCCGTGGCGGTCCAGCACATTGAGTGCTGCCTCCGTGGTCCCACCCCTAGACGTGACGTTTTTCCGAAGAACCACAGGCGCCTCACCCGTTGCCTCCAACAGTTTAACCGACCCCTTGATGGTTTCAAGGGTTAACCGAAGGGCATGGGACGGCCTCAACCCAAGACCGGCCCCAGCCTCCACCAGGGCCTCTATCAAGTAGAAAACATAGGCCGGCCCAGAACCGCTAAGGGCGGTGACTGCATCCAAATCCTTTTCCTGAAATTCGATGACCCCCCCGATGGCCGCCAATATGTTGCGGGCCTCATCAAGGTCCGATGCTCCGGCATAGGCATTGCCGCTCATACCGGCCATGCCGGCCAGGACCAATGCCGGCGTATTAGGCATGACACGAACGATAGGGAGCAGCCCCTTGGAACTTTCATCCAGGTCTTGGTAAAAGTGCCTCTCAATCCTTGCGATGGGAAAACCTGCAGCAATGGAAATGATAAGCTTGACTCCCTTGATGGTGCGGGGAAACGTCCTGGAAAGATGGTCCAGGACCTCGTCCATGTGCTGAGGCTTGACTGCTAAAATGACCACATCGACCTGTTCAAAGACTTCTATGTTGTCCTGGGTAACATGAATCTGATAGGTGTCCTTCAGTTGGCGCAACCGGGCCGCTCGTACGTCGCTGGCCCAGATCTGGTCCGGCTCACACAAGGCCGATTTGATGAGACCGTTAATCATCGCCTCTCCCATATTTCCTGCACCAATAAAGCCTATTTTTTTGTTCAGCCGTTTCATAACCCTCTCCTCATTTTGCGTTAACCTGACCGCGTACACGGCGTTGAGCAAGTCTACCACATACAGGCCAGGTAAACGGACTGTGGCTGTGGCATGAATTGTGCAAAATAACCCGTCAACCACCGGAACCCGGTGAGGTGACTTAACGCCCTTAGCCTGTCGCTGTCAACGGTGTTGAACCGAAAAAGCGAACGCATTCCCCGTCCCGATGCATCGGGACTGCAGGGATCTTCAATCAAACCTCTTGACTTTTGATGGGCTATTTTCAATAATCAATAAAACTCAGATACTTGTCAATGGAATACCGGCACCGCACATTGCCCGCTGTATCTTCTTGAGGGAGCACCATGTTCATCATCGGCTATTTTCTGAATGCTCTTGCCACGGTCTTAGATTATGCTTTGTTTTTTTACATGTGGATCATCATTGCCCGGGCCGTCCTCTCTTGGGTGAGTCCTGACCCCTACAATCCCATTGTCCGTTTTATTCATAACGTCACGGAACCGGTGCTGTATCCTTTGCGCGCACGATTTCCCCTTGGCTTGAGCGGCATCGATTTTTCTCCCATGCTTGTATTGCTCGCTATCATATTCGTGCGGTCCTTTGTGGTGAACAGTTTGATACGGTTGGCCGCAACGCTCATGTAACCACCTAAAAACGGGGGAACCGCTTATGACCATGACACCGCTCGATATCCAGCAGGGGCAGTTTCGTATTCGCTTCAGAGGCTTCGATGTCCGTGAAGTGGACGCTTTCTTGGAACGGGTTGCTGAATCCATGGAACTCCTGAGCCGGGAAAATGAGACGCTTCGCAAAGACATGGAACGACTCAAAGGCGAAATTCGGAAATTCCAAGAGCAAGAGAAGACCTTCCAGCAGGCCATGGTCAATGCCCAGGAAATGCTAAATGTCATGAAGCAAAATGCCGAAAAGGAAAGTGACCTCATCATCTCTGAAGCGCAAATGAAGGCTGAAAAGCTATTGAGGTCAGCCGACAATCGGCTTTACCAGCTCCACAACGATATTTCAGAGCTTAAGAGGCAACGCACACAACTCGAAGTGGAGCTGAGAACGATCCTGGAGGCCCATGGCAAATTCCTGGACATGAGCAAGGAAGCCATGGAAAGCGAGAAAAAATCTGAGGAGAAACTTAGATTTCTCAAGAACGGTTAGGTAAAGGACCCTATGGCAAAGATCGACGCATTTTTCAAATTGATGCATGAGCAAGGAGCCTCTGACCTCCACGTCGTTGCAGGCGAGCCACCCATGCTCAGAATTGTCGGTGATATTGAGCGGGTCAAGTATTCGGAACTCACCAATGACCAGCTTAGAAGCATGCTTTATGAAATCACGCCCGAAGACAAGATCAAGGTCTTTGAGGAGAGCGGGGATGTGGACTTTGGATATGAAATTCCTGGTCTTGCCCGCTACCGGGCGAACTATTTCATGCAAAAAAACGGTATCGGGGCGGTCTTCCGTGAGATTCCTAGTCATATTTCGACGGTGCAAGAGCTCGGGCTGCCGGCCGTGGTATCCAAGCTTGCCTCCCTGCCCCGCGGGCTCGTACTGATCACCGGGCCCACGGGAAGCGGTAAGTCTACGACCTTGGCAGCCATTGTTGACCTGGCCAATCAGACGCGAAAAGACCATATTATCACCATTGAAGACCCCATTGAATTCGTGCACAAGAGTCAGGGGTGTATCGTCAATCAGCGGGAGGTTGGCATCCATACCAAGTCCTTTGCAGCGGCCCTTCGAGGGGCCCTTCGTGAAGACCCGGACATCATTCTCGTGGGGGAGATGAGAGACCTTGAAACGATTTCTCTGGCTATTGAGGCGGCCACGACTGGACATCTTGTCTTTGCAACTTTGCACACGACCAGTGCTGTGAGCACTGTGGACCGTATCATCGAGGTTTTTCCGGCCAGCCAGCAAGAACAGATTCGTTCGACCCTGGCAGACGGACTCCGTGCGGTGTTGGCCCAGGTCCTTTTCAAGCGGATCGATCAGAGGGGTCGGTGTGTGGCCCTGGAAATCATGATTGCCACCCCTGCCGTACGCAACCTGGTTCGGGAACGAAAGTCACATCAGATTCCCTCCTCCATCCAGACCGGGAAAAAATATGGCATGCAACTCTTGGACGACGCCATCATGACTCTCCATAACAAGGGCTGGATCAGTGCGGACGAGGCCTATGCCAAGTCCAACGACAAGAGCAAGTTCCGGCCCCTGTTGAAGGCACCACCGGTGGATTTTACAGAGGCGTAGGGCGTAGGCGCGCCTGTGCTATCGAGGAGGCAAAGACGCCATGAGGAAACAAGAGATAGACCACATCCTGACCAGGATGCTTGACGCCCACAGCAATGTTTCCGATCTGAATATTACCGTGGGCAGACCCTTCCAGGTAGAAAGCGATGGGGTGCTTTGCCCTGTAGATTTGCAGCCTCCCTTCAAAGAGCTGACCCCTTTCCAGACAGAGACCTTTGTCCTGAACCTCCTGAACCGGGACCGCCGTTTGACAGAAACGCTCCTGAAAGAGGGGTCGTGCGACATGTCGTACCAGCTTCCAGGTAAGGCCCGTTTCAGGGTGAACATCTTCTCTCAGAAAAACAATTACTCCATCATGTTGAGAAAACTGGAAACGAAGATTCCCACCTGCAAGGAGCTTGGCTTGCCATCGGCTTTTTACAAAATGGCTGAAGAAAAAAACGGCCTTGTTCTATTTACGGGGGCAACAGGGACAGGTAAGTCCACCTCCCTGGCAACCATACTCAATGAAATCAATGAGAAAAAGTCAGTTCACGTCGTCACCCTGGAGGACCCCATCGAATACGAGCATCCCCACAAGAAAGCCACCTTCAACCAACGGGAAATGGGAACCAACTTCGACACGTTTGCCAATGGCCTCCGCGCTGCTTTGCGACAAGCCCCCAAGGTCATCCTGGTGGGTGAAATGCGCGACCGGGAAAGTGTTGAGATTGGACTGAACGCAGCCGAGACCGGACACCTCGTCCTGACCACCCTCCACACGGTGGATGCAGGCCAAACCGTCAATCGTGTCCTTGGTATGTTTGGCGTCGATGAAGAGAATCAAATCCGCATCCGGTTGGCAGACACCATCCGGTGGATTGTTTCCCAGAGGCTCCTTCCCAAGGTAGGCGGTGGCCGCGTGGCCGCCTTTGAAATCATGGGGACGAGCCTCAGGGTCAAGGACACGATTCTCCACGGCGAGTCGGAGGGCAAGACCTTTTATGAGATCATAGAGGCCGGTGAGGCCTTTGGGATGACGACCTTTGACAGGTCCATTACGCGACTTTACGAACGAGGTCTAATCACCGAAGATACGGCCATGGCCTACGCATCTCGCAAAGCCACGGTCGGGCGAGGCATCGACCGGATAAAGAGTGGGCGCGGAGAGAAAACCACGGATATCGAAGACCTTGAGGTTGATATGGGTTATGGTCGTCCACAGCGTCAAGGGGCTTGAAGGGTATTGAGACATGGAAGTTGTTTGCCGAGATTGCAGAAATAGATTCAGGCTTCCTGATGAAGACCTGCCTCCAGGACGCATGGTTTCCATCAAGTGCCCGAAATGTGACGGGAGGCTGGAGCTCCATACCCAGTCCGAGGCACGAGGAGTCACACCAGTCAGAAGCCTGGAGACCCTCGTCAATGAGGTCGAGTCCCCCACCTACGATGCCTCGGAAAAACCCTTTGATTACGTTCATGCAGGCGTCCAAACCACGCTACTGTGTGAGACTGACTCGGAGGTCAGACAAAAGATCCATGACGTTGTTGAGGGCATGAACTACCACGTGGTGGAGGCTCCTTCAGCTCGGAACGCTTTGAAATATATGCGGTTTCACACTTATGACCTGGTCGTTGTCAATGAAGCCTTTGATTCTGCGGGCGCTGACTCGAACCACGTGCTTCAATATTTGGTACAGCTTCCCATGAGTATCCGGGGCAACACGTTTGTCGTTCTTCTCAGCAACAGCCTCAAGACCATGGACAACATGACGGCCTTCAACAAGAGTGTCAACCTGGCGGTCAACTTGCAGAACATAGATGATATGGAAAGCATCCTGAAAGGAGCCCTGGCAGAGCACGAGGAGTTCTACCAGGTCTACAAGGAGTCTTTGAAGAAAACAGGCCGAGCCTGATCGTCAGTTTGGAAAGTAAGTCTTTCTCGGCAGTGAAGTGTGAGAAGGCGTTCTTGGCATGACGGGGACAAGGGCGCGGTTAGGTGTTTTTGATCTTGCCGTAGATGATCCGCAGACCTTCTAACGTGAGATGAGGTTCAACAACTTCGATGGCCTGGGCCACCTCTGCTATAAGGTCGGCTAGGCCGCCCGTGGCAATCACCTTGGGCGTTGGTTTCATCTCCTTCTTGATGCGACATACGATTCCATCCACCAGTCCCGCATAACCGTATATAATTCCCGCGTTCATGCTGCTCAGGGTATCCTTGGCAATCACGCTTTTTGGCCTCCTGTAGATTTCCACCCGCGGAAGCTTAGAGGCCTTCTTGAAGAGGGCCTCTGAAGAGATGAGTATGCCGGGGCTGATAGCGCCGCCCAGATAAGCGCCTTGATCTGAGATGCAGTCAAAGGTGGTGGCCGTGCCAAAGTCAACCACAACCAGGCTTGTACGATACTTGTGAAAGGCTGCCACAGCATTGACGATCCGGTCCGCTCCCACCTCCTTGGGGTTATCGTAGAGCACGGGCATCTCCGTGAAGGTAGTCGCATCGACCCACAGGGGGTCGTGCTGAAGGTATTGCGTACAAAACTTGTTGAGGTTCTTTACCATGGGAGGGACCACGCATGAGATAATCGTCCCACTGATGGACTCCATAGCCGCGCCCTGGAAGGAAAACAGGTTCTTGATCAATATGTAGAACTCGTCTTCGGTCATATCCTTGTCGGTGCGCACCCGCCAGTGGCAGGCGAGGTCTTCACCATCGTAGACCCCGATGATCGTGTTCGTATTTCCTACATCGACAGCTAAGAGCATGGTGATGGCGCCTTATTCATGCACGTTTCTCTACTGCAAAGGCCTCGGGTTCGCCAGGGGTCACGCGTTGCAACTCGCCGGGTTCTTGATGGCGTCGACCAGTTTCAGGGTATACCTTGTCCGTTCCACGTCATGGACACGTACGATATGGGCGCCGTGCAGAGCAGCCACGGCTACTGCAGCCTGGGTGCCCACTTCGCGACGTTCGTCTCCGTTACCGAGTATCTTGGCAATAAAAGATTTTCGCGACGGCCCGATCAGAATGGGAACCCCCATGGCCTGCAAGGCTGAAAGGTGTTTGATGAGAAGCAAGTTATGTGTCACGGTCTTGCCAAAACCGATCCCCGGATCCACGATGATTCTGGATGGGCCAATCCCCGCCTGTTCGGCCCTTTCCACGGCATCGGCCAAAAAGCCCCTGACCTCCCCCACCACGTCTTCATAATGGGGACCGACTTGCATGACTTTGGGCGTGCCCTTCATGTGCATGACGACAACGGCCACACCTGCCTCGGCAACAACACTCCCCATGGCCGGATCCAGCAGGAGGGCTCCTATATCGTTGACCATGGACGCGCCGACGCTAATGGCGCGTCTTGCTACCCGGGCTTTGTGGGTGTCAATCGAGATGGGAACCGAAAGACGCCTGGCCAGTTCTTCAATGACAGGCACAACACGCCGAATCTCCTCCTGTACTGGCACCGACTCAGAAAATGGACGCGAGGACTCGCCGCCCACGTCAATGATATCTGCTCCCGCTGCTGCCAGGGCCTCCCCGTGGGCAACAGCATCGGCCTGGTCAAAAAACAAACCACCGTCTGAAAAAGAATCGGGCGTCACATTCACGATGCCCATCATCAACGTACGCTTCCCTAAGGTCAGCCCAAAAGGGCCGCATTGGAGCTTCAAAACGGATGCCTTGTCGATGGGGTCTAGCTGGGAAGTGGCCGGAACTCCCGGGTTGTCCGCCCCTTACCTTTACCCTGCACCTCGGGTTCGGCCTTTTCTTTGCTGGACTCGGGGGCCACGGGAATATCTCCTGCAATGATGACGTCGATGTCGCGTTCCGTTAGAGTCTCCCTCTCGAGCAGCGCCTGTGCCAGGCCGTGGAGGGTATCCGTGTGCTCTTGGAGAATCTTTTTGGCCTTATCATATGCCTCTGAAACGAACCGGGTGACCTCCTTGTCGATGAGGACCGCCGTCTCTTCACTGTAGTCCCGATGTTGGGCGAACTCTCTGCCCAAAAAGATCTGCTCTTCTTTCTGTCCAAAGCTTAGGGGGCCCAGTCCCTCACTCATGCCCCACTCGCAGACCATCTTACGGGCAGTGTCCGTGGCGCGCTCAATGTCGTTGCCTGCACCACTCGTCACCTCCTTGAGAACCAGTTCTTCAGCTGCGCGGCCACCCATGAGCACGGCGAGATTGTTCAGCAGGTATTTCTTCGGATAGGTATGCTTTTCATCGATGGGGAGCTGTTGGGTGAGCCCCAGGGCACGGCCTCGGGGTATAATGGTCACCTTGTGGATGGGATCGGTTCCAGGTATCATTTTGGCGACCAGGGTATGGCCTGCTTCATGATATGCCGTATTGCGCTTCTCCGCCTCGCTGATGATCATACTCTTTCGGGCTGTGCCCATGAGGACTTTATCTTTGGCCTCCTCAAAGTCTGCCATCTCCAAAACGTCCTTGTCCCCCCTAGCCGCCAGCAGTGCGGCTTCGTTGACCATATTTTCAAGGTCTGCACCGGAGAAGCCGGGGGTGCCTCGCGCAAGCACAGCCAATTCCACGTCATCCGCCAGGGGTGTCTTTCGGCTGTGGACCTGAAGAATGCCTTCACGTCCTTTTATATCGGGCACCGGCACAACCACTTGGCGGTCAAACCGTCCGGGGCGCGTAAGGGCAGGGTCCAAAATATCTGGGCGGTTTGTGGCTGATATGAGAATTACCCCTTCATTCGATTCGAATCCATCCATCTCTACCAGGAGTTGGTTCAAAGTCTGTTCCCTCTCATCGTGCCCGCCTCCAAGGCCGGCACCCCTGTGTCGGCCCACCGCGTCGATTTCGTCGATAAAAATAATGCATGGGGCGTGCTTTTTCCCCTGAACAAAGAGGTCCCGCACCCGGGATGCCCCAACCCCAACAAACATCTCCACAAAGTCCGAACCGCTGATGCTGAAGAAAGGAACGCCCGCCTCTCCGGCAATGGCCCTGGCCAGAAGCGTTTTGCCGGTACCAGGGGCCCCCACGAGAAGAACACCTTTTGGGATTCTACCCCCCAACCGGGTAAATTTCTTGGGGTCTTTCAAAAAATCGATGATTTCACTCAACTCTTCCTTCGCCTCATCAATGCCCGCGACATCCTTAAAGGTTACCCTGGCTGACTGGTCTGAAAGAAGCCTTGCCCTACTTTTCCCAAAAGACAGGGCCTTGCCTCCCCCTCCCTGCATCTGGCGCATGAAGAAGATCCATACGCCAATCAGCAGAATCATCGGGAACCAGGACACCAGCACCGTCATGTACCACGGGGATTCGGCAGGAGGCTT
Organism: Deltaproteobacteria bacterium; assembly: GCA_030665585.1. Taxonomy (GTDB): domain Bacteria; phylum Desulfobacterota; class Desulfobacteria; order Desulfobacterales. The sequence continues at coordinate 34,645 of DAOUZN010000001.1, read as the reverse complement.
GACCTTGATGGTTACCTCGTGACCTCTCAGGGTCTTGATCAGGTCTCCGTCCTGAGGAGCAAAGGTCTTGAAACGGACACCATCGACGTCACTGCCGGAAATTTCTTGCCCCCGAATAACCACACCTGCCACATCCCCCTTTTCCACCCGGCCCATGAATTCCGTATAGCTAATTTCTCTGTCCTGGACCCTCGACTGGTTAAACAGGTTAAAGAGTAAGATCATGACAAGACTTATGACCAGCCACAAGGCCAGATTCTTGTAAAAAGGATTCAATAAACAACCTCCTTAACGGACTATTCAGTCATTATTTCGGCAAGAACACTATAAAATATAATACAATACGATCCCTTTTTCAATCTTTTTCATGATGCCGGCAAAAGCTCGGCTGTCAGCACCCTTTTTGTTTTTTCTGTGATCTTGGCTGAATCGTCTATGCGATATCCTCCCACCCATACGATCCTGCCGCCACTGAGCAGTAAGGGGCACCGATGCCTCTTGGACCGTGGCACCTTATGGTTTATAAAAAAGGCCTTGAGCTTTTGAGACCCGGACATCCCCAGGGGTCTGAATCGGTCCCCTCGCCTGAGGCTCCTAACGATCACGGGAAAGGACACCGCGTCCAAGTCCAAGAATGCAGTCGTGGGATGATGCTTTCCAGTGACAACCACTTCACTGGCGTCACACACCGATAGTCTAAGACATGTGCCGATCTCCCGAATCAAGGTCGTCCCTGGGCCGGCTACGTGATATTCGAACCTGGGCCTTGACTCAGGCGCCCCCACCGAAAATGTGACTTCATCCCGATCACGAACCACCCAAACGCCATTGGGCAGATCCAGCCGACCTGAAGGCAAAGGCCCCTTGACGAGCCGGACCACGGCTCCCACATGGTTATGCCCCAACCGCTTCAGGTTGCCTCTGAGCGACAACACGGCCTGGCGTACCAAGCGCTGCAGCAGGGCCGGGTGCAAACGAGCCAGCCCCGAGGCGGACAGCGTTATGCGATTCGTCCTCTGCTCCAATACAAGGTCCTGAAAGGCACTCCTGATCTGCTGGTTGAAAAAATCCTCTTCCTGCCTCACAATGGAGGCAAGGCGCGTCAGGGCGTGAACCACCTTAGGATTAAAGTTCTCCTTCAGCAAGGGTAACAGTTCGTGCCGGATTCTGGTCCGGAGGTATTTGGGATCGAGGTTGGAATGATCTCGCACATATTCGGAACCTCGCTCTTCGAGGAACCGCAATATCTGTAGTCTGCCTAAGTCGATCAGGGGTCTGATGATGCGCCCGTCGCGCACGGGCGGGATCCCTGCGAGGCCTCTGGGCCCCGTTCCTCGCAACACGTGCATGAGCACTGACTCGGCATTGTCATTGGCCTGATGCCCAAGAGCGATCTTTCCGGCCCCACGCCTGGCGGCCACTTCATCGTAAAAGGCGTAACGAACCGCTCGGGCTGCTTCTTGGATGGACAACCGGTGCTCGGCACCGTAGGATGCCACATCCCTGGAACCGATTTCACAGGGGACCTCCAGCCTTGAGGCCAACCTCTCAACAAAGGCTGCTTCCTGATCCGCGGTTGCGCCTCGCAGCTGGTGATTCAGATGCACGACGACCAGGTGGACAGACCAGCTGCTCCTTAATTCAACCAGGCAATGAAGTAGCGCAACAGAGTCCGGCCCACCGGACACGCCTACCAGTACGGTGTCGCCGGACGCCAGCATGTGGTGACGGCAGATGGTTGCCTCAACCGCCGCCAAGAATTCATGGTCTCTTCTAAGCATAGGCCCCTATAAGAAAAATATTAAGGTTTTTAAACAGGTTAAGTCAAGACAAAAGAGGTATTGTATTTTTTTGCCGTTGAAATGAAAGCTTTTTTGATCTATAAAAGGTTGGCTTGGTTGTGCTAGGCGGGGAGCTAGCGGTGTCCTGTCACCCGAAATCCGCTTATGCGGGGCTGAATTCCCTTTTGAGGGCCCACCGCTCCATGTCCCAAAGGTTGTCCCTGGTCGGCCACCACGCAACAGGCGGTGACGAACCCCGTCAGGTCCGGGAGGAAGCAGCGGTAAGTCATCCAGCCTGTGTCGTGGCGCGGCTCCGACCAAATGACGACAACCTGAGGTCTCGTGGAAAGGGTTCGACGAAGGGTGCGCAGCCAAGTCAATGCAACATATCCTGCCCTCGCCTTCCAAGAATTCCCGTTCCACCGGGGGTTGCCGCTGTCCCCTGATCACCTCAGTCGGGTGAGCTGAAGTCGATGTTGGCCTCAGGCCTTTCTTGTTGGCAAGACGATCATGGCAAGACGATATAACGATTTTAACAGCTTTCTTAGGCAACGGTTCGGCTGCAGAGTTCAGAAGATCAGCATAGATGCGAGTTTTTCCTGTCCGAACCGGGACGGCAAGCTGTCTTCTTCCGGGTGCATCTACTGTGACGGAAAGGGCTCGGGCTCGGGCGCGGCGGCCAGGGGCCAATCCATTAGGGACCAAATTCAACAGGCAAAGGCTCGGCTGGCTGTGCGATACAAGGCCAACAAGTTTCTTGCCTATTTTCAGGCATTCACCAACACCTATTCCCCCTGTGGGATCCTTCAGAAACGGTACGATGAGGCCCTGGCCGATACGGATATCGTGGGACTTGCCATTGGGACAAGGCCGGACTGTGTTGATGAAGAAAAACTGGGCCTTATTCAGCGATACACGGCGACTCATATGGTTTGGATGGAGTATGGGCTTCAGTCCGTGCACGACCGAACCTTAAAGACGATTAATCGTGGTCACACCTTTGGAGATTTTGTCCGTGCCGTTGAGATGACCCAGGGCCGAAACATACTGATTTGCGCCCACGTCATCTTAGGACTCCCTGGTGAATCCAGACAGGATATCCTGGACACGGCCTCGGCTGTAGCTGACCTTGGCATACACGGTATCAAGATTCACAGCTTGTATGTCCTTCATGGGACGCCCTTGGCACACCTTTACAAGACGGGCGGTTTCACGGCCCTGGATCAGGATACATACGTGGATTGGGTTGTGGGCTTTCTGGAACGTCTCAGTCCAGAGATCATCATACAGCGTCTCACTGGAGACCCCAATGCATCTGCCCTTGTGGCCCCTGCATGGGCCTTGCAGAAACAACACACCCTTTCCCAAATCCGGAAGAGACTTGAGGACCGAGATACTTGTCAGGGGAAGCTCTACAGGCCTGCCCCGGGTCATGTTCAGAGTTCATCAGCGTTGGGCCCACGGTGTTCAACTTGTTAACGGTGGCAAAGGCCAATCCAGTGCCGGCCCACAGGCAATGCCGTTTTGTGTGACAGTCCCTTGACAAACGCCGGTATGGTTCTTATTTTCATTGCAAAATTCTACGTAAGACAAGACTAATCAGATGGGCGAGACATATGGGGACGCCTTTGACTGACGACAAGAACAAGCTCGTATCCGAGGTAGTTGCTGAGACTGAAGGGGCCGAGACATCTGGCGGAGAGGCTCTTAAACAGAAAAAGAAGAAGCCACCGCGGAAGGAAAGCCTCAAAGAACGCTTGCAGATAGCGGAATCCAAGGCTGAGGAGAATTATGAGCGTCTGTTGAGGGTCACAGCTGATTTTGAGAACTATAAGAAGCGCATGGAAAGGGAAATGAATGATTTCAGAAAATTTGCCAATGAGTCCCTCATCAAGGAAATCTTGCCCATCATGGACAGCCTGGAGCGGGCCCTGGAAATAGAGTATGAAAAGGATGCAGATGCCTTCGAAGGGATGCGAAAAGGCGTGGAGATGACCCTAAAGGGGCTCAGGGATAGCCTCAGAAAGTTCGGGCTTGTCGCGGTGGAGACCGTGGAAAAGCCCTTTGACCCAAATTTTCATCACGCCGTGTCGCAAGAAGAATCTGAGAAATACCCTGAGAATACCGTGACGCAGGAACTCCAGAAGGGCTACATGCTTGGGGACCGACTCCTCAGGCCCCCGATGGTCGTGGTTTCAAAAAAGCCGGAGACCAAGGTGGAGGCGGAATCAGCCGATCATGAGAAGGGATCTAAAATAAAGGTAACAGTTCACTAGCTTGACTATACAGTGTAAGGAGGAAAGTGATGAGTAAGCTGATAGGAATTGATCTCGGTACAACCAACTCGTGTGTGGCCATTATGGAGGGAAAGGATCCCAAGGTGATTACGAACCCAGAGGGGAGGCGGACCACACCATCCATGGTTGCCTGGACCAGCAGCGGGGAGCGCCTGGTAGGCCAAACGGCAAAGCGGCAGGCCATCACCAATCCGGAGAATACCGTGTTTGCCGTGAAGCGGCTCATCGGAAGAAAGTATGCGTCGAAAGAAGTGCAACAGGACAAGGACATCTCTCCTTTCAAGATTACCCAGGCAGCCAATGGTGATGCACAGGTGGAGATTCAGGGCAAGGCCTACAGCCCGGCTGAGATTTCAGCCCATGTCCTGCAAGCCATGAGAAAGACGGCCGAAGAATACCTGGGTCAGAAGGTCACCGAAGCGGTCATCACCGTGCCGGCCTATTTCAATGATAGCCAGCGGCAGGCCACGAAGGACGCAGGCAAGATCGCGGGGCTTAATGTATTGCGGATCATTAATGAGCCCACTGCGGCCTCCCTGGCCTATGGTCTGGATAAGAAGAAGGATGAAAAAATAGCAGTTTTTGACCTGGGTGGAGGCACCTTTGACATCTCCATATTGGAAATCGGAGAAGGTGTTTTTGAGGTAAAGTCAACGAACGGTAACACCCACTTAGGTGGTGAGGATTTTGATCAAAAGATTATTGATTACCTGGCCGACGAATTCAGAAAGGACCAGGGGATCGACATTCGAAATGACAAAATGGCCCTGCAGCGCCTAAAGGAGGGAGCGGAAAAGGCCAAGATGGAACTCTCCACCGCCATGGAGACGGATATCAACCTTCCCTTTATCACGGCTGATGCCGGTGGACCAAAACATTTGAATATAAAACTGACCAGGGCCAAGCTGGAATCCTTGGTTGATGATCTCCTGACCAAGCTGGTGGCACCTTGTGAGACTGCCATCAAAGATGCGGGTTTGAAGCCCTCAGACATGGACGAAGTGATCCTGGTGGGTGGCATGACTCGCATGCCAGCCGTGCAGGAAAAGGTCAAGGCCCTCTTTGGCAAGGAGCCTCACAAAGGGGTGAATCCCGACGAGGTGGTGGCTGCAGGAGCCGCCATTCAGGCGGGTGTCTTAAAGGGTGATGTCCAAGACGTGCTGCTCCTTGATGTGACCCCGCTATCCCTTGGCATTGAAACCCTGGGGGGCGTGTTTACCAAGTTGATTGAAAAGAATACCACCATCCCCACGAAAAAGAGTCAGATATTTTCCACGGCCGCCGACAATCAGCCGGCAGTTTCCATCCATGTGCTACAGGGCGAACGTGAGATGGCGCAATACAACAAGACCTTGGGTCGCTTTGAGCTCGTCGGCATCCCTCCTGCACCGCGGGGTATCCCCCAGATTGAGGTGGCTTTCGACATCGACGCCAACGGCATCGTCCATGTCTCGGCAAAAGACCTGGGAACAGGAAAAGAACAATCCATACAAATTACGGCCTCAAGCGGCCTGTCAGAAGAGGAAATCGAAAGGCTGGTTAAAGAAGGTGAGACACACGCCGAGGAAGACAAGAAGAAAAAGGACCTTGTTGAAGCCCGCAACCACGCGGACGGCCTGATCTATCAGACCGAAAAATCTATGAAAGAACTAGGTGACAAGGTAGATCCGACACTCAACACGAATCTGGAAGGCGTTATGGAACGGCTCAAGAAAGCCATGGAAGGGACCGACACTGAGGAGATCAAGCGCCTGAGTGAAGAACTGATGCAAACCTCTCACAAATTGGCTGAGGCCATGTATGCAAAAGCCTCTGGTGGGGCCCAGGCGGGTGAGCAGGCGTCTGGCCCCGAGGCTTCGGCCCAGGCTGAATCTAAGGCAGGCCCGGATGAGGACGTGGTGGATGCAGACTTCGAGGAGGTCAAGGACAACAAGTAACCGTCACCGCGCCTGTGTCATCAAATCATAAAAAATCCCGTAGCACCACGAGTGATGCGGGATTCTCTGTTTTATCCTCCAACCCACCACCCCCTCCCCCTTGAGACAGCCGCAGGGCCTCCTGATTCCCCCGCCTATCCTGCTCCACGGGCCACGGAAGCAGAAAACCCGTATCAATGGGGTCAGGATCTGTCACCGCGTTTTGGCCTGTTGCCCGGGGTTTTCTCTTTATTGTCGTCTAATGGTATGATATTCAAAAAATTTACAAGCGCCCAAATGGGGAGACCCGTTGACAAGTGGATCTTGCATGAGATGAAACAGTACCGCATCGATGAACTCCGGCCAGGGGATTATGAAAAGCTCAAGGCGTACCTGGATGAGCATTATGGCCCTTCCCAGATGGAAGGTCTTTACTGGCTCCCCCTAAAGGATGATCTACTAGACGACGTTCAAGCAGCCCATACGGACTGTCAGCCCTTTTACTTTGCTCTTGAGTTGAAACCAACGGCTATCTCCTTTGAACTGTTGATCCGAACCCGAAGCAGGGTTCGGTGTGACTGCATCCATTATGCCAATGCGGCACAAAGAGAGAGCATTGTTCAGCTTGCCGACAGCATATTTGAAACGCTGAAGATTCTGAGCTAGGGTGCGAAGCTCCCCGCCCTGAAGGGCGGGGCTTGCGGGGGGCGGGCCGGTCAACTCTCTGAGACGCTGGGCTCTTTTTTCACATCCAAATGGCTGGCATATGATCCGAACCGTTGTGATTTCAATGTGGGTGGTTCTGATCACCCTTGTTTGTGCCCTTACTGCCATTACCTTATCGTTCTTTAGAAAGGGTGGAGACCTCTCCCATCTCGCGGGACGATTCTGGGCGAAATCCGTGCTCCTTGTCAGCCGGGTCAAGGTGCGTGTGCAGGGATTGCATCATATCGACCCCCATGCCACGTATATATACATGGCCAATCACCAAAGTATGTTTGACATCCTGGCGCTCCTTGGATATCTGCCTGTCCAATTTCGGTGGCTGGCCAAGAAGGAGCTCTTCCAAATTCCGGTTTTTGGACTTTCCATGGCCCGGGTTGGCTATATCAGCATAGACCGGTCTGATCGGAAGTCAGCTCATAAGAGCCTCGTGGAAGCGGCTCAGAAGATTGCCCAAGGGGTGTCCGTGATCATTTTCCCTGAGGGAAGCCGAAGCACAGATGGCAGAATCAAGCCGTTCAAAGCGGGGGGATTTCACCTAGCCGTGCGTTCCGGACGGCCCATCGTCCCGGTGGTCATCTACGGCACTCACCACGTCATGCCGAAGGGGAGTCTCCGTATTAGGCCCGGTCTCGTGGTAGTCAGTATCCATGCCCCGGTTGACACGGCTTCGTATAACAACAAGACCAAAAAAGCCCTTATGGAAACGATTCGCTCCATCATGAAACAGGACCTTGAGAGGCTCAAGGCAACCCAGCCACGGGGTCTTGGATCATGGCATCGTGAGTGGTCGGAGAAGGTACGAAAGAATTAAGATGCGAAAGGAAATTCTAGGGGTCATTCTCCTTTTCACGCTCGTCTTCACTGCTGTGAGCCTTCTTTCGTATGATCCATCAGATCCCAGCATCAATTATGTGCGGGCGTCAGGGGATGTCCACAACCTCTTCGGCGTGGCAGGCGCTCACGTAGCCGGTTTTCTCATTTACCTGTTCGGCCTGGGTGCCTTCTGGATGCCCATCGTCTTGCTTGTGATCACCTTACATGTCTTTAAATCGTATTCCAGGTCAACCATTCTTGTTGCCCTGGCAGGGGGACTCCTGTTGATGGTCACCACTGGAGGTCTCCTGTCCATCCGCCAAACGGATTACTGCATCTTTGGGAAAGGGTTCTCCAGCGGCGGGACAGTGGGAATCCCTTTGGCAAGGGTCGTTCAGGATTTTGTTAATACAACCGGCGGGCTCATTTTTTTACTGACGATTTGGATCATTGCCTTCATTATGACGACCCGCCTGTCACTCCTGGCGCTGCTCAAGTGGCTCACCAGTGTGTGTAGGAGCGTCTTTGGCCGCGCAAAGACCGCCTGGATTATCTGGAAGGAGCGTCGCCAAAAGGCAAAGAGGCGGGCCAAGACAGGCCAAAAGCTATCACAAAAAAAGGGCCCTCCGGTGAAAATCGTGGAACGCTTGCCCAAGCCACTCAAAGAGCTTCCGCCTCGCAGGCAGGAAGCCTTTGAGTTCATGACCGGTGATCATGGATTCAGGCTCCCCTCACTGAATTTTCTGGAGGGGTCTGAGGCTGACGGGAAGGCAGTGGACCACGAAAGCCTTCAGATGCAATCCAGGCTGTTGGAAAAGAAATTGAGTGATTTCGATGTGTCCGGCAAGGTGGTGGCGGTAACCCCGGGGCCAGTAGTGACCATGTACGAGTTCGAGCCGGCCCCCGGTATCAAGATCAACAAGGTTGTAAACTTGACAGACGACCTGGCTTTAGCCCTCCGGGCCCAGAGTATTCGTATCGTTGCCCCTATTCCCGGCAAGGCAGTCATTGGCATAGAAGTCCCAAACGCCGAGCGCCACATCGTTCGACTCAGCGACATTATAGCCTCTGAAGCCTTTGAAAAAGTCAAATCCAAGCTAACCCTCGCCTTGGGCAAGGATATTATGGGGACCCCCCTGACGACGGATCTGGCAAAGATGCCGCACCTCTTGATCGCCGGCGCCACAGGATCCGGCAAGAGTGTCGGCTTAAATGCCATGATTTGCAGTGTCCTGTATAAGGCAACCCCTGATGAAGTAAAACTCCTATTGATAGACCCCAAACGTATTGAGCTGTCCGCCTATGAGGGAATCCCCCACCTGATTGTACCTGTGGTCACCGATGCCAAGAAGGCAACACGGGGACTTCATTGGGCGGTCCACGAGATGGAACGCCGTTATACCCTGATGGCTGAAAAAGGGGTAAGAAACATCTACCAGTACAATCGCAAGATCATGAAGGAACACGGCGCCGCTAAAGATAACATCCGATCGGGGGACACGGGAGCATCAGAAGAGAAGCTCCCCCTCATCTTGATTGTCATCGACGAACTGGCCGATCTCATGTTGGTCGCCTCCAGAGATGTAGAACTTGCCTTGACGCGGCTGGCGCAGATGGCTCGCGCGGCCGGGATACATTTGCTGCTTGCAACGCAAAGGCCTTCAGTGGATGTCTTGACAGGCATCATCAAGGCCAACTTTCCCACGAGGCTCTCGTTTCAGGTCTCTTCCAGGACGGATTCCAGAACGATCCTGGACGCCAATGGTGCCGAGAATTTGCTGGGAAACGGCGACATGCTCCTCTTGCCGCCTGGCACGGCCAAGCTGCAACGCGTCCATGGCGCCTATGTGTCGGAGCCGGAAATCAGCCGGATCACAGATTTTTTGAGACAGCAACAGCCACCGGTTTATCAAGAAGAAATCTTGCAGGCCCGTGCCGATGAAGAGGAAAAAGGTCATGAAGAGGAATATGATGAAAAATACGACGCGGCCATGGCCCTGGTCAAGGAAACCCGGCAGGCCTCCATCTCCATGGTCCAGCGTCGTCTCAGAGTGGGATATAATCGGGCCGCCCGTATGATCGAAATGATGGAACGAGACGGCGTCGTCAGCTCCAGCGAAGGAGGCAAGCCCAGAGAAGTACTGGTTCCGGGCTATAACGGATGACCTATTGGGAGTAGGGTATGGGAAACGTTTTTGTCTCTCAAAGAGCCCGCAGACAGCCAGGGAGCTTGTGCGTGGCATTCTGCCTCATATGGTTCGGGGTTTTCCCCCACGGTCTCTGTGCTGCGTCAGAGCCCCTTCCGATCTGTGAAATCTTGGAAGGGATTCAGCATCGGTATGCAGCAGCTGATTTTGAGGCTGATTTCGTCCAGGAATCTCACCTAAAAGCCATGGGTATGGTCGACGCTGCCCAGGGGCATGTCTCCTTTAGGCCCTCGACGATGATGCGTTGGCACTATAAGACGCCGGAAGAATACCTCATTATCACGGACGGACAAACCGTCTGGGTCTATCGGCCGGCGGAAAACCAGGTGATGGTTGGCCGAGCTGCCGACTACTTCGGCGATACAAAATGGACGGAGTTTTTTACCGAACCCGGCGCTCTGCTCGAGGATTTTGTCGTGCAGTGGGCGCCTGCGGAGGCCCAGGCAGAAGACCGATTTGTCCTGAAACTCCTTCCCAAGAAAAGACGGCCCAATCTGGTTGAGATGGTTTTATCTATTTCAAAAAGTACCTTCGACATCATCCAATCGGTTACTTGTAACGCCTTTGGAGACAAGACGATTATACGATTTGAAGGTTTCAGGTTTAACCAGGGCCTCGATGCTTCCTTGTTTAGGTTCAAGGTCCCCAAGGACGCAGACGTGCTTCAGCTGGAGGGGAACTAAGGGCTCCCAAGGCAAAAACCAGTGCGGTGAGAATGCCTGAAAAGGTAAGTGCAACGGACGCTGGGGTGGGGGGATCTGGAAATCACACACCGGTAAGACCCGGGCAGGGAGTGTGCTCAAAGCGTGCTGGTCAGTATGTATTCCTCGTAATCGTCACCCGACATGAGCAGGTCTAATTCGGCCACGCTATAAAGTTTGGCGCGGATAACCCAGCCCTGCTTGTATGGCGAATAATTGATCAATAAGGGATTGTCAATCACCTCTCGATTCATTTCTGTCACCACACCACACACAGGGGCATAAAGATCGGTAACCAGCTTTTCACATTCCACGCTCCCAAAGGCTTCACATATCACAATATCATCACCCTCGTTGGGAAGTTCCACATAATTGAGTTGCCCCAATGCTAACTGGGCATAATCGGTGACACCAATACTAATCGTGTGATTTCCCTCATGCCGGACCCACATGTGCTCTTCGGAATATTGTAGCTCGTCCAGAACTAACAAACAGCGCCCGCCTTTCTCCTGGTCCCTATCCTGTCAGGCTGGAACACCACCATACCAGAAAAAACGACTTTGCAAAACTCTATTGAAAAAAATGACATGCCAGAATCACCCCGGGCAAACTCAGGCCCCTCCCAGCTCTTCAAGGGTTTTGTCCGAGATATCAAAATTGGAGTAAACTCTTTGAACATCGTCCGAGTCTTCCAGTGCGTCCATGAGCCGAAGCATTTGTTCGGCTTCCTTGCCTTCCAGATTGACCGTGGTCTGGGGCACCATCGTGATCTCGGCAAGGCTGTAACCCGTGCCCTTTTCATCCAAAGCCTTCTTCACCGCTTCAAAATCTTCCACGGATGTAATGACCTCAAAAGTCCCTTCTTCGTCACGAATATCTTCCGCCCCGGCATCCAGGGTCACCTCCATGAGCGTTTCTTCGTCTACACTTTCTTTTTCGAATACAAACAGGCCCTTTTTCCCAAACATCCAGGCCACACATCCCGCCTCCCCCAAGCTTCCCCCGGACTTGCTGAACACATAGCGTACATCGGCTACGGTGCGGTTCTTATTATCGGTCAGAGATTCCACCAACACGGCTGCCCCGCCCGGACCGTATCCTTCATAATGAACCTCTTCATAGGCAACGCCTTCCAGCTCTCCAGTGCCTTTCTTCACGGCCCTTTCAATGTTGTCCTTGGGCATGTTTTCTGCCTTTGCCGCGGCAATGGCTGTTCGGAGCCGAGGGTTGGCATCCGCATCACCTCCCCCGAAGCGTGCGGCTACCGTGATTTCCTTGATCAACTTCGTGAAGATCTTACCCCGCCTGGCGTCCGTCGCGCCTTTCTTGCGCTTGATCGTGCTCCACTTTGAGTGCCCGGACATGGTGCCTCCTCATTGGCCTGTCGTACGTTCTTGCCCTGCTTCTCCTCTAAGTGTTTGTGACCCGCCCGCTCCTAGCAAGCCCCGTCCTCCAGGGCTGCGGGCTTCAGTTCTTTCCCAATCCAACCACGTAGATCTCTTTACTTGCCTTTCTGGTACTTTTGGGCCTGACGTGGACAATCCTGTGAAACAACGGCCTAGCCCGATCCGAAAAGCTCTTGAAGTCAGGCCCATGAAAAATCTTACAGACAAACGCTCCGCCGGCCATCAGAACACGGGATGCAATGGCCAACGCCGCTTGACTCAGTTCAAGGGACCTGTGAGCATCCACCATCTTGCTGCCTGTGCTGGAAGGAGCCATATCGCTCAAGACCGCTTCAAAGGGACCCCCAATGGCCTCTAAGAATGAGGCGTCCCAAGCCAGGGCATCATACGCCACCCATCGAACATTGGACGGAAGCTGGACAGACATCGGCGTGATGTCCACGCCCACAACCAGGCCTTTATCGCCCACCGTCCTGGAGGCAAACAGCAGCCAAGAGCCAGGGGAGCAGCCCAAATCGAGCACTCGGGCCCCTCTTTTCAGGATGCGAAAGCTCTTTTGGATTTCCTCAAGCTTGTAAACCGACCGGGCGGGAAATCCTTCCTTACGAGCCCGCATGGTATAAGCGTCATGCCATCGATGACGTCTCACCCCTAGTCCCTCACGACCTATATAGCAACAAATGGATCTTTTTCAAGTCAAAACAACAGGTCAACGAGCTCAGAGACTGTCTGCACACCCACTAACGCCATCGCGTCTCGTCCCTTGAGGTGTTTCAGATTGTTTCCGGGAAGGAGGCACCGGGTAAAGCCCATCTTTGCTGCCTCCCCCACTCTCTGCTCAACCCGACTGATCGTCCTGACTTCTCCCGTCAACCCGATCTCACCCAGTACCACGGTTCGTCCCTTGACGGGTTTATCAAGGAAGCTTGAGGCAATCACTGAGACAATCCCTAAATCCACCGCAGGCTCATCCACCTTGACCCCTCCGGCCACATTGACAAAGATGTCCTCATTCGCCAACTGGAATCCGAGCTTCTTTTCCATAATAGCTACTAAGAGAGAAACCCGGTTGTAATCCACGCCAAGGACGGTTCGCCGCGGCGTGCCAAAGGTAGATCTGGCAACCAGGCCCTGGATCTCAAGTAATATGGGCCTGGATCCCTCTATACTGGCTGTGACCACCGAACCAGGCACAAGACAGGGTCTCTCGGACAAGAAGACCGAAGAAGGATTCAAGACCTCGCAAAGCCCGTTTTCTCTCATTTCAAATACACCGATTTCATTCGTGGAACCAAACCGATTCTTCACAGCCCGCAACACCCGAAACACATTATTCTGGCCTCCCTCAAAATAGAGCACCGTATCAACCATATGCTCCAGGAGCCTGGGGCCGGCAATGGCGCCGTCTTTGGTCACGTGTCCCACGAGAAAAATCGGAATACCCGTCCGCTTTGCCAGGAACATGAGGTGCATCGTGGCCTCCCGAACCTGGCTGACGCTCCCTGGGGCAGAGGTCAAATCCGGGGTAAAGATCGTTTGAACCGAATCAACCACCATGACATCGGGCGCCATCTCATCGGCCATGGCCCTGATCGATTCGAGGCCTGTCTCCGACACAACCCATAGCCCCTTCGACTCTGCACCGAGTCGATTGTTCCTGAGCTTGATCTGCTGAATGGATTCCTCACCAGACACATAGAGGACCTTATGATTGTGAGAGGCGAGCCGGTGTAAGACCTGAAGCATGAGGGTGGATTTTCCGATGCCCGGATCCCCACCTATCAGGATAAGAGATCCCGGTACTAATCCGCCCCCAAGGACCCGGTCGAATTCCTGTATCCCTGTGGCCATACGGCTTGCCCGGGTCATTTCCACCGTATCCATGGGAACCGGCTTAGACGGTGAGGTTCCAAAAGACCTCCCGGGCGAAAACGCAGGCCCCGCAGGGGCCCTTTCCTCGACCAAGCTATTCCATTGACCGCAGTCAGGACACTTGCCCATCCATTTAGGTGCCTGATAGCCGCAATGCTGACACAAGAAAATGGTCTTACCCGCCTTCATACCCTTCACAGGCCTTCCCCTATCTTTTTGAAATTCATATCATTCTGAGGATGCCAAATCAAGACGGCATATTGGTCCGTTCATTATAAAGCTCGTCTTTCTTCTGGCAGAAAGCTTTTTGGACAACCGCGGTAAGAAACATGTTTTATTTGACAATATGAGCCAAAGTACGTAGTCTACGAGGGAAATCGGCTAAGGATTGAAGTCGGTTCTATACGCCGCCTTTGGCGGCTTGCCCGGTCAGCAACGAGGGAACTTTCAGGCTATCAGAATCATTACCGCGCGGTAGACACCCCATGAATACATTTGCTGCTATCCTGAAGCGGATTGAGCAGAAAAGGGAGGATTACGCCAGCTATGGTTTTGAAAAGCTTGAAATGGCCGCCTTGAGCACCTTTTTCGACCTGGCCCAAGAATACGACAGCCTGGATGATTTGTACGCCGTGAGTGTTGCCGTGCCTCGAGTCTTCTTTGGACTGCGAAGCAATCTGTATATGATCGATCCCAAGAGTGAATCCATCAAATGGGTGGCAAACAGTCATCCCCCCAGCGGCCATGCGGAAGACCATGTGCCCCATTACATCAGAATAACTCATACGCCTTATCAAGACGGTGGTGCCCACGTGCTACCCATCCACGGCAAGAAGATTTCCGGCAGCCGTGCTCTTCCTCAAAGGCCGGCAGATATTATCGGGATCTATGAGGTGAGCCAGGGGGATCATCTCACAGAGGCTGAAGTTTTCTTTGTCGAAAAATATGTCAACCGGGTAGGATATAGTCTTAACAGCAAATTCCTTGCTGAACAGAACATTCAGCACCTCAAGTTTATCAACAATCTGGTGGCAGACATAGAGCATAACGTGATTGTGCCTAACCTTCACTATAAGCATTACTTCAAAAAGATCAGGAAATATCTCAGCATTAACAAGGAAATCGAAAGTGCGCTCGACCACGTCCTTGATGAGGTCAAGGCTCAGGAGCCAAACCTGTATGCCAGGCTCAGTGAGACAGTAGAAAGAATGGTGGTGATCAACAGGGCCATGTTTCGGGATCAGGAGAAGATCGAGCGACATTACAAACACGCTAGTCTTTTCTTGGAAACCTTGCTCCGTCCAGACCACTTCCTGTTTGGGGAATACATCCTCAAAAAGGCCCCCTGTGATCTGTGGCAAGACATCGTCCTGCCGCAACTGCAACGATATCGGGATTTTTTTGTCCAACAAGGCATTGTCGTTGACCCTATGATCAGGGATCATGGCCAACCTGAAGATATTCAAGTCAAGGCTGACAGAGGGCTCATGGCTCAGGTGGTGGCTAATCTCTTGTCAAATGCGGCCAAATACGCTGAATGGGTCGTGGACGCATCAGGCAAGAGGGTCAAGAAGGTTGACTGCACGGCATCGCTCGTCGAAGCGTTCTTTGGACAGGGACACGACGGTGTGCGCTTTGATGTGTTCTCTTCCGGACCACCCATTAATGAGGAAGACGCAGCCCGTATTTTTGATGAAGGTTTTCGAGTGACACAAAGCGAATCGGTTGAGGGCACGGGGCACGGGCTCCAGTTTGTAAAGAATGTCGTTGAAGTGCATGGAGGCCTGGTAGGCCTTAACGCCAAAGAGCATGGGAACGAATTCTACTTTGTTATTCCAGCATAGCCATTGGGATGTCATGTCACGATGGCTGGCCGCAGCCGCTCTGAGCTTTGTCTGCCTGCTGGGCTGGGCCGATGGGGCCCATGGTGAGCCATCAAGGAGGCCTCATCCCTTCGGCACGCTTCAACAGCGCCTTATTGGCGACGGATTTGATAGATCCCTGATAAAGGCCATCTATGCGAGACCCGAAGTGACCCTTGACGAACAGGGCCTCACGGCGTATTTCTTGCATCGAGAAGCGACCTTGGACTACGATCAGTTCTTGACGGAATCTTCCGTAGACCAGGCGATCGCTTATCTCAAAAAACATGGGGCGGCTTTACTCCACGCCCAAGAGCTCTATGGCGTGGAGGGTGAGGTCGTTACCGCCATCTTGCTGGTGGAATCAAGACTGGGCACTTACGTTAGCAAACGCCTGGTCCTCAATACCCTTTCGAGCCTGGCAGCCCTTGATGAGACAGCCAAGCGGGACATGCTCTGGCGTACCTATATCAAAGAGAGTGCCCCGGCATCCAAGGACCGCTTTGAAGGATGGGCTTTGCGCAAGTCGGCATGGGCCTATCGTGAGCTCCGGGCTTATCTCAAATACGTTCAGGCCCAGAAGGTGGACCCGGTGTCTGTCTACGGTTCCTATGCCGGCGCATTGGGCTTTGCTCAATTTATACCTTCAAGCATACTCAAGTTCGGCCGAGACGGTAATAAAGACGGACAGATCAACCTGTATGAGCACGTGGATGCGATTGAGAGTGTGGCCAACTACCTGAAGCAACATGGGTGGAGACCGGGGCTGAACCGCGACGAGGCATTCCGTGTCTTGCTCTCCTATAACCACAGTAGCTATTACGCGGACACCATCCTCAAAGTGGCCGAACGCCTTTCGAGGCTTCGCTCCAGGTGAGAACCAAAGGAGTCTGAGGTGTCTGGGTGAAGGCTGTCGCCAGTGCGACACAGGGGTTCGGGAGTGAGCAATGAGTCATGGCTTATTCCTCCTCATATGCTTGCTTCTTATTATCCCCACGATGTGGGCCATTGTGGACATAGCCCGCCGGGACTTTGGCTCCTTACGAAAGAAGGCCCTTTGGGGGGCGTTCGTGGTCTTCGTTCCGCCCCTTGGAGGAATCGTTTATCTCATAAGGCACCAGATTAGGCGGATCACACAAAAGTAAGACTCACACATGCCAGGAGCCAAAAAAATGACTATATATCACATCGCGAGTGAGGAGACCTATCACCACGGGGAATTTATCTTCAAAGAGGGCAGTTCAGGAGACTGGATCTATGTGGTCCAGTCAGGCGCGGTAGAGATCTCCAAGACGATTGGAGACAACAAGTTCATCATAGAGGTGCTGGAACCCGAGGATATCTTTGGCGAGGTGGGGTTTATAGGCGGCATGGGGAGAATTGCCACAGCCCAGGCTGTGGGGGAGACCAGAGTCGGGATTATCGATCGGGAGTTTCTGGATCGGGAATTCAATAAGCTCTCTGAAGATTTCAGGCTCATTCTGGTCGCCGTGGCACACAGGGTCAAGAAGATGACCGACAGGGCCACGGAATTTACGGCCCGACAAGAGCGTCGGATCTCAAAGGTTCTGCCTGTCATGTTCAAGTTGGGTGACACCTTGATCAAGGGATACCTGGGGAATATGAGCACCTGGGGCCTTTTCATAAGCACGGACAACCCCCTGGAGCCCGGCCACAAGTTTTCGCTGAAGCTGGACCTGCCCGGCATCTCAGATCCATTGAGACTGAAATGTGAAGTGATCTGGGCAAGACAACAAGCAGAAGGCCCCAGCCGGCCCCAGGGTATGGGCATCAAGTTCCTTGATATCGATATGAAGGACTACCAGATACTGAAACAATACATTAGGGAGCAGGGAACCGATGAGGAAAGCGCCGAATAAGAAACAGCTGCCTGTCATTCAGGACGCGGATCTTGCCGACAAGGTGGTGCTGGTTCGCGTGGATCACAACGTGGTCAAAAACGGCGTTATCCGGGACCCTTACAGGATCGACCGCACCATCGGCACCCTTTACAACATCGTGGAAAGAGGGGGGCGCATCATCCTGATGAGCCATGTGGGACGGCCCCGAAACAAGAAGACTGGAGAGATCACCTGCGATGCCGGCACCTCCACGGAGCCGATTGCCGCCTACATTGAACGCAAGCTTCACACCAGGATCCATGTGCCTACATTTCGGATTGAAGATGGGCGCGGCATTCGCGGCATCGACACCTCGATCAATCTGGCCATCAGGGACCTCAGGCAGCACAAAATCGGCGGCGTTTATTTGCCCAACACCCGATGGTTCGAAGGAGAAGAGCTGACCGGCGAACTCAGGGAGTCCTTTGTCCAGCAACTCGCCGGTCTTGCAGACGTCTTTGTAAATGACGCCTTCGGGTCATGGCAACCCCATGCATCGACCTATGACATTGCCAACTACCTGCCTGCCTATGCGGGTTTTCTTATGCAAGAAGAGATCCGGCACCTGGACCAGGTCCTAAGGCCCCAACGTCCCTTTGTGGCCGTGGTGGCCGGTGCGAAATACGACACCAAGATTGGCCCGTTAAATGAGCTTTACAAAAAGGTGGATCATCTCATCCTGGGGGGCGTCATTTACAATACCTATCTGTGCGCAAAATACAACATTCGGATCGCCGGGGTCTCGGAAGAAGACATTGAGGCCGCCAAGAAACTGGTTTCCCTGGACAAGAAAAAGAAAAAGATTGTGGAGCTTCCTCATATTGTGGAGGCTGACACCCTGGGTAAGAAGGTTCGAGGAAAATTTGGAAAGATTGCCGTCCAAGACCTCGTGGCCGGCAAATCGTACGGCTATATCCTGGACATCGATTCCAGGTCTTTTTTAGACGAGAAGGTGGCCCATGTCATCGGTTCGGCCCGAACCATCTTTGTGAACGCGGTCATGGGCTACACACCATATTTTACGGAAGGCTCAGAGGCCCTCGACCGCACCATCGATAGAAACCGCACGGCCTGGAAGTTTTATGGCGGCGGGGACACCCTCCAGGAGTTCAAGAGCCTCTGTCCGGGACTCTATCTTGCGGTGTTAGATGATGCGCTCTACTATTTCTTTACCGGAGGGGGATCGGTGCTCAAGGCCATTGAGCAAAGTGACGCCATGGGCATGAAACCTTTGCAGGCCCTACTTGAAAACAAGGAGACCTTGGAAAAAGGATTGACAAAATAGACTGTGCTCTGTACACGAGCATGTCATTGATCATAGGTGTCCAGCAATAGATCAGTAAGAGACGACAAGGCGGTCCCATCGTCTAGCGGTCTAGGAGATCGGCCTCTCACGCCGAAGACACGGGTTCGATTCCCGTTGGGACTACCACAAAAAAAATCAAGGGGTCGACCCATGCCGGCGAACCCCTTTTCTGTTGGCCGATAGGCCGTCCCACACACTATCCCCCACACCCAAAGCCAAAAAGGTTCAATTTATTCGACCGTCGAAAGAGGTCTGAAATGGGGTGCTACCCCTCCGTGCATCGCCTGAAATACCTTCCGCCCACCTGGGCCGAAGGTAGCCCCGGACACCTGCGAGCCTGCCACTTGCGCAACGCCACTAGGAAAAGGTTCTTTTCTAGGATCGGCGCAAAAGATTTTTACCTGGGGAAAGGTTCTTTCCCATTCGCTCAAAAGGGGCAAAGCTTGGGGTCACGGTTGACTCTTAGTCAAGATGGTTTTCAGTTTTTCAACCCGCTGCCCAAGCTTCCGGTCTTTTGATATCTCAGCTTTCGTTCGCTGCAATATAGTGCTAACAGAACTGTACCTCTTCAAATCAAAATCCCTACAGTCTACACCCCCTCTATTACCTCTACGTCATATATTGATCCAGGAATTTCCTGGGTCTCAACACGTCTATTCCCCGGTATCCTGACACCTTCAAAAGATGTTTGTCGCCACTGACAATAACTTTGACCTTGCCGGCAACTGCACAAGCTAGAAACTTATCATCATCAGGATCATCGCAAACCGGCCCCGGCAACTCTGTCGGCAAACAGATTTGTCCTTCTGTGACTAGCAATGCGAGCATCGGCTCCAGATCCACCTCTGGGAATTGTTCTGATAACTCTTCCCCAACGCGTCGGTACTCCTCTAATATTTCCTCTGACATCACTATCTGGACTTTACCATGACTCCAAGCTCTGAGAATCTCATATGGCGGGCCGCTGAAGAATACGCCAGAAACAAAAACATTCGTGTCCAGAACAATTCTCACTAGCGTCCTCGGACCTTTGAGATGGCGGCAGTGATGTCAGACCGCTTCATTCTAATCTGTTTGGCTTGTCTGCGCGCTTCTGCAATAAGATCATCAAACTCTTTCATGGATGGGGGAGAGATCGCCTTCAGAATCACGACGTCTTTGTTTCCAACTACGACAAATTGTGAACCAGGCTTAAGACCAAGTCGCTTGCGGACCTCTTCGGGGATGACAATTTGCCCTTTGGATGACATTTTCGTTGTGGCCAATCGTGGCATTTCTAGCCTCCTAAACGGTACTGTTAGTCTTACCAGTAAGAATATACTGTCTGCGAATAAAGGTCAACCAAGAAATGGGATCTCCTCCTTTTTGCATAAGCGTGTGACAGATACGGTCATGGTTGTAAAGAGAACACAGACTTTTTTGGGGAGGGGGCTTGAAGTCAACGACCTGGGCAACGCGAATGGCTGACGGCAGTACTGCTTTTTCTTAATGGAAGGATGATTTCAGGCCCAAAAATGCCGTCTTGAGGCCTTGTTTGGCACAAATTATGATCTTTTCTTGTGCAATGTCGGCTAGTTGGCGTGGTCTGTTATGTTGGCTTGGGGTCTACGGTTGACTCTTAGTCAGGATAGTTTTCAGTTTTTCAACCTGCTGCCTATTTTCTGTGTCTTCGCGCCCCTCCCATACCTCGTATGCTTTTCTTCAGCCTCAAGACCTGTTTTCCTCCTTCTTGCCGCAGACGCACCCCAGTGAAACGGTCCTTCAACTTCACGGGGCAGGCACAGACCGACATCCGGCGGGCCCGGCTACATAGGCCAGGATGTCCCCCTGTTTGGTTCCCAAATTCTGGAACCCGGCTGACTTTGCACGGTTGTTGCATACAACCGTTGCCATGTTCGTCAAGCAAAGGACCATAAGAAACAGTGTCGGAGAGCGCAGCGAAGCACTGATCATGCGTCCTGGTCCAGCCGTTCTTGCGGTTGTTGTCCTCGTGTTGCTTTTTGCGGCGGTCGGTTTTTTCCTGGGAAGGCAAATGTCTAAGCCGGTAACGCGACCGAGAGTCAGTGAACAGCCAGCCCCTTTCGAAAGCCTTTATCGCGCTGCGTGTGTCCTCTTTGAACGGGGGGAATTCAATGGCTGTCTGAAAATCTGTGAGCAGCTGCGTCAAGACGGGGCATTGCCCGAACCCCTTCAAAAAGACCTTTTTGTTAAGCGTGCCTGGTGCCTTCACTACCTGAAACAGGGAGACCAAGCACTTGAGGTCATTGACAGGGCATTAGCCCGATATCCCCGTTTTCATCCCCTTCTCCAGCTGAAGGCAGACATCCTGCTCATGGATGATCGATATGAAGAGGCCCGGCCCGTCATTGACCTGCTGGCTGAGGAGCTCCCCGGGCCGCGTGTGTGGTTGTCCCGAGGGAAGCTGAACGTGGGATTGAACAAGTATGCAAAGGCTATTGAAAATTTCCGCGTTGTCCTGTCATGCGGGATACCGGCCTTTGAAAGGGAGGCCGCAACCCGTCTGGCCATCCTGTATGCCGAGAAGATCGAGGATTTCCATGAAGCGAATCGTTACGTCAAGGTCCTGCTGGAATCAGATCCGTCCGGCTTCAATGCCCATGCGACCGCCGGCAGAGTGCTCCTTGTTCAGGGACGTTATGAAGAGGCCAAGAGCCACCTCATGAAAGCTGTGGCGCAAAGGCCGGACCATGTTGAGGTCCTACTCAATCTTGCAGTTTTCTACGACAGGCAGGGGGACGCGGATCACAGGGCCTTGTACCTGGACATGGCCACGCAGATTGATCCCGAGAGCAGGACGAACTATGAGGCCCTTAAGACGTTCTGATCGTTGTCAGTCACAGGGGGAGAATTTCCTTCAAATCAATTATTCATCAGTTATTCAAAGGTTTCAGATGGTGAAACAAGGCCCACCACGCACATGGCCGCGATGGCCTCCCCTTTCCCAATAGCGCCCACACCCTCCATGGTGGTTGCCTTGATGTTGACACGGGAGGGTTCAATCTCCAACAGCTTGGCAATATGCGTCTCCATAGCCTGGCAATAAGGCGCCAGCCTGGGCGCTTCAGCCAGGACGGTGGCATCCAGGTTGTTCACGGAAAGGCCTTTTTCCCTGATCATCTGAAAGGTTTGTGCCAGGAGTGCTGTACTGGAAACGTCTTTGAATTTGACATCCGTATCAGGAAAGTGCCGGCCCACATCTCCCCACCCGGCTCCCCCGAGCAGCGCATCGCACACGGCGTGGAGCAACACATCGGCATCCGAATGACCCAACAGACCCTTTTCAAAGGGTATGGTCACGCCCCCGAGGACGAGTTTTCGGCCGTGTGTGAGTCTGTGCAGATCGTATCCAAAACCCACTCGCATCGCTGAAGGCCTCTTCTCGCAATATAAAGCGCCCCCTGATCCCTTGTCTTAAAGGATCGGGGCAAGATGATTCATATCAAAACCACTAACCCGCTGTCAAAACAAATGATATTGTCATTTTGCCCAAGCCGTGCTAACCGTCCGGAGAGATCATCTACGCGTGATCCTTCACGGCTCAACAACCAATCAATAATCAAAGGAAACGGACGAGTGGGGAAAAAGGAGTTCTCGTGAAACCTGTTGCATTGATTGTCCGCGATGGCTGGGGCTATCGCGAAGAGAGCGAGGGAAATGCGGTCAAGGCGGCAAGGACACCCAATGTGGATTCGTATCTGGCGGATTATCCCTGGGTCCTCATCCACGCCTCCGGAGAGCCCGTTGGGCTGCCGGAAGGCTTCCAGGGGTCAAGCGAAGTCGGCCATCTGAATATGGGTGCGGGCCGGATTGTCATACAGGAACTTAAGCGGATCAACGATGAGATGGTGGACGGTTCGTTCTTTGAAGCAGAGAACTTTAAAGCCCTGGTACGCCATTGTAAGGAGAACAACTCGCGACTCCACCTCATGGGCCTTTTACAGGATGAAGGTGTGCATGCCCACTGTGACCAACTGTTTAAGATCATGGGTGCGGCCCGGGAGCGTGGTGTGAAAGAGGTGATCGTCCACATCTTCACCGATGGCCGAGACACGCCACCGCGGTCCGCGTTTCAATTTATCGATCGACTCAACGAGGTCATGAAGCAGGTGGGCCGCTGCCGCGTGGGGACCCTCATGGGACGTTATTACGCCATGGATCGTTCCAAGAACTGGGCACTCACCAGCACGGCCTTCGAGTGCATCGTCAGGGCGACCGGCCGGAAGGCGAAAAGCGCCGAGGCCGCCGTCCGGGAGTCTTACGCCAGGGACCGGACACCGGACGACATTGAGATGTTTGACGAGTATATCCCGCCTTACGTCGTGGGAGATTACGACGGGGTCAGGGACGGCGATTCCGTCCTGCACACGAACTTTCGCCAGGATCGCGCCATTCAACTTTCCGTGGCCTTTGTGGAGAGGGACTATCCCGGAAGCCGATCCCGGCAACCCGATTGCCTGTACATTGGCCTTACGCGCTACTACGACGAGTTCCCACGCTATATCCTTGAGGCCATGGATGCCGGCGGCGGGATGAAAAATCTCCTCGGAGAAGTGATCAGCAAGCGGGAGCTCAAGCAACTACGCCTTGCGGAGACGCAAAAATACCGGCATGTGACCAGCTTCTTTAACGGCAAATCCACCCACCCCTATCCGGGCGAGGATCAGATTGAGATAAAGAGCCAGTATGACCCCGCCACCTTTGCTTCCCACCCGGAGATGAACGCCCACGACGTGCGGGACAAGTTTCTCGAAATTGTCCAAGCTGGGTGTGACTATGCCTTTATTCTCATCAATTTCGCCAACTGCGATATGGTGGGGCACACGGGCGACATGGGTGCTGCGACCAAGGCCGTGGAGGTCGTGGACGAGTGTGTTGGAGGTTGCATCAAGCGGCTCCTGGATCTGGACGCTGACATCCTGCTGACGGCCGACCACGGAAACGCTGAAGAGATGATCGACCCCAAGACAGAAGGCGTCAAGACGAGCCATTCCCTTAACCCGGTAGAGCTGATCTATATCGGCAGAAGAGCCAAAGGCAAAAGGCTCAAATCAGGCGGTAAACTCGCCGACATCGCCCCCACTATCCTCAAACTCATGAACATCGAGATCCCGCCCGAGATGACGGCAACCCAGTTGATCGAGGCCTAGGCACAAGACACGATGCCTGTAACGTGACCCGTTCCGTGGACCATCAGGGGGCATTGAAGCTCCCTGTGGCAAGCTACAGGGAATCTTCGACCGTAAGGAACGCTGACTTTTTTTGGATACGCTCGCTAACCCCGCAGCAAGCTACGGGGAATGCGCTCGCTTTTGCGGTTCAGGAGGGCTTCGGCTATCATGAGATCTTCAGGTGTGGTAATCTTGATGTTGTGAGGATCGCCCGGGATGACCTTCACAGCCTCGCCGCACAGCTCCATCAGCTCGGCATCGTCGGTGCCTGCATAATCCTTCTCCTGCGCGGCTATATGGGCGGCAAGGATAAGACGGTAATAGAAGGTTTGAGGCGTCTGCGCCATGCGGATCATGGCGCGGTTCAGGGTAGTGACCACGCGGTCCTGTTCATCCACCCTCTTGACGGTGTCGGCAGCCTGTACGGCCGGGATACAGCCGCCATATTTTCTCGCAACGCTTACACATTGGGCGATCTGTTCAATCCTAACCAGGGGGCGAACACCGTCGTGGATCGTGACGAGGTCAAAGCGACCGCCCGTGGTTTTCAAGCCGTTGAAGACCGAGGCCTGCCTCGTGGGACCGCCTGAAACGAGATGAACGGCTTTTTGGGCTTTCAGGGGTTTGACGATCTCCTTCCGGCACAACTCATGATCCCCTTCAGGTATAACCAGAAAGATCTCTTCTATGGCGTCACATCTTTCAAAGGCCGACAGGGTACGGGTTAGCACAGGACGGTTTCCTAACATCGCGTACTGTTTTCTCTGAGCTGTCCCCATGCGGACGCCCTCGCCTGCGGCCACGATGATGGCGGCAACCGTGTTTGATCTGTCCATGATGATATTATGAAATGCCTATAACGATAGTGCTCGTCCGAGACCCTTGAAGAAACCTCTCCGGCCCACCTTAACAAATCCTAACATCTCTTAAAGGTCTCCTCTATGACTTCAAATAGGAAAGTTCTTTCGGAAGTGGAATGCCTTTGCCCATGGAATCTTCGCCATAGTTGACACCCGCCAAAATCTGGATGTCATTCAAGGCACGCTTGTCCCCTTGAAATACCACTTCCTGGATATTCTCTTTCTGGATTTTCCCCCCCGCCCATTGGAGATCGAGCACACTCCTTGCGTCAAACCGGTCATAGCCTACACAAAGTTCCACTTGGCCCCCATAATGCTGGACGATCTTGGCCACCAGCAAGCTGGGGCGACTGTGGAAACCCATTTCATGGGGCACTCCAACCACAATGGTTCCGCGCTCCACGTTCTTGTTCAGGAGCGCCTGAGCGAGGTCCTGACCACTGACCAGAAAGTGGCAAACATAATAGAGACCATAATTAACAATGCGGTCCAGGAGCTGTTCAGGGTTGACGGCCTGGCTCAACTCATCGCGCACTTTTTTGGCAGTATTCCTGTAACCAACCTCATAAAGGTGACGCTCATAGTAATGGAGGAGCCGACGCGTGAGTTCCAAGAGGTGAAGCACAATGGAGATATAGCCTCGTAAGCTCTTGAGCGCAATGTCTCGGAATTGAAGCCCGCTTCTATTGACATACGTGTCAAAGGACGATTGGAGGCTATGGATGACCATTTCAAATCGCCGAGCTTCCTGTTCGTTCAACCTGGTGGGGACAATAGTCTGGATCACATCTATGCTGTAAGGCTCAAAAAAGCCATGCGTTTCGAAGTCTCTGGCTGCCCTCAGAAACTCCGTGGTAATCTTGACGATATTCTTCTTTTCCTCTCGTAAATTCACATCGTCAATGTCTGACTCAAGGCGGGTGTCGGTAGGCAAGCCCGGAAAATCTTCCCAGACAAAGGGGCGCACCGATAGCTTTATGTTCAGGCGCCTGGCTTCCGCCAATGCGCTGAAGCAGATAGCACGCAGCGAGGTGATAAGGAACTTGTGGGTCTCATACCCGGCTCGCTCAAATTCATCCGTGTCCGTGAGGTTATAGAAAGGCAAGCGGATCCAAATGTGTTTCTGACAGTAACACGCTTCTGAGAGGTTTCTGACGCTGGAGACCAATTCTCTATAGTAATACCACTCTGAGCTGTTTTTCGCCCCGTGAAAATCCAAGAAGTCCTCCAAGACCTTGGAGCTTGACACCATCGGGGCATACAGTCTTTGGGTGAAGGTCTCCCGGGCAGGCTCACCTTCGCAAACGTAGGCGCAATAGTTGAGAAACTCCCTGGAAAAAAAGTGGAGCTTTTCAAGAAAACCGGCGTTTTTCTGAGCAGCAATTGCTTGGGGCATTACAATAGCTCCTTGGCGAGAATCAATGGGCTGAGAAAAACGTTCCGGATTCTTGCAAGAGCAATCCAGCCAAAGAGTTTACCTAATGTTGGGGTTTATGTCAGAGCAGGCCATAAGCCGAGTTCTGTTTCCCGTATCGGTCACCCTTTACGGAACAACGATCATTCATCTCAGGGTATGGATTGCCCCATACCTCTTGCGACCAACCCGGAAGCTCGGACGGGCCGCCCTCAAACGCTTCCCTATTTGGTCTTGCTCCAGGTGGGGTTTACCTAGCTTCCCCGGTCACCCAGGGAACTGGTGCGCTCTTACCGCACCTTTTCACCCTTACCCTGCAAGACAGCGCTGAGCCAATCTCACAAGGCGGTATGTTTTCTGTGGCACTTTCCTTCGCGTTGCCGCGACTCCGTGTTACGGAGCACCCAGCCCTGTGGAGCTCGGACTTTCCTCCCGCATTGACGACCATGTCGAAAATACGAGCGATCGTTTGGCCTACTCTGACATGTCTCCCTCCGGCGCCGTGGCGCCGTCTTTCCAGTAAATAATGCGATCGCAGTTCGGGCAGAACTTCAGCGAATCTCTCCTTTGAAGTTCGTTATACATCTGGGGGGGGATATTCAGGTGGCATCCCGAACAGGTTGTGTTTTCCACGTAAGCCACGGCCCGACCGCCGGTTCTTGCCCTAAGCTGCTCATACCTTGCGAGTAGTCCGGGATCCATGGCCTTTGCCGTGTCTCGCCTGCGTTGTTCCACTTCGGAAGCCTGCTCTTCGCCTTGCCTGACCTCCGCCTCAATGGTTTTTTTCTCTTTCTCAAACGTCTCCCGCACAGCAAAGAGCTCTTTTTCCTGGTATTGAAGCTCCTCGTTTAACCCCTCTATTTCCTCCATACAACCCAAGATCTTATCCTCTTTTTCCGCGTTTGCCCTCTGACTGTCTTCGATCTCCTTAAGCACAGCCTGATATTCTTTGTTACTCTTGATCGTCAGGAGCCGGATCTTACTCTTTCCAACGTGCCCGGCGCCGTCTT
The DNA here is from genome assembly GCA_030665585.1 of Deltaproteobacteria bacterium. GTDB lineage: Bacteria > Desulfobacterota > Desulfobacteria > Desulfobacterales. Next base: position 7,384 of record DAOUZN010000001.1, on the reverse strand, counting down.
CCACCTCAGCTTCAACTTGCCGTTGTAGCTTTTGAATTTCCTGGATTCGGTTCTTGCCAGCCTCAAGATTGCCCTGCAGGGTTTCCACCTGTCCTTCGGTTTCTTGAATCCTTTGAGGCCCCTCACGTATTTGCCGCCTCAACCGGCCCAAGGTTTGGTCTTGTTCCTGAAGTTTAACCAACAACGCCATTTGCTCCTTCACGATGACCTCCAAAAGCATGTACCCCGAAAATGCAAAAAGGTGCGGCCCCCAAGGACCGCACCTTTTCACAGGGAAACGCAGCCAACCTGCTTGCAGGTTGGCTGCTTAGCGCGATTCCTCTGAGATGTCTCCGCCCGCATCATGTCCATCTGCTTCCACTGGGACTTTACGTATCGTTCTTCCGTGGTGGGCCCACCTGGGTTCGAACCAGGGACCTACCGGTTATGAGCCGGTGGCTCTTCCAGCTGAGCTATGGGCCCGAAAAATCCAAGCTGACTTGATCTGTACGCCCGACAGCTCTGCTTGTCAAGAAAATTGAGCGCGTCAACCTGCTTGCGTCACACATCCAAGAATGCCTTCAGTTTACGGCTCCTTGTAGGATGACGCAGCTTTCTTAAGGCCTTGGCTTCGATTTGTCTGATCCGCTCACGGGTCACATGAAAGTCCTTGCCCACTTCCTCCAGGGTATGGTCAGCCTTTTCGCCGATGCCAAATCGCATCCGCAGTACCTTTTCCTCACGGGGCGTCAGGGTAGCGAGAGATTTTCGCGTCTGCTCGGCGAGGTTCAGGCTGATAGCAGCCTCGGATGGGGACATAAACTTCGTATCTTCGATGAAATCGCCTAGATGACTGTCTTCTTCCTCTCCGATGGGAGTCTCCAAAGAGATGGGTTCCTTGGCGATCTTCAACACCTTGCGCACTTTTTCCAACGGAAACTCCATCTTTTCAGCGATTTCCTCCGGGGTGGGCTCTCGCCCCAGTTCCTGAACAAGGTAGCGCGATGTGCGAATCAGCTTGTTAATGGTTTCAATCATATGCACGGGGATTCGGATGGTGCGGGCCTGATCAGCAATGGCCCTCGTGATCGCTTGTCTGATCCACCAGGTCGCATATGTGCTAAATTTGTACCCTCGTCGATATTCAAACTTGTCAACGGCCTTCATTAGGCCAACGTTTCCTTCCTGAATCAGATCCAGAAACTGAAGGCCGCGATTTGTGTATTTCTTCGCGATGCTGACAACCAACCTCAGGTTGGCGTTCACCATCTTCGCCTTGGCTACCCGCGTGTTGTATTGACCTTGTTCGATTCGGGCCAAGCCTCGTTTTAGGGCCTGCCGGCTCATCTTTAGCTGGAGTTCCTCTTGCACGATGGTCTGCCTTATTTCACCAGCCTGTCTAACCAGGTTGCTAAATTGGGTTTTCTTAAGTCCGCTTTTTTTCCAGAATCTTTGGATGAATTTTGTTTTCGCATTGCAACCTTCACGCATCTCAGTCAACGTGACACCTGCTTGAGAAGCAACGTGGGCGACGTCTTTCTCCAGACCTTCCAAGTGCGCAATATGTTCTCTTATCTCATATACGACAAGGTCGATCCATCTCGACTCCAATCTCCAATCCCTGATGTAGTCAAAGACCTTTCGACTCCTCCGGTTGATGCATCGCCTCACTCGTCGCCGTCCCTCGCGGTCCATGGGGGGACCAAACAATTGATCTCTGTATACTTCATTGTCCTGCTCAATTTTTTCCACCATATCAATAATGTCGCAAATTTTTTCCGTGTGTTCCGCTTCTTCAATGTAAACATCAGTCTCATCCACGTCGCGCAAGACGTCCCTGAGGCGGATCTCGGCCCGTCGAAGGTGTTTGCCAAGGCTGATGATTCTCCGAACTCCTGTGGTACACTCCACCAAGGCCTTCAATACCTCCTGCTCCCCCACCTCGATCTGTTTGGCGATTTCCACCTCTCCTTCTCGGCTCAGCAGAGACACCAATCCCATCTCACGGAGGTACATCTTGACAGGATCCGTGACACGACCGAAGGTGTCCTTTCCCGGCTCCAAGGATGGCTTTGGCTTTGCCTGTGGGGTCGTTTTCCGGACCTTTTTCTTAAGACCTCTGATTCTCGTTCCGTCGACGATCTCAATACCGAGCTCATCAAAGACCATCATCATTTCGTCAATTTGGTCGGAGGAAACCTCACCAGCCGGCAACGTATCATTGAGCTCCTCGTAAGTGAGATAGCCCTGCTTTTTGCCTCTTGTGATGAGTTGCTTCAGATGTTCGACCTCGGACTTCTTGGTCATAAAAATCTCCTTCCAAAAAAATCTTCTCTTGGCCCTCAAGTAGCATTCAGGCGACCATGCAGCCGTCTCTGCTTTTCTCCAAGGAGTTCGTGCAGTAATTCTTGGTTATCAGCCCTCTCAGCCTCTTTGATCTTTCTGAGCAACACCCTCTCCTGCCTTTTTCTGAGGTAGGTTTGGTACTGCCCCACAATTTTGAGGCAGCTCTCACGATCCCATAACCTCTCTTCGACTGCCAGTGAAGATATCACGTTTCTGATCTCGGGATCCTGAGCCTGTGCGATCAAATCCGCCCCCACTGCCGGTTGACTTGTCCTCAATCCGTCCAAGATCATTTGCCCTACCCGCTTCAGCGATCCTGTCTCAAGGCCGTCAACAATCTCCTGGGCATTAACACCGGACAAGATATCAGGCCACTGGAGCATCATGGCTACGAGGGTCTCCTCCAGCTTTGAACCATTTCGGGGCCTGGCTGCAGAGATCGTCTTCTTCCTCTTCGGAGTCGAGGTTCGGATCTGCTCCAAAATGGCGGCCTCATCCACATCGATGCGCTCTGCCAAGTCCTTGACATAAACGGCCCGACTCACACTGTCGACCAGCAAACCGAAAGGCCCTTTTAATGCCTCCACGATCCGCACCTTCCCTTGAGGGGAAAGGCCGTGCTTGTCGACGGCCGAGGCGATGAGAAACTCCATCATTCCCAAGGCTTGATCAGCCAACTGGCGAAAGCGATGGCCACCCCTTTCAAGGACATATGAATCCGGATCCTTTCCCTCGGGAAGGCGCATGATGCGGGCATCCACCTTCTCTTCCTCAAACAAGGGGAGGCTTCGCTCAGTAGCCTTCATACCTGCTTCATCTGAGTCAAAGACAAGTGTGACTTGCCCTGCATAGCCCTTTAGAATTCGTATATGCTCTCGGGAAAGAGCTGTTCCCAGGGTGGCTACCACGTTATTGATGCCGTGACAGCTCAGGGCCAACAGATCGAAGTACCCCTCAACAACAAAGGCGGAACCGGTCTGCCGGCATGTTTGTTTGGCTGCGTGCAACCCATACAAGGTTCGACTCTTGTGATAAACAGGGGTCTCGGGTGAGTTCAGGTACTTTGGGAGGCTCTCGTCCAAGCTCCTCCCGCCGAAGCCCACCACCCTTTCATGAATGTCAACAATGGGAAAGATGATCCGATCCCGGAATCGATCATAATAGCCTGCCCTCTTGGGGATGATCAGGCCGGCTTTCTCCACACTTTCAAGGGGCACACCCTTTGCCGAAAAGTGCTTTACAAGGTTACGCCATCCACCCGGCGCATACCCAAGGCAAAAACGATCTGTGACCTGGGGCGTCATTTGCCGTTTTTTCAGATACCCCCTTGCGGCGTTGCCCAAAGGGCTTTCCAGCAGCATGGCTTTGAAATAAGCAGCAGCCTCTTGATTGATTTCAAAGAGCATTTCCTTCTGTTTCAACTGCCGCTTTTGGCCAGGGGACATGTGCCTGGTGGAGATCTCGATCCCGTACTTATTGGCGAGGAATCGAACCGCTTCCGGAAAGTTAAGGTTGTGATACAGCATGACAAAGGTCAAGACATTGCCACCTTGCCCACAGCCAAAACAGTGAAATATCTGTTTTTCTTCGCTGACGGTAAAAGAGGGCTTTTTCTCCGCATGAAACGGGCACAGCCCCAAGAAGTTCTTCCCGGTCTTTTTCAGGTCAACATACTCTGAAATGACCTCGACCACATTGGCTGCATTTCGAACATCAGCGACTTTGTCGTCGGCTATAAAACCTGCCAAGATAAACACCCCTTCCGAACAGGGATCAGTATTGTCCCCCCTTCAGGCGGACACCGCGAATAAAAAATGGCAACTGTCTAAAAAATAAGGCATAACCGATTCACGTCAATAGGGCCCTTAGCGTCAACCAGTTTCCCCGTGACCCCTTTGATCCGTCGAGCGGAGGCCTTCATGTCGTTGCCACGACGTCTCCTTTGTGCATGAACACACAAGCGGTTTCCTGGTTCGTGGCCGAGTTGCTTGAGAATCGGCGTTCTTGAAGACGCGGTTCGCTGGCGGATCCAAAGGTCCGTGTGCCGGGTAATGGGCAGCAACGTGCGTGTGGTGCAAAGACAAGAGGTATGGGATAAAGGTGTTGAGACGTAACTCTCAACAGACGTCAGCTCAGGTTGAACAAAAGAGGACGTCGTCAGAATAGAAATCTCCACGGGGAAAAGGTTCGAAACAATTGGGCAGCATGAAATTGCTAAATTTTTAACATAAGCAGCTAAAGCTTAGTTGTCAATACGAAAAAACACGAAAATTGTCTACGAGACCGAAAGGAACCCTGCCCGTTTTTGATCCGCTCGCTTGGGCGCTTCACCCTCCAACAATCTCCAGCGCCTGCTTCAGATTTAGGGACCCCGAATATAATGCCCTCCCAACGATCACCCCCTCAACACCCACATCCTCCAGGGGAAGAAGGGCTTTGATATCATCCACATTAGACACACCCCCAGAAGCGATAATCGGGGTGGTCACAGCTTCAGCCAGCGCCTTGGTCTGCCCAATACTCGGGCCAGTCTCCATCCCGTCTTTTTGAATATCCGTAAAGACAATGGCCGCCAGACCACAGCCTTCAAACCCCTGTGCCACTGCCATAGCCTCCCGCTCACTCGTCTCCGTCCAGCCATCCATAGCGACCATCCCGTCACGGGCGTCAATGCTTACCATGATCTTGCCCGGGTAGATCCTGCAAGCCTTCCTTACGAGTCCTGGATTCCGAATGGCCTCTGTCCCCACGATGAGCCTGTCTACACCCAAGTCCAGATACATAGAAATGGTTTCCATCGTCCGTATGCCGCCCCCCAGCTCAATAGGGATGTCGACCTTGTTGACGATACGTTCAATAGATTCAACGTTCTGAGGACCCTGTTCAAAGGCCCCATCCAGATCCACAACATGGAGCAGCAGGGCGCCCTCTGCCTCCCATCTGGCTGCCATGGCTGAAGGATCATCGGAAAACACGGTTTCAGAGTCTCTGCGCCCCTGAAGGAGGCGCACACAGCGCCCCTCCTTAATATCCACGGCAGGGATGATGAGCATAGGACAACCGCCTAACCCGGACAAACCGGAAATACGAAGCACGAAGTTCGAAATACAAAACAAATTCGAATATCAAGTGTTGATGGTTTCGTAAAAAGTGGATTTTACTCACTCCGTGAACATTTTGGGGGCCCTTAAGATGTTCAGCTAAAATGCCAAAACTCGGGCTACGGCCCTCAGACAGTTAGCATTTTTTAACGCTAAACATCTCAAGTGCCTTTCTCCCAAAATGCTCAATGTCGTTCGCAAAACACTTTTTACGAGTCTGTCAAGTGTTCGAATGGTCAAAACCAATAGCTTGTTTTAGCAGCTCTTAATGTCGAAAATGGACGGATCTCCTTTCTGTTTGGAGAATCCATAGCCAGGGGGGCAATGGCTCGGGGAAATGCCATGATTGGGCGGGCATAAATCTACCGCAAAGGCCCGGGCAACACAGTTGCTTCTTCGCGAACCCTAAGGCAAAGGCAGGGTGGCCATGGTCTCATCGAGCCCGAAGGTGGCCAGTTCCTCTGCCGTGAGCCACCCCCCTCCCCTTTTTATAAAGGTACCCAATTTGAACAGGTTTTCGCTAAGGCTGTGTTGTGTTTCATCAAAGATTCCCGTCCATATCAGGCGGCTGTCGGCCACCCGTATCAAATGGATGCCAAAAGCCACCGAGGCTGGTGTATCCACCGAGAAGGCCGTGCCAATGCGCTGGCGAAAACGGTAGATCATTCCGCTCATGACCGCATCTGCCTGCAACTTCTTTCCCATCTCCACAAGGAGTCCACGTTCCGACATGCCAGGATCTCGGGAAATGATCTCAGAACGAATGCCCCGCGCGGCGCCGGACGGGATCAGCGTGTAGGGCGTCTTTGCTTTCACAAAGGCCACCAGTTGCCTGGTCATGTATGTCTCAGCCCCCGCCTCGGCAGGGCCCGTCTCAAAGACGGCACCGCATACGGGGCAGCGAACACTTCTGTCCATCCCATAGAGTCGACGTGCCTCTTTGAACGGCAGAACCAGCACACTCTTGATGTGCAAGGGCTGTGTTCGTTCAGGCGCTGAGGCCGGCAGCCCGGAGGCACACCCCAGGATGCAAAGAGCCATGATAGCCGAAAACAGCCGGGCAACAGGCATCCAGATACCTCGCAGTTTAGTCGCCATCACGACGTATGCCACGTTACAAGACGCCTTTGGTAGAACGGACCCCGGCAATTCTATCATCGAGCAAGGAGGCCTCATCAAGTGCTTGTCCGAAGGCCTTATATATGGCCTCGATAATGTGGTGGGTATTCTGGCCGTATATGAGGTTGATATGGACAGAGGCGCCGCTCTTGTCGGCGAACGCCTTAAAGAATTCCTTAACGAGTTCCACGTCAAAGCGTCCGGTGCTCTCTCGCTTAAAATCGACATGAAAGACCAAGAAAGGCCGATTTGAAAAATCTATGACTACAGAGGCCAGGGCTTCGTCCATGGGGACCAGGCCCCTCCCATAACGTCTTATCCCTTTTCTGTCCCCCAATGCCTCGTCAAAGGCCTCGCCAAGCACCATCCCTATGTCTTCAATTGTGTGATGCCCGTCAATCTCAATGTCGCCCTCTGCCTTTAAAGCCAAATCAAAAAGACCGTGGGCCGTCATCAAGGTGAGCATGTGGTCCAGAAAAGGCACGCCCGTAGAAATTCTTCCCTTGCCGTTGCCTTCAATGGTCAATTCCAGTGTGATATCTGTTTCCTTGGTCCTGCGCGTGATTTTCGCCGAGCGCTTTTTTAACTTCCTAGGACTCACTGTATTTCCTTTGTTGGCTGGTTAGGTTGAGGAAATGGTGTCTGGGATATGGCATTGAGCCTGGGCAGATGACATCCCCGTTTTGTGCAATATTACGTTGGTGGAGATGAGGGGATTTGAACCCCTGACCTGTACGTTGCGAACGTACCGCTCTCCCGACTGAGCTACATCCCCATATTTTTCTAAGATTATCCTCATAACCAAGAAAAAGCAAGGGCATTTTCTGCTATCCCGGATG
>DAOUZN010000149.1 GCA_030665585.1 Deltaproteobacteria bacterium | reverse complement strand
GCTGAATTTCAAGCGAGTTTCCAGATACTGGGGTGAAAAGGGCCGGCCATCCCGCAGTGTCATGACATCCTTGGAACGGTCAAAGACCACCAGGTGATCGTCTTCGTCAATAAACCCCCTGTCGCCAGAATAGAGCCAACCATCCCGCAGGGTCTCCTTTGTGGCCTCAGGATTCTTGTAGTAGCCCAGGAAGACAGACGGACTCTTGGAAATAATTTCCCCTTCCTCGGTAATCTTCACCTCAGTTTCCGAAATAGGAAGGCCGACTGTGTCAAACTTGATGTCTCCGTCTCTATGGGTCACACAAATGCCGGCTATTTCGGTCTGCCCGTAAATCTGTTTCAGGTTTACTCCCAAGGCGTGGAAAAAACGAAAGTGATCCGGGCCCATGGCTGCACCCCCGGAGTAAGCATACCGGACACGGCTCAGTCCAAGGTGGTCTTTGAGCTTCTTTTGCAGAGTGCAATATGCAAACCACCGAAGGCATCTCCAGTACCAAGGGATTGACTTTTTCTGAAACTTGAGATCGGCAACGTGATACCCGATCTTTGTCCCTATTTCAAAGATCTTCCTCTTTATCCAAGAGGCGTCCAGATACTTCACCTGAACCGTGCGGGTCATTTGCTCATACAGACGCGGGGGTGCAAACATAACGTGGGGACCTATCTCACGGATATTGTCCTGTGCTGTTTCGGGCTCCTCCGGGAAATTGATTGTGAATCCTATCTGGAGACCGCACGAAATCGACATCATCTGCTCGCCGATCCAGGCAAAGGGAAGATATGACACAAAATCGTCGGTATCAAAGCATGGATCGACCGACATGAGGTTCTTGCCCATGCTCAGCAGGTTATAGTGAGAAAGGAGGGCCCCCTTGGGAAGTGCCGTAGTGCCTGAGGTGTAGAAGAGCAGGGCCACTTCGTCGCCATGGCCTTTGTTGATCGTGTCTTCAAAAAGCCCCGGTTTCTTTTTGTCCAGTTCCCTGCCCAGAGCCTGAACCTCTTTGAAGCTTATGAGGTAATCCTGGTCGTAGTTTCGCATCCCTTTGGGGTCATCCCATATGACCTTTTCCAACTTCGGACATTCATCGAATATGGAGATGGCCTTGTCCACTTCTTCCTGACCCTCACCGAACAGGAATTTCGTGTCGGAATGGTCAACAATATACTTGACCTCTTCCATGAGGGACTCCTGGAAGAGCCAGACTGCAACCCCACGGGCACACAGGGCCGCCATCTCAGACCATAACCCTTCGGGACGGTTGTCACCGATCATGGCGACCTTGTCTCCATCCTTCAGGCCGAGGCTGATGAGACCCAAAGCAAGGTATTTGACATTCTCCAGGTAGTCATGCCAGGTGATGGGTCGCCAGATGCCAAACTCCTTCTCCCGCAAGGCCACCTTTTCTTTGCCATATTTGGCCGCACTTTCGAGAAAGAGCTTGGGAATCGTCAGGTCTTTCGTAATCTCCGTGCCCGAGCGCTCTTTCTTATCGTCTTGTGGCATAGAGATCCTCTTCGCCAAGGTAAGCCTTGATCACCTCGGGGTGGCTTTGGACTTCCTCTGGCGTGCCATCCATGATCCTGTTCCCGAAGTTGAGCACAAAGACCTGATCAGAAAGATCCATGACAACACCCATGTCGTGTTCCACAAGGATACAGGTAAGCTTCCAGCGCTCTTCTTCGTTGATGTCTATAATAAAGCGGGCCATGTCCTCCACTTCTTCCAGGTTTAGGCCGGCCAAGGGCTCATCAAGGATCAGAAGCTCTGGTTCCAAGGCCAGGGCCCGACCCAGTTCGACCCGCTTCTGAAGCCCGTACGGAAGCATGCCGACCGGTTTGTTCCTGATATGTTCAATCTCCAAGAGATCAATAATCTCTTCCTCAATAAAGGTCCTATGTTCTACCTCCTCACGCGCGGTTTTGCCTACATACAACGACCCGCTGGCAATGCCTGATTTGAGATGGATATGACGACCAAGGCGGATGTTGCCCAGTACAGTCATGCCGCCAAACACCTCCACTTTTTGAAAGGTCCTGGCGATTCCCAGTTTGGCACGCTGATGAGGCTTGAGCTTGTTGATTTTTTCCCCTTTGAAGTAGATGTTTCCCTTTTGCGGATGGTAGAGCCCGTTTATGCAATTCATCATGACCGTCTTGCCGGCTCCGTTGGGGCCGATGACGGAATGGATCTCCCCTTTTCTGACCCGGAGACTGACACCAGCCAACGCACCTACCCGGCCAAAATACATGTTGATGTCCTCAAGTTCTAATAGGACTTCACCCTCTTTGGTTTCGTTAGATTGCATTGCCGGTTGTGACCTTCGCCTGTCTTTCAACGGTGATGAATGGCCTGTCTAAGAAACGTCTCTTCTTGAGTTCAGTCAAAAATGGCATGCGTATACGCCATGCCATGGAGGATAGAGACCGACAGAAAGGTGTGAACTAGTTTCCATCCATAAATGGCCCTTTTTACGATGAGCGGCGTTCTCCGCGGGATTGCGCCTGCGGCTTGTGAAGAGGCCGTTTGCGGAGTACGATCTGTACGCCTCAACGAAAACCCCTGCCCGCCATCGCGAGCGCTCAGGCGAGGCGGGCGGGCTTGTGCGGCCTTGCTCATCAGGCGCGAAGCATTGCCCCGCAACAAAACTCCTCATCTATGAATTGGAAACTTACCCGGTGCCCAACACTTGTTACGTCATTTATGGATAGGCACGAACTAATAAGACCTTGATTTGTTACAAAAAAAATGAGCACTGTCAAGAGAAATACTCCCATGATGAGCGCTCGGAAAATACAGGGCTATAAAGCGTGGATTTATTGTGAAATAATGATCAGAATCGTTTCAAAACCCGTTCGAATCCGGGAAGAGCCCGTGTAATAGTGTCATCATCTACACAGAACGCAATGCGAAAATAGCCTGGCGTCCCGAAGCCACTCCCCGGCACCGTAAGGATTAGTTCTTCTTGGAGTGCCTTGACAAAGGCGACATCATCGGGGACGACGCTTTTGGGGAAAAGATAAAATGCCCCCTTTGGTTTTATGTATTCGTATCCACACTCTGACAGGCCGTTGCACAGCAGGTCCCTCTTCTTCTGGTAGATTGTCGCATCCACGGCGACACCTTGCAGGGACTGAATGGCTCTCTGCATCAAGGCAGGGGCATTCACATATCCGAGTATACGATTGGCGAGGGCCATGCCGGCCAACAGATCTTCTTTGTAAGTCGCTTGGGGATTTACGGCTAAAAAACCGATCCGCTCCCCCGGAATAGAAAGGTCCTTTGAGTAGGATGTAACGATCATACTCTCCTGATAGCAGGAGAATATACTCGGCACGGTCGCCCCATCAAAGATTATCTTTCGATAAGGTTCATCCGAAACAAGATAGATGGTCCGGTTGAGTCTGCGCCCTTCTTCTGTCAAGAGAGCTCCCAGTTGCAACAGGCTTTCTTCAGCGTAGATCTGACCCGAAGGGTTGTTGGGGGAATTGATCAGCACAGCCTTCGTGCTCGGCGTGATGGCAGCTTGGATGGCCTCCAGGTCCAGGGTGAAATCAGACTTGGTGGGCACGACCTTGAGGATGCCACCGTGATTGTCTGCGTAAAAGCCGTATTCTACAAAATAAGGGGCCGGTGTGATCACCTCGTCACCAGGGCCTATGATTGCCTTCAAGATTACATTTAGGGCACCAGCAGCCCCACAGGTCATGATTACTTCATTCGCTGTGACTTCAACTCCCTGCTCTCCCGAGAGAAATTCAGCCACTGCCTCGCGAACAGAGGGGTATCCTATATTAGGCATGTAACTATGGCGTCCGGCGCCTGAGGCCCCTGCTACCTCGATCAGAACCTCTTTGAAGCGGGCGGGAGGGGCCAGGTTAGGATTTCCAAGACTGAAATCGAATACATTTTCAGCCCCGTGTTCTGCCTTTAACTGTGCTCCCTGCTCGAACATCTTCCGGATCCACGAGGATTTCTCCAGACACGTCTGAATCTTTTCGGCTACTGTCATCCTGTCACCCGGATTTCCTCTTCTATCTGCATATGTGTCTGGTTCCGCAAAGGCTTTGTTCAGCAAAAGAGACAGCTATTCTACCGACTCCACACTATCCACC
>DAOUZN010000043.1 GCA_030665585.1 Deltaproteobacteria bacterium | reverse complement strand
CGCCATCCCCTTCGCGGCTAAATGCTTCGTGATCGCCGACGTCAGCGTCGTCTTGCCATGATCAATATGACCAATCGTGCCCACATTTAAATGCGGCTTCACTCGCTCAAACTTCTTCTTGGCCATCTCCTGTCCCTCCCTGTGCTTGAGAAATGATCATACTCAGGAACAAAAAACCCCCGGTCCTCCCTGCCCCCGTCAGACCCGGACTTTCGTTCATGCGGCCCTTATTTACCACCTGTAATGGGCAAACGCCTTGTTGGCCTCAGCCATTCTGTGTGTGTCTTCCCTTTTCTTCATGGCGGCGCCACGCTGCTTTGCCGCATCCATCAATTCACCAGCCAACCTCTCGGCCATCGTCTTTTCCGGCCGTTTTCGTGCAAAGGCGATCATCCACCTGATCCCCAAGGCCGCCCGGCGAGTTCGGCGTACCTCAACAGGCACCTGATACGTAGAGCCTCCCACACGACGGGATTTGACCTCAACCAGGGGCTTGACGTTGTCCATCGCCTGCTCAAAGGTCTTAAGGGGCGGCTCTTTGGTTCTCTTTTCAATGATGTCAAAGGCCTCGTACATGATTGATTCCGAAACACTCTTCTTGCCGGCCGTCATCATACAATTGATGAACTTGGAGACCAGTTTACTCTTATACTTAGGATCAGGCAGAACATCGCGCTTCGGTACTGCGCCCTTTCTTGGCATACAAATCTCCCCTCACGCGGCACATGAAACTGTGTGGCTAAAAAACCCTTCCGAGGCTATCTTGGCCTCTTGGTACCATACTTTGATCGCCCCTGTTTTCGGTCCTGGACACCAATAGAATCGAGCGTTCCCCGGACCACATGGTAACGGACACCAGGCAGGTCCTTGACACGTCCACCTCGCACCAGCACGACGGAATGCTCCTGGAGATTGTGCCCCATGCCAGGGATGTACGAAGTAACCTCAATCCCATTGGTCAGCCGAACCCTGGCCACTTTTCTCAGGGCGGAGTTGGGCTTTTTGGGCGTGGCCGTGTACACTCGCGTGCATACCCCGCGTTTCTGGGGACACTGTTTCAGGGCAGGCGTGTTTGGTTTTTTTTGTACACGCTTCCTACCCTTCCTGACCAGCTGATTGATTGTGGGCATAAGCCTTCCCTCCCGACATCGTTTCTCGTGCCGGTGTGCCGGTGTTGAAATTCGCAGAGCCGTTGACAAGAATGCCGAAAATCAAAAAATCTATACGGTTACTTATCTAGTGTCAACATCTTTTTCACTTGTTTTCAGGCGTGAGCCACTTCTCTCCCTTCATCCTCCGAGACTCCCACCGGAGCGTCGGGTTCTTCCGGCGCCCCTTCAACCTCCAAAACAACTGGCGCCTTCCGATACCGCTGCATGCCTGTGCCTGCAGGGATAATCCGTCCCATGATGACATTCTCTTTGAGCCCCTGCAAATAATCTACCTTGCCCGCGATCGTTGCCTCGGACAGCACCTTGGTCGTTTCTTGAAACGAGGCCGCAGAAATAAAGCTCTCGGTACTCAACGATGCCTTGGTGATGCCCAACAGAAGGGGCTCTGCTACTGCGGGCTTGCCACCCTGGGCGATCACTTCGCGATTGATATCTTCAAAGCGTGCCTTGTCAACCTGTTCTTCCAAAATAAGGTCTGTGTCTCCCACATCCTGGATCTTCACTCGCCCTAACATTTGCCGGACGATGACCTCAATGTGCTTGTCATTGATCCTGACCCCTTGGAGGCGGTAAACTTCCTGGATCTGGTCCACTAGATACCGGGCCAAGGCCAGCTCACCTCGAATATTTAGGATGTCATGAGGATTCGCGGCCCCCCCGATCAAAGGCTCCCCTGCTTTTAGAAAATCCCCCTCCAGGACATTGATATGCTTGCCTCGCGGAATCAAATACTCTTTCTTTTCCCCGACATCTGGTGGGGTTATGGTAATTTTTTGCTTGCCCTTTGTTCCCTTCGCAACACTGACATACCCATCGATCTCAGTGAGGACGGATGCCTCCTTCGGTTTTCTGCACTCAAAGAGTTCGGCGACACGCGGTAGACCCCCGGTAATATCTTTGGTCTTGGTTGTCTCTCGTGGCAGCTTGGCCATAACGTCTCCAGGATTAACAATATCTCCTTCAGATACCATGAGAATGGCGTCTGTGGGGAGAAAACAGCGGGCCATTCCCCCCCCGGACACTTTGGCTGTCTTATCTGTCTCATCCTTTATAGAAATCCTTGGGCGTACATCCGTATCCTTTTGTTCTACAATGACGTAGCTTGCCTTGCCTGTCACGGGATCAACCTTTTCCTTCATGGTTACCCCAGGGATGATATCCCCGAACTTCACCCTGCCCCCAACTTCAGTCAGAATCGGGGTCGTGTAAGGATCCCACGTGACGAGCAGGTCGCCTGATTTCACTTTTTGTCCGTCCTTTACCCTAAAATGGGTGCCGTAAATGACCGGATACCGCTCTCGCTCTCGGCCCTCCTTGTCCACAATGGCAAACTCTCCCCCTTGGCGGTTCATGACAACATAGTCACCCTCTGGGTTTTTGACCGTCTTGAGGTCGATATGCTTTGCCTTGCCGGCATGCACCGCCCTGAAGTCAGCCTGTTTCCAAACGCCACGGGCCGTGCCCCCGATGTGGAAGGTCCGCATGGTAAGCTGCGTGCCCGGTTCACCGATAGACTGGGCAGCCAGGATACCGACGGGCGTGCCGACCTCCACAGGCTTGCCATAGGCCAAATCACGGCCGTAACACTGACAACAAACGCCGCTGCGTGAACGGCATGTCAGGGCAGAGCGAATTCGAATCTTGGTCAGCCCTGCATTGTCGATCTTGGCGACCCTGTCTTCATCAATCTGTTCACTGGAACCCACCAGAACCTCGTCCGAGTACGGGTCCCGAATGTCTTCCAAGGCTACACGTCCCAATACGCGTTCCCCCACCTTTTGTATGATCTCGCCACCTTCAACAAGAGGCTCCACTTCAATGCCCATCAGGGTGCCGCAGTCCTCTTCTGAGACGACACAATCCTGGGCGACATCTACGAGGCGACGGGTGAGGTATCCTGAGTTGGCTGTCTTCAGCGCCGTATCGGCCAGACCTTTTCGGGCACCATGCGTAGAGCTAAAGTACTGGAGCACAGTGAGTCCTTCGCGGAAGTTGGCTGTAATGGGCGTCTCGATAATTTCACCAGAGGGTTTGGCCATCAGACCCCGCATGCCAGCCAGCTGACGCATCTGGTCTTTACTACCCCGGGACCCTGAATCTGCCATCATATAGATAGGGTTAAAGTTTTCCCCCGCACCGGCTTTCCCTTTCTCGCCCGGTACAGACTCTCCGTGCCCCTTAATCATAGAGGCGACCTTCATTTCCTCCATCATTTCGTCGGCCACATCCGTGGTCGCTTTGGCCCAAATATCAACCACCTTATTATACTTTTCACCACCTGTGATCAGGCCCTCGATGTACTGTTCAGTCATCTCGGCCACTTGTTTCTCGGCCTTCTCAATAAGCGCCCACTTTTTCTTGGGAATGACCATGTCGTCCACACAAATAGAGATGCCTGCGTGCGTCGCATACCGGTACCCGATATCCTTCAAGCGATCCGAGAGGATAACCGTGGCTTTGCCTCCCATCGTTCGATAGCAGTAATTGATCAGTTGCCTGAGACATTTCTTGTCCATGTCCTTGTTAACAAGGTCGAAAGGAAAGCCCCTTTTCTTTTCCCTAATCTTAAATATGTGAAAGCCTCCGTCGCCACCGACCACATCGCTTATCTCATCGGCTCTGAGCTCGAAAACCGCTCCCGCGTCCGGTGAAGTTACGCCATAAGTCTCCTCCAGAACCCCGCGCTCAACAAACCCGATGTCTCCGTCTTGGTCCCGATCCGCGCTCTTTGAGATGGCCTGGGCTATCTGGGCAAAATCGGCCCCTTCTCTCAAGTCGGCCAGCGCGGCTTTGGCCTCCTGCTCCGAGGAGACCATGATGTGACTCAAGCGCATAATCGGTTCATCAGGCAGAATCTCCCTCAGGAGGATACGCCCAACGGTGGTCTCAACCCGCTGGTCACCCATGCGAACCAAGATCTTGGCATGAAGGTTCGCCGCGCCTTGATCATAGGCAGACCGCACCTCCTCTGAATTGGCAAATATTTTTCCTTCTCCCTTAACGCCCGAAATGGCCCGGGTCATGTAATAAATTCCCAACACAATGTCCTGCGAAGGAACAATAATAGGGTCTCCGTTGGCCGGGGAAAGGATATTGTTCGAGGATAGCATCAACACCCTTGCCTCAATCTGGGCTTCGATAGAAAGGGGGATGTGGACCGCCATTTGGTCTCCGTCAAAATCGGCATTAAAGGCGGTGCAGACCGATGGGTGAAGCTGAATCGCCTTGCCCTCGATCAAAATCGGCTCAAACGCCTGCATCCCAAGACGATGAAGGGTTGGCGCCCGGTTCAGCATCACTGGATACTCCTTCACGACCTCATCGAGCGTATCCCAAACTTCAGGGGTCTCCCGCTCTACAAGCTTCTTCGCGCTTTTGACCGTGTTCACCAGCCCCTTTTCCTCAAGCCTGTAAAAGAGAAAGGGCTTGAAGAGTTCCAGGGCCATCTTCTTAGGCAGGCCACACTGGTGAAGACGCAAGTCTGGTCCTACGACAATAACGGTGCGGCCTGAATAGTCCACCCGTTTACCCAATAAGTTTTGACGAAAACGTCCTTGCTTACCCCTCAAGGCATCGCTCAAAGATTTCAGCGGTCGTCTGTTCTGTCCTGTCACCACCCGACCGTGGCGGCCATTGTCGAATAGCACGTCCGTCGACTCTTGCAGCATCCTCTTTTCATTTCGGATAATAATCTCAGGGGCGCGCAATTCCTGGAGCCGCTTTAAGCGGTTGTTCCTGTTGATCACCCGGCGATAGAGGTCATTCAGGTCCGACGTAGCAAATCGACCCCCTTCCAGGGGAACCAGGGGCCGTAAGTCTGGAGGCAGCACGGGAATGGCCTGCATAATCATCCACTCAGGCTGATTCCCGGAATTGCGGAACGCCTCAACAACCCTAAGCTGTTTGGCCAGCTTTTTCCGCTTAGCCTCCGAACCTGTAGCCAGAACCTCTGCCCTCAACCTCCTGTGTTCCTCATCTAAATCGAGCGCTTTGAGAAGGACCTTGATGGCTTCAGCGCCAATGCCCGCCTCAAACTTATCGCCATATTCTTCTCTGGCCTCTCTGTACCTTTCGTCTGAAAGGAGCTGGCGTGGGGCAAGGCCTGTGTCCCCGGGATCGGTCACAATGTAAGAGTCAAAATAGAGAACCTTTTCCAGGTCCTTCATCGTCAAGTCCAAAAGGTTCCCAATCTTACTCGGAAGGCTTCTCAAGAACCATATGTGGGCCACCGGAGTGGCCAACTCAATGTGGGCCATTCGCTCCCGACGGACCTTGGATTGAATGACCTCAACGCCGCACTTTTCGCAGACCACGCCCCGGTGTTTCATTCTTTTGTACTTGCCACAGTTGCATTCATAATCTTTGGTCGGGCCAAAGATCTTGGCACAGAAAAGCCCGTCGCGTTCCGGTTTAAAGGTTCTGTAGTTGATCGTTTCAGGCTTCTTGATTTCCCCATAGGACCATTCCCTGATCTTTTCAGCCGGTGCCAGAGAGATACGTATAGAAGTGTAAATCAGGGGATCCTTCGGTTTGGCAAAGAAACTGTATAGCTCTTCCAAGATATTCTCCTTTTTTTAGATTCCCTTTTTGTCTTCAAAAAGCTCGATATTTAAGCCCAAACCCTCTAGTTCCTTCACCAGCACGTTGAAAGATTCCGGCATGCCGGCTTCAAGCACATTCTCCCCCTTGACGATCTTTTCATACATCCGAGTCCTGCCAGCCATGTCATCCGACTTGACCGTCAAGAATTCCTGCAGGGCATAGGCTGCCCCATAGGCCTCCATAGCCCAAACTTCCATTTCGCCCAAGCGCTGACCGCCAAACTGGGCTTTTCCACCTAGCGGTTGCTGGGTAACGAGGGAATAAGGGCCAATGGAACGGGCATGAATCTTGTCATCCACGAGGTGGTGCAGCTTCAGCATGTACATCATGCCAACCGTGACCTGAGTGGCAAAAGGCTCTCCGGTACGCCCATCATACAGTGTGACCTGCCCCTTGACGGGAAGGCCGGCTGAGTGCAACAGTTTATTGATCTCCTCCTCCCGGGCGCCGTCAAAGACCGGTGTGGCCACATAGACGCCTTCCTGGTAACGCTTTGCAAATGATGTCAGCTCGGCGTCGCTAAGACGCCCAATCTGGGTCTTGGTCGAGGCTGAAGGGAAGATCGATTTTAGCTTGGCCTTTAACGCCTTGTGATTTTCGGAACGGATCAATGCACTGATTTGATCCCCTAGTCCCTTCGCAGCCCATCCCAGATGCGTTTCGAGGATCTGTCCAACATTCATTCGGGACGGCACCCCCAAGGGATTTAATACGATATCCACAGGCGTCCCATCTTCAAAGTAGGGTAGATCTTCCTGCGGCAGGATACGGGAAACCACCCCCTTATTGCCATGCCGACCCGCCATCTTGTCACCCACTGACAGCCTTCTTTTCACGGCCACATAAACCTTGACCATCTTAATAAAGCCAGGCGGCAACTCATCCCCCTTTTCGTAACGGCTCACCCGATGGTCAAAGCGCTTGCGCACCTCATCGCATTGCTCTTCATATCGTTGTACGGCCTCTCCCACTTTCGCAGCTGCCGAAGCATCCTTTAGTTCAATAGATGAGAGGTCGGATACGGGAATCTTAGAGAGAACCTCTGAGGAAATCTTCTCACCCTTCTTAATCAACGAAACTTTTTTTCTTTTGAAAGGAGCTGCACAAACCTTGCCTACAAGCAACTCTGTTAGCCCTTCTCTGGCTGCTTCTTCAATGATGGCCAACTCATCATCTCTATCTGTCCTAAGGGCCTGGATTTCATGTTGTTCAATGCTTAGCATCCGCTCATCTTTTTCCACACCTCTCCTGGAAAAAACCTTCGCATCAATCACAATGCCGCTTATGCTAGGCGGTATACGAAGAGAAGAATCCTTGACATCGCCCGCCTTCTCTCCAAAGATGGCCCTGAGCAGCTTTTCTTCAGGAGATAGCTGGGTCTCTCCTTTAGGCGTCACTTTCCCGACCAGTATGTCACCCGGTTTCACTTCAGCCCCCAGCCGAATAATGCCGCTATCGTCCAGATTGGTTAGGGCCTCTTCCCCCACATTGGGAATGTCGCGCGTGATCTCTTCTTTGCCCAGCTTCGTGTCGCGGGCTACGGTCTCAAACTCTTCAATGTGAATGGATGTAAAGACCCCATCCCTCACCAAACGTTCACTGACTAGGATGGAATCCTCAAAGTTGTATCCACCCCAAGGCATAAAGGCCACCAATACGTTTTTGCCTAATGCGAGTTCTCCACCCTCTGTGGCCGGGCCGTCGGCAATGATGTCGCCCTTCTTTACATGCCTCCCCTTTCTAACAATGGGCCGATGGTTGAAGCAGGTATTCTGGTTGGAGCGACAAAACTTGGTCAGGTTGTAGATACTGACCTGTTTGCCGGAGCCATTACCCTGTCCGCTGTGCTTGACCACGATGCGGGTCGCATCCACATCGACTACCTCTCCATCATGGTCAGCGATGACAGTAACCCCTGAATCTTTGGCCACCACATGTTCCATACCCGTGCCCACAAGCGGTGCACGGCTCACCAGCAGCGGCACTGCTTGACGCTGCATGTTCGAGCCCATCAAAGCCCGGTTGGCATCATCATTCTCCAAAAAGGGAATGAGGGATGCGGACACGCTCACCAATTGATCCGGAGAGATATCCATGAATTCAATCTCTTCGCGCTTCACCATGAGAAATTCGCCTCTAACCCGGGCTGAAACCATAGGTCTGACAAATCGACCTTTGGCATCCAACGGAGCATTTGCTTGGGCAATGGGGTGGTCTTTTTCATCCAAGGCGCTCATGTATTTAACGGTCCGTGTCACCTGCCCACCTTTCACCACGCGGTACGGTGTTTCCATAAAGCCAAAGGCGTTCACGCGGGCGTAAGTGCTCAACGACACAATCAAGCCGATATTGGGCCCCTCCGGCGTTTCTATAGGACAGATGCGTCCATAGTGGGTGGGATGCACATCCCTGACCTCAAAGCCTGCACGTTCTCTTGTCAGCCCCCCCGGCCCCAAGGCACTCAGTCGCCGTTTGTGAGTCACTTCGGAAAGGGGATTGGTTTGGTCCATGAACTGGGAAAGCTGGCTTGTTCCGAAGAACTCCTTAACCACAGCGGAAACTGGCTTAGAATTGATCAGGTCATGGGGCATTAACGTGTCGATCTCCTGAAGGCTCATCCGTTCCTTGATGGCACGTTCCATCCTTACCAGGCCAACGCGGTATTGATTTCCTAAGAGCTCTCCCACCGCCCGCACCCGGCGATTTCCCAGGTGGTCGATATCATCAGCAGGTCCGTGTCTGTCTTTCAAGTCGACCAGGGTCTTGGTCGTGCGCAAGAGGTCGTCTTTCCTGAGCGTACGGACTTCAAGGGGGATGTCCTGTTCCAGGCGGATGTTCATCTTTAAACGACCGACTGGCGAAAGGTCGTAATGGGACGATCTAAAGAAGAGCTGTTCACACAACTCTCGTGCCACTTCGATGGTGGGCGGATTACTGGGCCGAAGCCTCCTGTATATTTCCAAGAGCCCGTCCTCGTGGGTCTCCACCTTGTCAAGGAGCAACGTCTTTCTGATGGAATCGCTGCTGGTGACATTATCGATGTACAAAATGTCAAAGGCAGATATCTTGGCACCCACGATTTTGCTAAAGAGCTCCTCATCCAGCGTCTCATTGTAGGCGGCAATGACCTCTCCACTCTTAGGGTGTGTCAAGGTGTGGGCCAATACCTTATTCTCGACGTCTCCAAACTCCACCGGTATCCGTTCAAGCTTTGCCTCTCGCAGCTGCCGCAATGCCTTTTTCGTAAATCGGCGTCCCTTCTTGGCAATGATTTCGCCGGTCTGAGGGTGCTTGACCGACTTAGATATGCGCTGATCGTGAAGGAGTTCCTCGTCAAAGCGCTTGTAGAGGCGTTTGCCGTCCAAGAGGATGCTCTCTGTGCGGTAAAAATAGGCCAAGATCTCCTCCCCCGAGTATCCAAAGGCCTTGAGAAGCAATGTAGCAGGGAACTTACGACGACGGTCGATCCTAACGTTCACAACATCCTTGGCGTCAATCTCCAAATCGATCCAGGACCCTCGTACCGGGATAATCCTTGCCGTATAAAGCAGCTTGCCGCTTGAATGCGTCTTGCCCTTGTCGTGATCGAAGAACACCCCGGGCGACCTGTGGAGTTGGCTTACCACGACCCGCTCAGTGCCATTGATGATAAAGGTTCCCCTTGCGGTCATCAGCGGGATGGTACCAAAGTAGATCTCCTGTTCCTTGATGTCCCGAATATTCTGAACGCCGGTTTCTTTGTCCGTGTCATAGATGACCAGTCGAACCGTAATGCGCATCGGGACTTCGTAAGTCATCCCCTTGTGGAGACACTCCTGTTCATCATACTTGACTTCCCCGAATGTGTAGGAAACGAACTCGAGACAAGCTGTTTTGGTAAAGTCCCGGATGGGAAAGACACTCTTGAAAGCCGCTTGAACTCCCACCTCTTCTCTTTTTTCGGCCGGGACCTCCTGCTGCAAAAAACGAGCATAGGATTCCCGCTGCATTTCAATCAAGTTTGGAAACGCAACAATCTTTGGAATCGTTCCAAAGTTCCTTCTTAATCGTTTACTTGCCACAAGTCGGCTTGGCATAATATCTCCTTTGTGGGGACCCGTGGAAAGAATCTCCAAACAATGAATCGTCTCTTACTTGACCTCAACGGTCGCCCCGGCTTCTTCCAGCTGTTTCTTAATGTCTTCAGCTTCCTCTTTTGAGACCCCTTCTTTAACCGGTTTGGGGGCCTCATCAACAAGGCCCTTGGCCTCTTTCAAGCCCAAACCAGTAATGGCCCGGATGGCCTTAATCACCTGAATTTTCTTGTCACCCACCTCGCTTAGCATGACATCAAATTCGGTCTGCTCTTCCTCAACCGGAGCGCTCACCCCCGAAGGTGCTGCAGCCACAGGCATCGCAGCTGAGACCCCGAATTTTTCCTCTAATTCTTTGACCAACTCAGAAAGGTCCAGTACCGACATATTGGAAACAAATTCTATGACGTCATCCTTTGTCACATTAGCCATTATTCACATCCTCCTCATCTGTTAGTTTCCCTTTTATTGGGCTCAGGCCGATTCCTTCTTTCGTTCAATGGCATGCAAAACCGCCACGAAGTTCCTTGGCACACCATTGAGAACTGTCAGCAATGACCTGGCAGGGCCGTTCAATACCGAAAGTAGCTGCACCATAAGGCCCTCCCGAGACGGTAGCTTCGAAAGCCGCTTGATAGCTTCGACGTCAACGACCTTGCCATCCACAACCCCGGCCTTGATTTCCAGGGCGGCGTGCTCTTCGCCAAACCTGGTGAGAACCTTAGCTGGAACAACAGGATCATCATAGCTTAAAGCTACCGCACAAGGTCCGGAAAAATAATCCTTTAAAACGGCTATGTCGGTTCCGTCCGAAGCCATTGACATGATCGTATTTTTTACCACCCTGTATTCAACCGACGCCTGCCTGAGTTGATTCCGCAACTCATTCATCGCAGAGGTATCAAGCCCCCTAAAATCCGTAAGGATGAGAGCCTTAGCCTTTGAAAGCTTTTCATGAAGGCCTTGAACCATCTGTTGCTTTTCCGCTCGTTTCAAAAGTCTGTAACCCCTCCCTTCTCATCTGCCGAAACCGGAGGTAAGTATTGGATTGTCTCGGCAGGCCAGTGACTATTTAAACGCCTTTGCTAGAAGGCGTACCCGCGGTCTTTGACAGAGCATTGGCTTCATTTAGGCCAAGACCGAAAGGCCATGGGTTTATTTCAGAGTCGTCTTTACATAGGCAGGATCTATCTTAATACCCGGCCCCATAGTGGTCGAAAGGAAGATACTTCTTAGATATGTGCCTTTACTGCTGGCCGGTTTGAGACGGACAATCGTCTCGAGAAAAGAGGTCAGGTTCTCCGACAGCTTGTCCACACCAAAGGAAACTTTCCCCACGGGTGCATGGACAATCCCCGCACGCTCCACCCTGAAATCGATCTTGCCTGCTTTCAAGTCTCCGACGGCGCGGGTCAAGTCAAAGGTAACGGTTCCCGTTTTTGCATTGGGCATAAGACCCCTGGGTCCAAGGATTTTACCAATACGGCCCACGGCACTCATCATATCTGGGGTGGCAACTGCCTTGTCAAACCCTAGCCACCCGCCTTTGATTTTTTCCAACAGGTCGTCGTTTCCCACAAAGTCTGCGCCTGCTTCTTGAGCCTCCTTTTCTTTCTCTCCTTTTGCAAAAACCAAGACTTTGACCTCTTTACCGGTACCATTCGGCAACATGACTGATCCACGCACCATTTGATCAGCATGCCTTGGATCCACCCCCAGCCGCACGGCTACATCAACATTTTCATCAAAGCCGGCGTAAGACATGCCCAAGGCACACTTCAATGCCTCTGTAAGGTCGTACCCCTTGTTCGGATCGATCTGCTTTGTTGCTGCAACATATTTTTTCCCGTGTCTTCTCATCGTTCCCCGCAAACCCCTTTCACCTTCAAACTACTTCGATGCCCATGCTACGAGCTGTGCCCTCTATGATCTTGCAGGCACTATCCAAGTCGTTCGCGTTCAGATCTGCAAGCTTCAATTTGGCAATCTCTTCGATGTGCGCCCGTGTCACTTTGCCCACCTTTTCTCGCTTGGGGTCACCCGAACCCTTTGCAATCTTTGCCGCCTTTTTCAGCAGCACCGCTGCAGGGGGCGTCTTGGTGACAAAGGAGAAAGACCGATCCTGATAAACCGTGATCACGACCGGTATGATCATCCCCTCCTGCCCGGCTGTTTTCGCATTGAAGGCCTTGCAAAATTCCATAATATTGACCCCCTGCTGTCCCAGGGCTGGGCCGATGGGCGGGGAAGGATTAGCCTGCCCGGCAGGAACCTGTAACTTAATGGAACCTATCGTTTTTTTAGCCATGCCGTATGTGCTCCCGTAATATTTTTGGCCTTCTGATTTTTAGGCTTCCATCAAAGCGAGGTTATATTCCCACTTGAAGAAGCTTAAAGTAGAAGAGGTTGTTTCCCTGCTTTCAGCTTATCAGCAACCCGGCAGTTACACTCTGCTTACCTGGACAAATTCCAACTCTACAGGCGTAGGCCGACCAAAAATACTCACCAGGACCCTGAGCTTTCCTTTCTCTGGTTTCACGTCTTCCACCGTGCCCGTAAAGTTTGTAAAGGGCCCGTCAATCACGCGGACCTCGTCTCCTGGTTCAAATAAATACTTCGGCTGCGGTTTGAGTTTTCCAGCCTCCATCTGGTTGATGATCTGCTCAGCCTCCTCATCAGTGACCGGGGCTGGGGTATCTCGACCCCCGAGAAAGCCTGTTACCTTTGGCGTCTCCTTGACCACATGCCAGGTATCCTCAGCCAGCTCCATCTGCATCAGGATGTACCCCGGATAGAATTTTCTGAATGAGGTCTTTCTTTTTCCCTTGACCAACTCAACGACCTGCTCGGTGGGAATCAACACCTTGCCGAACTTCTCAGGGTGAGAAAAAGAGGCAATCCGCTCTTCCAATGCAAGTTTTACCTTATTTTCGTACCCTGAGTAAGTATGAACGACATACCATCTTAAAGCCACGCTTTATCCTTTCGAAAATCTTAGTGAAGCACGACACGAATCAGGCTGGAAAGGCCGACATCCACAAGCCCGAGAAACACGGAAACAATGATCACCAGAATGATGACAACGGCTGTAGATGCCATGGTTTCTTTTCTAGAAGGCCAGGTCACTTTTTTTAGTTCTATTTTTACTTCCCGAAGGAACTGAGCCGCCTTTGTCCAAAGAGCCAGTTGGATCTTTCGCCCTGAGGGCTTGATGGCCTTGGGGGGCTCTTTCTTGGGGACGACGACTTCCTTTGGCGCAATGGCATTGTCCTGAACGTCTCCCGGAGCCTCTCGTTCCTTAAGCTCCTGTGGGCGCTTATTCTGCTTGGTCGGTCTTCTCCGTCCTTTCTTCTTCGGCGAGGCCGGCCTTTTCCGTTTAAGGCGTCCCATAAACTTCCTTCTTTTCCAATCCAATGCAGCAAAGATGACCGGCTTTGCCGAAATAGCCTGCGACCCAATCCAAGATGGCAGGCCAGGAGGGACTCGAACCCCCATCACCCGGATTTGGAGTCCGGTGCTCTAACCGTTAGAGCTACTGGCCTGCAAGAACGATGTATCCGTCACCGACCCTGTCGACTTCTGTCATCCTTTAAAAAGTAAATTTGACAGACTCGTAAAAAGTGTTTTGCGAACGACATTGAGCATTTTGGGAGAAAGGCACTTGAGATGTTTAGCGTTAAAAAATGCTAACTGTTTGAGGGCCTTAGCCCGAGTTTTAGCATTTTAGCTGAATATCTTGAGGGC
>DAOUZN010000080.1 GCA_030665585.1 Deltaproteobacteria bacterium | reverse complement strand
TTCAATCGGCTATCGACAATTCAGTATTCGGTATCCAATATCGACATTCATTCCGAAAACGCCCCTGGTTTGACATTCTACCCCCAGGGTGATAAAATCCCACAAAAATGGCCGATGGGTTGAGTTGCCCCACTGCAAGGGGGTTCTTTTAGGCCATCTGCTTTATAGGAAAAAATGTGATCCACGTTCACCGTTGTCTAGAAATAACACTTTGGCACACTCAAAAAATTTTGTTGTCCTGGGAAGTGTTTTGATTTATACTGAAATGATAATTTGACAATTGGCATAGATAGACACACTAACATCCGGGGTTGCCAGGCTTCTCCACAAACCCAGTGATGGAAAGAAAGGGGAGATAGATTTGAGGGAGTTTAGTAGCTTAGAAGTTAAAGTCGTTGGTAATGATCTTGAAAAGGCCATGAAAGTCCTGAAGAAGAAGATACAAAATGATGGCCTTTTCCGACGACTAAAGCTCAAGAAGAGCTACGAAAAACCGAGCGAATACCGCCGTCGAAAACGTCGAGAGAGTGAAAGGAGGCAGAGAATAGCGCGCTTGAAAAATCGGAGGTATGCCCGGGGGTAGCTCATTGCTGTTTGTCATCTGAGCCCGGTTATGCGACCGGGCTTTTTTTGTGCCCACGCCACGGCCAGCGTAACCATTTACCCCTTCCAGCGCGACCCGTACACGCAATTTCTGTAGGCTTTTTCTGTACGATGTCAGGCGATTCATGCTATAGGAAGCCCCCATGGTCTCCAGGAGCTATCTTTGGGCCATCATCTCCGTGGTGGTGTTTTCAATATCCTCAGCCGCTGCGGAGCCCTTCTCACCCCTTCAAGATTCGGATCTTCCGTATCACATCCAGGCAGACACTCTGCGTTATGACGATGCCAGAAAAACTTACCGAGCCAGGGGCCACGTCACGATTACCAGGGGTGATCAGACCCTGAAGGCTGACGCTGTGGACTTCAACGATCAAACCAAGGAGGCTGACGCCTGGGGAGACGTGCGGTTTTTTTCTGGCAAGGATTGGTTAACAGGTAGCCGCATTCAAATCAACTTGGATACAGGTACGGGAACGCTCTACGATGGAAGCCTTTTCATCCAGGAGAGCCACTTCTATATCCGAGGAGATGAAATTCACAAGACCGGCGAGGATTCTTACTACGTTAAGGACGGTCGGTTCACCACCTGCGATGGAGCCTCGCCGGCCTGGGAAATCACGGGCAAGGACTTGAGGCTCACGGCAGAAGGTTACGGAACGGCAAAACATTTGGCCCTTCGGGCAAGATCCATTCCTGTCCTTTATGCACCCTTCCTTCTCTTTCCTGCAAAAAGAAAGCGTCAGAGCGGGTTGCTCATGCCCCAGATCGGTGATTCCAATCGCAACGGCTTTGAGTACAACCAGCCCTTTTTCTGGGCCATCGGTGAAAGCAGCGACGCCACTTTCTATGAGCACTACATGGCAGATCGGGGCCTGAAGCACGGGGTTGAATATCGGTATGTGTCAGCGCCAGAGAGCAAAGGCGCTGCCATGTATGATTTCCTTTACGATCGTCAGATCGATGATGGCACCTCCAGCTTTGAAGGATTCAGGGGAGATGACGAGGACCGTTTGAATAGGAAACGGTGGTGGTTGAGGACAAGAAGTGATCAGGAACTTCCGGCTGGCTTCAAGGCCAAGCTCGATCTGGATCTTGTCAGCGATCAAGATTATCTCCGCGAGTTTGATAAGGGCTACACGGGCTATGAACGCACTGATCGTTATTTCCTTAAGGCATTTGGTAGAGGGCTTGACGATCGCACCGATACGGTGCGGCTGAATCAACTCAACGTGAACAGAACATGGGAGCAATACAGCCTGAACGCTGACCTTCGGTGGTATGACAATGTGATCGTCCGAAAAAATGACGATCCGGACGCAACCCTCCAGAGACTGCCGTATGTCCAGTTGGAGGGCTCCAAACAATCACTGTATGACACGCCCCTCTACTTTGATCTCCAGGCCTCTTATGACTATTTCTGGCGGGACTTCGGTACCAGAGGCCATCGGACCGACATGCACCCCCGGCTCTATTATCCATTGACCCTGTTCAAATACCTTGATTTTGAGCCTTCTCTTGGCGTGCGTGAGACCTTGTGGCAGGTCGAAAAATACGAAAATGAAGACCCGAAGGGAAAAGATCGTTTCGAGTCACGGACGCTCTTTGATTACAAGGGGGATCTGTCAACAGAGTTTTCCAGAGTCTTCAACGTCACAGGGCACACCCTCGACAAGATCAAACACGCCGTCAGGCCCCAGGTGGTTTACGAGTATGTTCCTGTCCCAAACCAGGAGGATTATCCATACTTTGAGGGTATTGACCGCATCGAGGAAAAGAACCTAGTAACCTATTCGATCACGAACAATTTTACGGCAAGGATGGGAGCAGGGTCCCAGCCAGACGCGAAGACGGCGCTTGAGGGCGAATCGGAAGAGGAGGGGCTCCCGTCAAAATATCGTTACTATGACTTTTGCCGGATCAAATTCACACAGAGCTATGATATCATAGAGGCCCGTCGGAGCACGGATGGGTCTGGAACAAGGCGGCCTTTTTCCGACATCAAGGGGGAGGTGGAATTCAAGATGTCCCGGCACCTCGACCTGGATGGAGATGTCACGTGGTCGCCCTATGATGGTGAATACAAGAGCTATAACGCCATCTTGGCCCTCGGCAACAAGCGAGGAGATAGTGCATGGATGGATTACCGATACACACAGGACAGCAGCGAGAGCATTCTGGCCAAGGTTAACGTCAAGCTTCTTGACCCTTTCTCAGCCTCCTGGCAATATGAACGAAACCTCAAAGACGCGCAGGATATAGAAATGGTTGTGGGATTCAACTACGAACCCCAGTGCTGGTCTTTGAGTGTGAGGTACACGCGTGACAGCACCATCGACTCCCGGGAATTCTTTGTTGAGATCAGCCTGCACGGACTCGGGAAGATAGGCCTGTAACTGTCTATCTAAGTACACATAAACCTTTTGTTGGACGAAGTTTCCTATGGCGCCATTTGACATGCATCCGGCCTGGTATGTGCTCCACACCCGGAGCCGCTTTGAACAAGTCGTCCTCGACGGCCTTGAGAGGAAATTGCTGGAAGCCTTTCTTCCAAAAATGACGGTCATGAGTAAGCGCCGCGATCGGCGTCTAAAGATACGGATCCCTCTCTTTCCTGGGTACGTTTTTGTAAAAAGCGCACTGAATCCCCATGAGCGCCTTGAGATCGTCAAGACCGTAGGGGTCGTGCGCCTTGTAGGAAATAGGGATGGCCCCGTCCCGGTAGACGATGCGGCCATGGATTCCCTCCGCATCATGGTGGCCGGTGACAACCCGGTAGCGACGGGGACGCGACTAAGAAAAGGAGATCGCGTCATGGTAGTGGAGGGACCCTTTGTGGGTGTCACCGGCACCTTTGTCCGGTACCGGGGCTCTGGCCGTGTGGTGGTATCCATTGAGGCGCTGGGGCAGTATGCCGCAGTCGATGTTCCTGAAGAATACGTGGAACGGCTGCCAGACCTTGCGTAGCGTGATGGCTTTCGTGATCTTTTGACCAGCGTCGGTGGAACAAGCGACGCGACGGGACACCTGACAGACAGATGAGCTTTCTGCGCCTCATTGGGCTCTAACCTTATGACGAGATACGAGGATGCTCACGGCAGGGCTCAGCAGGCAGGAAGAAGGCAAAAAAAAGGAGGTGAAAAACCATGTCAAGGGTCGCACGAATCACTGAGATTATTGCGGGGTCACCGGTTGGCTTTGACGATGCCATAAAGGTGGGCTTTGACCGGGCTCGTAAAACCCTACGGGGGATTACCGGAATCCGCGTCCTGGAACAGCGAGTTAAGGTGGCAGATGACAAAATGGCGGAATATCGTGTGAGAATGGAAATTATCTTTGTCCTAGAAAACTGAGTATCATTGTTCTTCGCCCCGACGTCTGGCCATGCGAGTCAACACTCGAATAAGGTTTATGGCGAGTACAATACCGCTTAAAACCATGAGTACCAGGGGCACCCAACAATGCCCCTGGTATTCTTCGTGCTCCAGGGCCACTCGAAAGCCCACCCTGCTGAAACCAAAGACCAACGCCATGAAAACAGAGATTATGATGCAGAAAAGAGCGGAATCATACCAAGGGATAAGAACTTTTCGAAAAGAAGGGTTTTGATCCAGTTTCATGCGAGGAATACTACATGAGCTCTGCCGGGAAAATCAACACCCTATTGCAAGGGGCACCAACTCACCTGGTTTAGAAGCCAAAGGCGGGCAGAGATCTTGAGGTCCAAGACTTGGCCGGCCTGCTTCGCGCAAGCCCCGACCTTTGGTCGGGGGGCTTCACTCAAGGCACTGGATGCCTCAATCAAAATCAACGCCGAGTCCGCTGACTTTTGTTAAACCGCAACTTCGAGGCCATAACAATGGGGGGAAAAGACCGACAGGCCTGATCATGACCGTTCGAAAAGGACAGATCCTGGAATTGAAGATTGAAAAACTGGTCTTCGGGGGCCGTGGACTGGCCCGGGTGGATGGCTTTACGGTCTTTGTGGAACGGACGGTTCCGGGCGATGAGGTGCGAGCCAGAGTGTTTCGGAGGAAAACGAATCACGCGGAGGCGCGACTTGTCGAGTTGATCACGCCTTCCCCCTTTAGGGTAGTGCCGCCGTGTCCCTACAGTGGGTTCTGCGGTGGCTGTCCTTGGCAGTTTCTGGATTATGAAAAACAACTCTTAGCCAAGAGGGGGGTGGTCGTCGAAGCCTTGGAGCACATTGGCCGACTCAAGGAAGTCCCGGTGAATCCTGTCATACCCTCTGAGAAGAAATTTCAATATCGCAACAAGATGGAGTTTTCCTTTTCTGACAGAAGATGGCTCTTGCCTGAAGAACTCTCCAGAGACGATATTGCCAGGGACTTTGCCCTTGGACTCCATGTGCCGGGAACCTTTCATAAGGTGCTCGACATCAATGCGTGCTTGCTTCAGCCAGGCTTGGGCAACAAGATCCTGGCCGACGTGCGGCGTCACGTCACACAAAGTATGATACCCCCTTACGGGCTGAAGTCGCATCAAGGGTTCTGGCGTTTCTTGATGCTTCGGCATTCGTCAAGTGATGATACCTGGATGGTCAATGTTATTACTTCGGAAGAGCAGGTGGCCTGGGTGCAGCCCCTGGCGGACCTGCTGTATGAGGAGCATCGGAATATCACCTCAGTCGTTAACAACGTGAACACAAGGCGAGCCTCGATCGCTGTTGGGGAGCGGGAGATACTCCTTGCAGGCCAGCCTTTTATCAGGGACAAGATCGGAAGGTTTGAATTTGAGATCTCAGCCAATTCCTTTTTCCAGACCAACACGGCCGGCGCGGAGCGTCTGTATGGGGTCGTGAAAGGCTATGCGGAACTCACAGGGCAGGAAACGGTGGTAGACCTATACAGTGGGACAGGAACCATCCCCATCTTCCTTTCTGACGGGGCGGCAAAGATTGTAGGCATTGAGATCTCGGAAAGCGCCATAAGGGATGCACAAAAAAACTGCCAAAAAAACCGGGTTCATCATTGTCAATTCATCTTGGGAGACATCAAAACGGGACTCAAGCAAATTGGGGAGAAAACCGACGTAATGATCGCAGACCCGCCCAGGGCCGGCATGCACGCAGATGTGGTGAAGGCAATCCGTAACCTGGCGCCCGCCAGGATCGTCTACGTTTCGTGCAATCCAGCCACCCTTGCCCGAGACCTTGCCATGCTGACAGAAGATTATCGTGTGGTGGAGGTTCAGCCGGTGGACATGTTTCCTCACACTCATCATATAGAATGCGTGGCCAGGCTTGACCTCATCCGCGCTTAGGGCTTACCTTTAGCTTGGCATCAATGAGATCTTTTTGGGTCAGGCGTAGCAGTTTGGCCAGTTTGTGAACGAGATAATCCTCGTGTTTGTCAAGCCTTCCATCCGCATATACAATCTGCCAAACCATCTCAATGATCTGGATTTTTTCTTCTCTTGAATAGTTCTGGTTGATCAGGTTGGTAAATTGCCACAGGTCGATACTCCCCTCCAGTTGTTGCTTTGAGGCCTCCATCAGCTCAAGGATATGTTCGTCAGACAGGCCATGCCGCCTTTTCAGGAGTGCCATGACATCTTCTCGTTCTGAGCCACTGAACTCACCGTCTATGTTGGCCATCTCCAGGAAAAGCGCACACACGGCTACACGAACGTCATGAGATTCCGTCTTGCCCTGATCCGTAAGATGGGCCCCCTTGCCTTTTGCAAAAAATCTTTTTACCAGATCAATCATTTCAGCTGGCGTCTTCCGACTTTACATGTTTTACATAACTGGAGACCGACTTTGTCTTAAGGCAGATTAGAATATGGAACTAAAACACGTATTTGGATATCACATAGAGCATGCCGCCTGCAAGGCAAAATCACGCAATCCCTTGTCCTTGACATAGAGGCCATGATTGCATAAAAGTCTTTGATCTTGTCGTTCCACAAGCTACGGAGGCATCGTGACATTCCGACGCTATGGTGTGATCGTTACGGTGGCTATCTGTATTGCCGCCGTAACCCTGCTCGTCTATCGCTACAGAGCTCTGTGGTGGCCGGATGAGGAGGAAAGGTCTGAGCCGGGGCCCCTCAGATTCCTCCCAAAACGGGCCAAGGCAAGGGTGCACCTTTATTTTTCGGATCCTGAAGACAGGTTCCTCACCGCTGAGTATCGAACCCTTGCTTTATCGGATACGGTGACGCAGCGCGCCAGGGACCTCATGAAGGCCCTGATTGAGGGACCCAAAGGCCCACTGAGTCCGACCCTGCCGGCCGGAACAAAGGTCCTGGCCCTTTATGTCACACAAGGCGGTATGGCTTACGTCGATTTCAACAGGGCAATTACTGAAAACCACCCTGGAGGGACCTTCTCCGAGCTTCTGACCATCTTCTCGATGGTGAACACTTTGGCCCTCAATATTCCCGAAATCGAGGCGGTGAAGATCCTCATCGAGGGCCGGGAAGCCAAGACATTGGCCGGTCACATAGATATTCGACGTCCTTTCAGGGCCAACATGCTCATGATCAAATAGAAACTGTATCTCTGACGCCCATGGGAACATCAGTGCCAGTGCCTACCGGAAAGATGCGCAACATAGGTATCATCGCCCATATTGATGCTGGAAAGACCACCATCACGGAGCGAATTCTTTATTACTCAGGTCGCTCACACAAGATGGGCGAGGTCCACGATGGTGAGGCGGTGATGGACTGGATGCCTGACGAGCAGGAGCGGGGCATCACCATCACCTCAGCCGTGACTACGTGCCGCTGGGGGGATGCGGAGATCCACATTATCGACACCCCGGGTCACGTGGACTTTACTATTGAGGTGGAACGCTCTCTTAGGGTGCTGGACGGGGCCATCGGCGTGTTCTGCGCCGTGGGCGGGGTCGAGCCCCAATCAGAGACCGTTTGGCATCAGGCGGATAAGTACCGCGTGCCGAAAATCGCCTTTGTCAACAAACTTGATCGGGCTGGCGCCGATTTTTTTGAAACCGTTCAGATGATGCGCGACCGCTTGGGAGCCAACCCACTCCTCATGCAGATACCGGTGGGAAGTGAAGCGTCCTTTGAAGGCATCATCGATCTGGTGCATATGAAACAGCTCATCTGGGAGGAGGCAACCCTGGGGGCCACCTTCGAGGTCACGGACATATCCGAAGATTCGACAGAGAATGCGTGGGAACACCGAAACACGCTTGTGGAAACAGTGGCGGAGTTTGATGATCAGATTATGGAGGCCTATCTTGCGGAAGCCCCTGTAACGCCTGAGATGCTTGTGCCGAGTATCAGAAAAGCCACCATTGGCCTCAAGCTCGTTCCCGTGTTCTGCGGCGCTGCCCTCAGAAACAGGGGTATTCAACCCCTCCTCGACGGGATCGTAGACTTCCTTCCAAGTCCCTTGGACATCCCACCAGTGGAAGGGGTGGATCCTCACACGGGCAAGGCGAAGAAGTCTCCGCCATCCGACCGCGCCCCTCTGGTCGCCCTGGTGTACAAGGTGATGATGGACCAGGGACGCAAGTTAAGCTACGCCCGGCTCTATTCAGGGCGGCTGAGTACGGGTGGCGAGGTCCTGAGTCCGGCCAAGGAAACAAAGGAAAAGGTCGCCCGAATCCTTGCCATGCATGCCAACAAAAGGGAGCGCATCAGTGAGGCCCGGGCAGGCAATATCGTAGGTCTTATCGGATTAAAGGCCTCCGGCACCGGCGACACCCTGTGTGATCCCTCGAATCCCATTGTACTTGAACCCATTGAGTCTTACGAACCCGTGATTTCCGTGGCGGTGGAGCCAAAGACTCGCGGAGATCAGGAAAAAATCGGCCAAGCCCTTGCCAAACTTGAGGCCGAAGACCCGACCTTTCGGGTCAAGTACGATGAAGACACGGGCCAAACCGTTATCTCCGGCATGGGGGAGCTCCATCTGGAGATTCTGGTAAGCCGCTTAAAGCGCGAGTTTCGGACCCAGGTCAATGTGGGGAAGCCCCAGGTCGTTTACAAAGAAACCATTGAGGGGAGGACAGAAGCGGCCGCCACCTTCGAAAAAGACGTTGCAGGTGTCAGCCATTTTGCTCAGGTGGTCCTTGAGCTCTCCCCTCGGAAACGGGGCGCAGGAAATCGTTTCAACAACGCCTTGTCCGAGGAGCTATTGCCGGCAGAATTCGTTTCAGCCGTGGAACAAGGCGTGATGGAGTCCATGGAAAGTGGGGTTGTCCTTGGATATCCAGTGGTCGATGTGTCCGTGGGCCTTATAGATGCTACATACAGAGAATCTGACGCAAGCCACCTCGCTTTCAAAGTGGCTTCATCCATGGCCTGCAAGGAGGGTCTCCAGAGAGGAAGTCCCCGATTATTGGAACCCATCGTGGCCGTGGAGGTCCTGGTGCCTGAAGACTTCCTGGGAGATGTCATCGGAGATATCAATGCCAGAGGCGGTAAGATCCAAGAACTCAAATCCAGAGGGGCAACGCGGATTATAGATGCCATTGTGCCACTGTCCAGGACCTTTGGCTATGCCACGGTTCTTCGGTCCGCCACCCAAGGGCGAGGCTCTTTTACCATGCGGTTTTCTCACTATGATCGGGTTGTCGGTTCCCCCGCAACTCACTAAGTGCCTCTTTGATTGCCTGCTGTCTTACCGGGTCTTTGCCAAACAATTTTAGGGCACGGGTCAGATGAAATCTGGCATTCTTGAGCTCTCCCTTTTCTTTATAATACATCCCGAGGTGGTAATGAGCTTCTGCAAGGTTGCCCAGCTTCCCATACGTCTCTCCAAAATAACGGGTCCCCGAAAGATAGTCGGGATGGCTTTTCACCAGGCCTTTCAAGGTTTCCAGCGCCCCTTCCAAGTCACCGGTCTCTATCTGTGATCGCCCCAGAAGCAAGCGTCCCTCCGGGTCGTTGGGATTTAAGGCGAGGGCTTCCCTCAGCCACTTGAAGGCTTCTGGATAATCTCCCCCCTGGAAATAGGTCTTGCCAAGGTCCCGGAGAATATCTG
>DAOUZN010000017.1 GCA_030665585.1 Deltaproteobacteria bacterium | reverse complement strand
ATCGCAGGCTATGTGGCCTATCGCCAGATTGACAGGCAGCAGCAGAGAAGGCTTCATACGGCCCTTGAGCGGGAGCGGAATGAATGGTGGGACAATATAGGCAAGTTGGAGGAAAAGGTCGCCGAGCTTGAACAAGAGTTGGCACAGGAGCGAGGAGCGCTTGTTCCCAACGAGAAGCTCAGTGAGGTTTTTGGAGAATCGCCAACCGTGGTGACTCCAGAGGTCCAAGCAATAAGTTGTGATGAGTTGCAACGTCAAATGACCGCCTTCTTTACATACCTGGACAGGCAAGACTACATATTATCCCATGGACTGGAAGGCGGAACCTGGAACCTGTTTCAGCAAGTCGTTAAGGAGCTTTCAGCAAACCCCCCGCTGGTCACAGGCGAAATGAAGGACTTCTCCGGCTTGATACGCAACGTGGCTCACTTTTACAGGGTCCTGGGTAGAGAGCATATTGAACTGATTATCGAGGTCATGCAACACGAATCCGAAGTCATTGAATCCGTTATAGCGACCTTTTTCGCATGGCTCACCTCGGGTGATCGCTGTAAAGACCAGATAGCGGAGCCCCCTTCTTTAGAGGTCTTATATGAGTATGCCGGGTTTTTTCTGAACACCCTGGCTGGCAGGAGCTATCTATTGCGGAGGAACTCAAAGATTAGGATGTTGACCACTTATTATTCTGTTCTCGTTCTTCATAGGGCAAATGAAGAAACCCTCAACCGATATGGCATCGACATTAGGCCCCACATAGATTTTTCATTGTATGACATCAGTAATCAAAGAGGGCTGATTCATCAGAAAAAGTATCTCGCGCAATTAGAGGCTATCAGGAAAGATTGATGGTTTCGCAAAAAAGTCGATTTTACTCCTTCCGTGAACACTTTGGGGGCACTTAAGATGTTTCCCGATGTATCGGGACTAAAACTCGGGCTAACGCCCTCAAATCCCGACTTGTCGGGACATCACCCGCATTTCGATTCTAGGAACAACCCTCATGGGAAATGGCGAAGATGACCTTATCAAACTTGTACATGAATGCGATTTGTTCAAGGGACACATTGGTAAAGATTCTTGCTACGGTCTTCCTGAATCCGGCCGATCGTGACGGGCAAGGCAGGAAAATCTTTGTCCAGGATTTTTTGGGTTGCGGTTGTCCGGATGAGGTCGTGGAAAAGGCAAAGATTCGCTTCTTTGTCAGACCCCTAGGCACGTATCTCCAACAGCGGATCTCTTCCCTAGGCGCATTTCAGTCCTCCATGCTATTAGAGGAAGAGGTGAACCGCCTCGTCAGACTTCCGAAGACCTTGAAATGGCCCAGAAGGCGTTCAGGGGAACTTATCCCGCCTGCCATGTGGCGTCGGCCCATGTTGGATGCTGTTGCCAAAACCGCAAGGCATCGGGAGAACTTGGCCGGGTTGCGCAGCATGTCCAAGGCCATGATCGATGCGGTGATTGAGGTTCCGGGCCGCGCCTTTTTCTTCTTGGTCACTGAGGAAACAGAAAGACCAAAGAAGCCCACCCTGCTCATCCAATATGAGAGTGGCCAGCTCTTGTATCAACTCATGGGGTACAACCGTTGTCGCCTCTTCACGATCAGACACAGGGACGAGCCAAAGATCATCCCGCAGATAGATACGGCCCTTACATGGCAAGGGCTCTATAACGTCTTTCATGAGGCACGACAGCGATATGCCTTCACAGATCTGGTCTTAGACCTGTTCGATCACATGGATTGAGGAGGCTTGACCTATGGAAAAACACCATAAGTTCTCCGTCTGGTACGTATTAATTGCAGTCTGGGTCGTCCTGATCCTCCATAACCTCATTGTTCAGATGTTCGCCATACAGCGGTTACCTTACAGTGAGTTCGTGAAAGCCTTACAAGATGGAAGGGTCCTGGAGGTAGCCATTACCCAGGATCGGATTCAGGGTAAGTTGAAGGTGGCTGAGAACGGCCAAGAGGTGGAAAAGGCCTTTACCACCGTGCGTGTGGATCCGGAACTATCCGAGCTCCTGGAGAAGTACAATGTGAGCTTCAAAGGCGTGGTCGAGAGCAACTTCTTGAAAAACCTTGCTGCATGGGTCTTTCCCCTCTTTCTTTTCTTTGGGATCTGGTACTTCATGATGCGACGTTTTGCTGCTCAGCAAGGCAGCTTCCTGACACTGGGCAAAAAAAAGGCCAGGGTCTACATGGAGCACGAGGTGGGGGTGACCTTTAAGGACGCAGCCGGCGTGGAGGAGGCCGAGGAAGAACTCGTAGAGGTGATCGAATTTCTCAAGTCACCCGAAAAGTTCACCCGGCTGGGTGGCAAGCTCCCCAAAGGGATTTTGCTGGTGGGCCCTCCAGGGACAGGCAAGACACTCCTGGCCAGAGCGGTTGCCGGAGAAAGCGGTGTTCCTTTCTTCAGCATGAGCGGCTCAGAATTTGTGGAGCTCTTTGTGGGCATGGGGGCGGCCCGGGTGCGTGATCTCTTTGCCCAGGCCAAGGAGAAAGCCCCTTGTATCATCTTTGTTGACGAGCTGGACGCCCTGGGCAAGGCTCGAGGTCTGGGCATCACAGGGGGACATGACGAAAGAGAACAGACATTGAATCAACTCTTGGTCGAAATGGACGGCTTTGACCCCACCATCGGGGTGATCCTCATGGCAGCCACCAACCGGCCCGAGATCCTGGATCCGGCCCTCCTGAGAGCTGGTCGGTTCGACCGCCACATCCTGGTTGATCGGCCTGATAAGAAAGGACGGGCCGATATCCTCAGGGTCCACTCAAAAGGGGTGACCATTGACAAAGATGTGGACGTTGACACCATCGCCGGGATGACCCCAGGATTTGTTGGGGCGGATCTGGCCAATTTGGTCAACGAGGCGGCCCTCTTGGCCGTGCGCCATAACAAGGATACGGTCGGGATGGCCGAGTTTGAGGAGGCTGTAGAGCGGATTGTTGCGGGTCTTGAGAAGAAAAACCGCCTTATCAATGAAAAGGAAAGACAGATTGTCGCCTATCACGAGGTGGGTCATGCGCTGGTCGCCCTTTCTCTACCAGGCACGGACCCGGTTCGAAAGATTTCGATTATCCCTAGGGGGGTTGCTGCCTTAGGCTATACCCTTCAGGTGCCCACCGAAGACCGCTTCCTGATGGGTAAGAGTGAGCTCTTAAACAAGATTGCGGTGGCACTGGGAGGACAAGCAGCCGAAGAGATCCAGTTTCAGGATATTTCTACCGGCGCACACAACGACCTTGCCAGGGCCACGGACATTGCGCGAAGCATGGTCAAGGAATACGGCATGAGCGACAAGCTGGGCCATATCTATTTTCAGAAAGAGCGGCAGAAACCGTTCCCGGATATGGGTTTGCCCCTGGCAAAGGATTACAGCGAGGAAACAGCCGAGGTGATTGATCATGAGGTCAAGGCGATTTTGGATGCCCAATATCTGGTCGCCAAGGAGATCCTCACGAAGCATCGCAAGGTTCTGGATGAGGGGGCAGCCCTTGTCCTAGAGGATGAGACTATTGAAGGGGATCGACTGAAGGCGCTCCTTGACGCAAAGGGGAGCGATTGACACATTCTTGTTATGCGGGTGGCGCCCACCTCTTCTTGGAGGCATCATAACACCAGCTATTCGGGAGGGCGGTTTTAGAAGAGAACCTGGGCCTTTGGGTCCAGTTGAGAAGTTCTGCATGGGCCTCGTTGATCTGGATGAACTTGTTGGTCGTATCCCCCTTGTCAGGATGATAGAGCTTTGCCTTCCTTCTGTAAGCCGATTTGAGGCATTGTATCCCGTCTTTGGACAGAATTTGGTCTCTTGTGAGCTCAAGCCGTCTTAACGCGTTTTTCTCCTTATGGTTCAGCTGAGGCGTTTTCTTTGCAACAGGCACGACGGTACTGACCGGGAGGTCCCTTCGTGACGCCTTGTCCAACAAGCGCTGAGATGCCCACCACCTCGAGCGGGTCTCTCCCTCCCACGCGTACCACTCACTGCCTGCCTGCTCAATCATGTCCAACAGGTCATCGGCCACCTTCTTGTGCTGGCTCCTCTTCCACACAAACCTGGATATGACGTTCGAGCCTATGGGGAGTATGTCTAGGATGAGGCAATCTTGCGTATATGAGAATGCCGCATAACGTGCTCGAAGGGCTTGCACCAACCCTGTACCGATATACAGTGCGAAATCAAGCCGTTTCTTACATTTGTGGCTGCAATATCTGCGGCTGCCCTTTGGAATAGGATCCTGTCCGCAAGCAAGGCAAAGACGCCTGGAACGGTCTGCACACTCTAACGCTTTAGGTTTAGGCTGTCGTTTCGCGAAATATACGCTCTCTTGGTTCATTGAGCCTCTACGACACATCCAATATTTCTAGCCCATAACAGACAAATTCATGGTGTCAAATCCCCAAAGGGTCTTGTGGGTTCTTGCCCGTGGAAGGCATAGAACCGTTCATTCCTCGGCTCATATGCCACCCAATCTATTACCACGGCCAAGCGGCCCTGACAACAGGAGACCTGATATGTGACTGGCAGTCCCATGGGCAATGGACTATAAGCTACAAAAGGACGCTTTACGAAAAAAACGTTGGGATGAACGCTAGCGACGAAAGACGAGAGATCACGAAGGGAGGAAGAAATGGACTATTCTCATCTATTTTCGTCAGGCAAAATCGGCAAGTGTAATCTCAGAAACAGGATCATCATGCCCCTCTTTCCGACCAAATACGCCACAGGGAGTAAAGTAAACCCGAAGATGCTCGCCTTTTACAGGGCAAGGGCAAAGGGTGGGGCTGCCTTGATCGTTTTAGATTGCCCCTGCCTCGATTATCCCCGGGCATATAAGGGCTCCCAAGAGCTCCGGTTTGATGAGGAGGAATACGCCACAGGCATAAGGGAGCTTCTTCATGTCATTCAAAGCCAAGGCGCCAAGGCCTTCATGCACCTTAATTATCCGAAGGAGAGGATGGTTAGGGAGGAGACCCCTGGAGCCAAGAAGAAGGGAGACCTCTGGGCTGTGTCCCTAGCTCAGACCATGTCTGTTGATGAGGCCGATGAAATCATAGAGATCATGGCCAGCGGGGCAAATAAGGCCAAGGAGATCGGTTATGATGGCGTAGACATCCAAGCAAGCTATGGCGATCTGATCGCCCAGCTTCTTTCCCCCCTCCTTAACAAACGAAAGGACGAGTTGGCCGGATCTACAGAAAATCGCACACGATTCTTGATCCGGTTGGTTCGAAGAGTAAAGGACCTGGCCGGCCGGGAGTTTCCTGTCATGGTGAAACTCGTTTGCCACGAGTTTGTTCCCAACGGCCTGGGTGTTGAGGAGGGCAAGAAGATCGCGAGACTGGTGGAGGCGGCTGGTGCTGACGCCATTGTGGCCAATGGGGGGAACAAGTCCACCAAGTTCATGACCATCCCTTCCCACGAGCATCCTCCCGGAACGCTTGTTGATCTGGCTCGGCAAGTGAAAGATTCTGTGAACATACCCATCGTGGCGATCGGCAAGATAAACAGTCCCAAATTGGCTGATGACATCATTGGCCAGCGCAAGGCCGACTTTGTGGCCATGGCCAGAGCCTTAGTCGCCGACCCCGATTTTCCCAGGAAAGCCGAATCCGGCATGGTAGAGGAGATTAGGGGTTGCGTTTATTGTCTGGAAGACTGTGCAGAAAAGGGTGTCCCTGGTGTGGGACGATGCTGCACAGTGAATCCTTTTGCCGGCCATGAACATGTCTGGGAGGTGTCACCTGCCACCAAGCGGAAGAAGGTCCTGGTTGTGGGCGGGGGGCCCAGCGGGATGCAGGCAGCCATCATAGCCAGCCAGAGGGGGCACGGCGTAGAACTATGGGAGAAATCAGCTGCCCTTGGAGGGCAGCTGAGACTGGCAAGTTTGGCTCCTTTTAAAGAGGAGATGTCTGAGGTGCTCCGGTATCTGCGGCATTGCGTTGAGAAGAGTAGTCTGAAGGTGCGTTTAGGGTGTGAAGCCGATCTCACAGAGATTCTCGCTGCTGCGCCAGATGTAGTCATCTTAGCTACCGGTTCTCGATCTGGTCGAATTTCCCTCCCAGGGATCGATTCTGAGATTGTCAGCGACGTGAGACAAATTTACAGGGATGGTGGCACAAACGGTGAGAAGATCATCATTATCGGCGGTGGTGACACAGGATGCGAGACGGCTGACTGGCTTGCACGTCCTGGGCGTGAAGTCACCGTGGTCGAGATCTTGCCGCAAGTGCTTCCCAGGATGAACAAGATTTCGAGAGAGCGGCTGCTTTCCCGTCTTTCCGAAAAGAAGGTGAACCTTCTAACACAGACCCGTATCACGTCCATTGAAGAAAACAAGGTCCATTTCTTGGGAAAAGATGGGGAGGATCTGACGCTGTTGGCAGACAGGGTAATCATTGCCATAGATCCGCTGCCAGAGGATGCCCTGTTGAAGGCCCTAGACGGCGAAACGGTGGAAGTCATTGCTGTGGGTGACGCAGCGGCTCCTGGGCATATCGGAGCAGCCCTGAGGAGTGCTACTAAAGTAGCCCTGAAAATCTAACTCAGAATGAGCCGAATCAGGCTAGAATCATCTCCAAAAAATAAGGACCTTCCTAAAGTGGTCAGCTCCCTCTCTCGGACTCCAGGGGCAAGGCCTTCGCTTGAAATGCTCAAAGCTTACGGCGCTGGTTATTTGGTCATGGACGTGGACATCCTTTCCCCGATGGATATTACCGGCTCTAGGGTGACAACTCGCATCAATTCCTTTTCAGGACATCGACTGGTCCTAACCGAGGACGTATTGGTGTCCCTTAGGCAAAGACTTCCCGCCGATGCTTCTTGCATTCTAGCAATTACTATGAAAGTTGGAAGTGGAAATCGAGACCGGGGGAAGATAAATTGTGAGGCATTTGCGGATAAAAGACTTTGTCGCTTGGCTGCAAATATCACAAGTACCAATGGTGAGATGTTACTCCATATCTTTTTTGGCTGAATTTGTCAAGGGGTTTTTGAGCAAGTTTCTTCTTGACATTGTTACCCTATTGTCATATAAGGCCACCGAATCTTTTCCCTAATTCTGGGCTGCCACGTCAACTTTTCTATCCCATGAGAGTGAGGGCTGTGATGTTGTCTCGCGCTGGAGCTGCACATTCTGAGATTTTCCCTCATATCCCACCTTTTCATACCGGCGAACCTAACGCTCATGTAGT
Organism: Deltaproteobacteria bacterium; assembly: GCA_030665585.1. Classification (GTDB taxonomy): domain Bacteria; phylum Desulfobacterota; class Desulfobacteria; order Desulfobacterales. The sequence goes on along the minus strand of DAOUZN010000017.1, from coordinate 14,710 downwards.
TTTTCAACAGTCCAGGCTCTGCCTGCCCCTGCGAAAGGAACGAGAAATAAAATGACAACAAAGGGAGAACAATCGTTTGCATTTGCCCTGGCGGCTATCTTGCTCGTCGTAGGCGTCGTCTGCTACGCCGCTTTCCCTCAAAAAACCCCTGAAGAACCTGTAAGGCTCCTGTTTAAGACCACAGCAGGGAAAGTTCTGCTTGATCACAAAACCCACGCAGCCGACGAAGGGTATGGCGTTGCGTGCGATGAGTGCCATCACGAAGAACAGGAAGATTCCAGCTCATGTAGTGGTGAAGATTGCCATGGCCCAGACAGCGAGCCAAAAAGGTCGGATGCCCTTCACACCAATTGTAAGGGTTGCCATGAAGACGGCGGTGCCGGTCCAGTGGAGTGCAGGGCATGCCATGTCATGTAGTGGGCATTAATGGGATCTTAAACTTAAAACAAAGGATCGAGCTATGATAAAAAGATCATTCTTAGGTTTAGTAGCGCCGAAACTCCAGTATAACTTGGCCCCAGATCCGGTCCAAGATCTTCCCGTACCAAACACGGTCACCTTGCTGTTGAGGGGAGCACAAAACGGAGCGGGGGTAACGGCCTTCAAGGTGGGCGAGGCGGTGAAGACAGGTCAGAGACTGGCTTCATCACCGGATAGTTCTGAATATGTGATTTCCTCGGTCACCGGAAGCATATCAGCCATGGCCCCTTATGTGGATTCCTATGGCCGGAAATTCACGGCCATCACGATCCAGACCGGTGGCCAGGACGAGTGGGATGCCGGGTTCAGCAAGGGACCCACCCTGGACACGGCCTTGAAGTTTCTCGAATACGCTCCTGGGAACCCTTCTTTCAAAGCCTTCGCTGATCCTGAAAAGACCATACGGACCATCGTCGTTAATGGGATGGATCAAGACTTACTCCTGACGGCCAATCAATATGTGGTGCAAAATGAGGCCTCTGACGTCAAAAGCGGTGTCGAAGCCCTGAAGAAGATCACCGGGGTGGATCGCGTCCTCATGGCAGTGCCTGAAAACCTCGTTCAACAGGCCAGTACCACGGGTGCGGAAGTGAAGACGGTGCGTGACACTTACCCAGAGGGCCTTCCTCACATGATTATGAAAGACGTGGTTGGTCAGGTCGTTTCCGCCGATGATACGCTAGCCGATGCCGGAGCTGTCTTTGTAAGTGCTGAAGCCGTGGCGGCCATAGGGGCTGCCTTTAATGCCGGGCAACCGCCCGTAACCAAAGTCCTCACGGTCGTGGCAAAAGACGGCAGCACAAGAAATGTAAGGGCCCGAATCGGGACGCCGTTGGGAGATGTGCTTAAAGCCTGCAATGTGGCAGTCAACGATCGGGATCGGCTCATCTTGGGAGGCCCCATGCGGGGAGCCGCTAGCTATTCCGAGGACCTGCCGGTGGAGCCCGGTACAGACGGCATTGTGGTGCAGGACGATGCAGACAGCGCCCAGACCACGGATTATCCCTGCATCAACTGCGGGGAATGTGTCAGGATCTGCCCGGTCAGGATTCCGGTCAACATGCTTGTCAGGTTCTTAGAGGCCCGTCTTTACGAAGATGCCGCGGCCATGTATGATTTAGATTGCTGTGTTGAATGTGGGTTGTGTAGCTACGTGTGTGTGTCAAGAATTCCCATCTTCCAATACATCAAGCTTGGAAAATATGAACTGAGCCTGATCGAAACTGCGGAGGCAGCCAATGAGTAATGAAAAGAAACCCGTCGTTCCCCACGATCTATTTCCGTGGAAACCAGCAAAAGAGGCGGGCAAGGCGCCGGCAAAGAAACTCGTTGTTGCCCATGCGCCATTTTGGCACGACGGGGGCAAGATATCGACAAAGAATTACCATATCATGCTTGCCGCCCTTCCGGCCGTGTTGATGGGCATTAGCCAGTACGGTGCACCAGCTCTCGGGGTGATTGCCTTTGCCATGGCCTGTGCCATGATCTCGGAACTCGTTTGGAATTTGGTCTTGGGTAAATCCATTTCCATTGGCGATGGCAGCGCTGCGGTCACTGGGCTCATGCTCGGCATGCTCATGCCGGCTACTGCCCCTTGGTGGGTCGTTCTCCTGGGGACGTTCATCGCTATTGTCGTTGGAAAACAGATATTCGGTGGGATTGGGTTTAATCCCCTTAATCCTCCCTTACTCGCCCTGGCCATGCTCGTCATCTCGTTCAGGGGAATCTTTGATTTTAACGAGGCCCTTCGCCATTATGACCTGGGTTTCGTCATGACTTATCCCCTGGCCGATCTAAAGGCCTTTGGCCCCGCCGCCATTGAGAAGTTTAGCCTGGGCGATCTTTTCATGGGCAGACAGGCAGGGGCCATCGGATCGACCTTCGGCCTGGGACTCATCGTAGGCGGCGTGTACCTTATGTTAAGAGGATATGTACGATGGGAGATCTCTCTCTCCTTTTTGGCCGGAGTGTTCATTACCGCACTCCTGTTCAACCTCTCCGACTCAGCCAAATATGCCGGCCCGCTCTTCCATCTGTTTACCGGGTATACCTTGATTGCAGCGTTCTTCGTGGTACCTGAGGACTCTTCATCTCCGGCTAATTTTATCCCCATGCTCCTTTTTGGGGCCTTGGCCGGGCTGATGACCGTGCTCATCAGAAATATCGGCGCCTATGTGGATGGTGTGCCTTTTTCCATCCTGCTTATGAATCTTGCTAATCCCCTTCTCGACAAGATTAGACCTAAGGCGATTGGAAAGGTGGTAGAAAATGCGTGATATCATAAGGATGATCGTGGTTCTTGGTGTTATGTCTGCCGTTTCCGGTGTCGTGCTGGCAGGCGTAAAATCGGGGACTGCGGCAAAAATCGAATACCAGCAGCTCAAGTTTGTAAAAGGCCCTGCCATCAAAATGATCTTGCAAGGATGTAGCAATGATCCGATCGTTGATCGCTTCAAGATCCAAGATGGCGAGATAGAGCAAAGCTTTTATGTCGGGGTGTTCGATGGCAAGGCCAATGCTGTTGCCTATGAGACCTTTGGCAAAGGTTTTGGGGGAGATGTTGGCATCATGGTGGGTGTCAACATTGAGACGGATCAATTGCTGGGTATTGGCGTCACCACCCACTCTGAAACCCCGGGCCTGGGCTCCAGGGCGAAAGACGACCCGTCCTTCGGGGCGCAGTTTAAGGGCATGTCCATCAATAAGCCGTTTAAGGTTAAGCCGGACGGTGGGCAGGTTGACGCGGTATCGGGAGCCACGGTCACATCCAGGGGTGTGTGTGCAGGTGTTACGGATAGTGCGGGATTTTACAAGAAGCTGAAGCCGCAAATCATAGAGCAAGCCAAGGCATTCGCTAAATAGGGAGAAGAATAATGGCCAAGACAATTGTCCAAGAATTTACCAAGGGGTTGTGGGAAGAGATCCCGCCTTTCAGGCTTGTCCTCGGGCTTTGTCCGGTGTTGGCTGTCACAAAGACGGTAGCCAATGGCGTTGGGATGGGTGTCGCAGCCACCTTTGTCCTTGTGTGTTCGAATATCCTGGTCTCTGCGCTGCGTAACATTATACCCAGCCAGGTGAGGGTGCCGTGTTTTATCATCATCATTGCCACGTTTGTGGTGGTAGTGGAACTTGTGATGCAGGCTTTTACCTATCCGCTTTTTCTCCAACTCGGTATCTTTATCCCTTTGATCGTGGTGAACTGTATTATCCTTGGGCGGGCCGAGGCCTTTGCCTCCAAGAATGGCGTGGTAGCTTCGACAGCGGACGGGCTCGGCATAGGTGTGGGGTTTACCATAGCGCTGGCTGTCTTGGCCAGTCTTCGTGAAGTCTTTGGTGCCGGCACCCTCTCGGTTCCGTTTTCAGATACTGTCATTCAAGTATTCGGGCCGTCCTTTCAGCCCTTTACCTTCATGGTTGAGGCCCCTGGTGCCTTTGTTTGCCTGGGTCTGGTCCTTGCTATCATGAACCTGGTTGGGAAATAGTAAAAGGATAAAAGGAGAATTCCCATGGGAGATTTCATCTTACTTGCCATAAGCGCTATTCTGGTCAACAATATCTTGCTCATACAGTACCTGGGTAATTGCCCCTTTCTTGGCACCTCCAAGAAGATGGACACCGCGGTGGGCATGGCCATGGCCGTGGTCTTTGTCCTTGCCTTGGCAGGTATTGTGACCTGGATTTTCGAGGCGGTTTTCTTAAAGCCATTGGGCCTTGAATATATCAGGACTATCGTATTCATCGTGGTGATTGCTGCGCTGGTTCAGTTTGTGGAGATCTTCCTAAAGAAGAACATCCCGGCCCTTTATGCGGGCCTGGGTATCTTTCTCCCCTTGATTACGACCAACTGTGCCGTCATGGGTGTGTGTCTGATCAATATCAAGGAAGAGTACAACTTCTTGGAGATGCTTGTTTCCTCTATAGCTTACCCGGCCGGCTTTGGCCTCGCCCTGATCCTGTTTGCAGGCCTGCGTGAACGCATTATCATAGGAAGGGTACCCGGACCGTTGCAGGATGTTTCCATTGCTCTGGTTACGGCTGGATTTATGTCTCTTTCTTTTCTCGGTTTTAAGGGAATGATTTAGACGGAGGTAAGAAAATGCTGGAAGCCTTACTTCTCATGATGGGTTTAGGAGGTGTCGCCGGAACTCTGCTGGGGATTGCCTCCAAGGTATTTTATGTGTGGGAGGATCCGCGTATTGCCTTGGTGACAGATTGTCTGGCTGGTGCCAACTGCGGTGGGTGCGGGTATACGGGATGTGGTGCCTGTGCCGCGGCCATGGTGGCCGGGGAGGCACCGCCAAGTGCCTGCATTGTGGGGGGAGCCACCTCTGCGGAAATGGCGGCGGCGGTGTTGGGCCTGGAAGCTGGTGCGGCCGAGCCACTCACGTCGCAAAACACCTGCACCGGCGGATTTCGGGCCCCTGAGAAATTCACTTATATGGGGGTTAATGATTGTAGGGCGGCCTACCTGCTCTATACTGGAGCCAAGGAATGCGGCGTGGGCTGCCTCGGTTTTGGGAGTTGCGTCAGGGCCTGCCAGTTTGATGCGTTGAAGATGGGCCCGGAAGGGGTTCCGGTGGTTGATGTAGAAAAGTGTACGGGTTGCGGGGCCTGTGAAAAGGCCTGCCCCAAGGGGATCATGCAGGTGCGCAAGCCGTCTGACCGGATTCTCCATATGAACCTGGTGACCGATCGACTGGCCCCATGCCGGCAAACCTGCCCGGCCGAAATCGATATCCCCAAGTATATCCATCATATCAGGAACAAGGAATACGATAAGGCGTATCTGACCATCATGGAGCGCAACCCCATGCCCCTTTCCATCGGTCGCGTGTGTCCCCATCCCTGTGAAGATGCGTGTCGAAGGGCCCTGGGTGATGACCCAATTTCCATCAATCAATTGAAACGGTTCTGCTCAGACTGGGTTTTTGATGAAAACGCCCAGATCAAGATCCCTGTGGCCCCTGACACCGGATACAGCGTGGCCATTGTAGGCGGAGGGCCCAGCGGTCTTGCGGCCGCCTACTTCTTGAGACGTCTGGGGCACCAAGTAAAGATCTTTGAATGGATGCCCAAGCTGGCGGGTATGATCCGCTACGGTATTCCGGAATACCGGCTTCCCAAGGCAAGCCTTGACAGGGACATCAAACGGATCCTTGATCTGGGGGGTATCGAGGTCAAAACCGGGGTGAAATTTGGTGTGGATTTCGACCTGGAATCCCTCGTAGGCGGCGGATTTGACGCCGTGCTCTTTTCTATTGGGGCCTGGAAGCATGCTTCGGCCCGCATCCCTGATGAAGACAAGGTCAAGGGAGTGGTGCCGGCAACCATCTATCTTAGAGCACAGACGGAGCCTGGTGTGGGAGATCCGTATCCGATGGGTAAGAACGTTGCGGTCATTGGTGGCGGCAATGTGGCTATGGATTGCTTGAGGTCCAGTATTCGCAGGGGGGCTGAAAACGTCTATTGCCTCTATCGGCGTGAAGTCAAAGACATGCCCGCCAACAAGGTGGAGATAGAGGCCTGTCAGCACGAGGGGATTGAGTTCATTCCTCTGTGTACCCCGACCAAGTTCATCACCGACGACGAGGGTAATCTCACGGGTATCGAATACCTGAAAAACGAACTGGGAGAACCGGATGCCAGCGGCCGACGCAAGCCTGTAGCCATCAAGGGCTCTGAAACCGTGCTGCCCATTGATACTTTTGTCTTAGCCATTGGTCAGGCCACGGATTCCGCCTTTGCAGAACAAGAAGGGACTGCCGTATCAAGGCTTGAAACTTTTAAAGGTTCTATTGTGGTCAATCCCGATACCCACCAGACAGCCGTCCCTTATGTATTTTCCAGCGGCGACTCTGCCGGCCCCCCCGGTCTCTTGGTTGCCGCGATCGGGGGCGCGAGACGAGCCGCCAGAGGCATTCATAAATACCTGATGGGCGAAGACATGGCCATGTCTGAAATCCGGCTCCGAGTGGATTCAAGGCGTATGAAAGGTCACATCTCGGGTACGATCTTCGACAGCATCGAGGGTATCGAGAAAAAAGGACGCATCGGGCAACCTGAGCTTGAACCAGGATCTTACGAAAGGCAGCACACCTATGCCGAGGTGGATTTGACGATCACAGAGGAAGATGCCCTTAGAGAGGCCAACCGCTGCATGCGATGCTGTCTCACCTGCTATAACAGAGATACTGGGATGGCCAGCCGGGCCTAGTCTCTATTGCGCCTCCTGTTCTTGGCCCGGGCTTTTCTGCCGGGCTGGCTTGAAAAACAATCCGAGCGTTAGCGAGATCAAAACGTCCTTGTGCGAGGATCAAGGTGAACCGATCTCATACGTCCAAAGGTGTTGGGGGGGGCAGTGATGCCCCCCCCAAGCATGTTGTGATCTTGGGAGTGGGCAACTTGCTGCTGTCTGACGAAGGCGTTGGGGTCCATGTGGCCAACAAGCTTATGGAGATGGATCTGCCTGCCGGTGTGGAAGTCATTGAAGGGGGAACGGACGGTTTCCGCCTCATGAATGTTGTCACAGAGGCGGATCGCCTCATTGTGGTTGATGCGGTGAAGGGCGGAAGTCCTCCTGGTTCCATCTACCGATTTGATATCAAGGATGCACCCTCATCTCCTGATACTTACAAGACGTCGGTTCACCAGATAGGGATACTGGAAGTCGTGCATCTTTCAGGGCTTGTTGGTCAGACTCCTGAGACCACGGTGATTGGCGTGGAACCAAGGTCTCTGGAAATGGGCATGGAGTTATCCCCTGAGGTGCAGGAAAAGATTCCCAAGATTATTGAATTGGTCTTAAAGGAGGCGGAGCGTCCCTGCCAAGAAAAGACTGAGGGCCAGAATTAGGGGCTTCGCACGTCGACTTTCCCTTCCCCGAAAACTTGCAATCCCACATCTTGTATGCCATTGTCCTGATATGATTGCCTATCAGAAGCTGTGTCTCGGGCCAGAAGGCAACAACGATTGCGCCATGTGTTCGGTCAAGAACGAGCAAAAAACTTGTACTTTGACCGAGCTCATCCATCAAGTCAATGCCCTGGCTGATCCTGAGAATCTAGAGTTGTGTGGGGGTGAGTCAACCCTGCACAAGGACCTGCTTTCCCTCATTTCCAGCGCCCGTGGCCGAGGGGCCAAGCGGATCAAACTCGTGACCATGGGCCGGCGGCTGGCCGACTGGGATCTGCTAACGGAGTTGATAGATGAAGGCTGCCGCCTTTTTGAGGTCAGAATCCACGGTTCAAGGCCGGAGACGCACGAAGCCATCACGGGCGATCATGGAAGTTTTGATCAAACCGTCCAGGGGCTCCAGAATCTTAGCACCCTGTCGAACTCCGCAGAGTATGAGGGTGCCATTTACGTGGCCGCCCGAGTGGGGGTGACCCGGGCAAATCTTGAAGATCTGGTCCCCACGATTGCCTTGCTTGCATCCCTTGGTGTAGATCGCATTATTCTGGCCCGGACTGCGAGTGATTTGCCCACGACAAAGGCGGCCCGGGCGGTTGAAAATGCCATGAGGGTGGCTGCACTGAATCGGATCTGGTCCGTGTGTGAGGGATTCCCGCCGTGCCTCATGAAAGGCTCTGAAATGCACGTGGCTGAGTTGCTCCGGCCTGTCCTTTCCGAGACTCAGAAGCCGAAAGGGTGCCGTGGTTGCACCTACATCGACCTGTGCAACGGGCCCCCCGAGGATGTTATCGCTCAAGGAGGCTTACGAGAATTCCGTGCGGTTTCCTCATCGCCTTACGTGGAAGACGTCAGGCGCTTGCTTACAATGAGATCTCTCCATGCCGAACCATAGACGCCGAATCCTTCTTGTTTCCTTCAATGTGGCCGGCCATGATTCTCTGGCCCTGGGCTACATCAAGGCCTTTGCCCTCAATGCCCCGACTGTTGCCCGGCAGACCGAAATCGAGATTTTGGGTTTTAGCAATGAGGAAGGCAACGTTCGCCAAGCCCTTTATTACATGACGGAGTTCAAGCCGCACCTGATCGGTTTTTCGTGTTACGTCTGGAGCATGGGAACGATCTTGGAGCTGGCCCGATCGGTGAAGCAGATCATGCCCCGGGTTCCCCTGATTGCCGGCGGGCCGGAGGTGGGCCCAATGGCTGATGAGTACCTTGAAGAACACCCGGCCCTGGATGTGGTGGTTCATGATGAAGGAGAAACGGTCTTTCTGGACCTCATCCGATACTTCTTTGCAGGAAAGGGTCGACTCGAAGATATCGCCGGTATCTCGTTCCGCAGGGACCAGGAGGTGGTGAGAAACACAGACCGAACGCCCATTAAAGACTTGGACAAGATTCCATCTCCCTATCTGACCGGGGTATTGACGCCTCGAGACGGGGTGACCTATTTGCAAAGTTTCCGGGGATGTCCCTTTCGGTGCGGTTTTTGTTATGAGGCCGGGCGCCACAAGATGCTGCGTTTTTTTTCTTACGAGCGTGTAAAGGCGGAGGTGGCGCTTGTCATGGGGGATCCTAGCATCCGGAGCTTCCATTTTGTTGATTCGGTCTTCAACTTGAATCCCAAACACTTGGGAAAGCTGGCGAGTCTGCTTCAAAAGGCCAACCGATACAACACCGGACTAAGAACGATTGAGGTCTTCACGGAACAGGTGGATGAGGAAACGGTCCGTTATCTGATCCAGGCGGGTGTCCAGAGCGTTGAGACAGGCCCCCAGACGGCCATCGCAGAAACACAGAAGCGCATAGGGCGTTATTTTGATGCGGAGAAGTTTTCCCGTGGCGTCCGCTTGATGCAAGAGGCCGGGATCGATGTATGGTGCGATCTCATTATTGGCCTGCCGGGGGATAACTTCTTTCGTTGTGTTTTTTCTGTAGCCTATACGATGGGTTTAGGGCCTGCCCGGATCGTCATCAGTATCCTTCATGTCCTGCCAGGCACGCCTCTGTTCGAAAAGGCCGAGCGTTTTGGCATGGCCTTTGATCCTGCCCCGCCTCACTATGTCATAGCCAATGATTCTTTCCCCTTTGACCAGATCTACAACGCCGTCCTCTTTTCATCGAGTGCGGCCAAAGAATACAACGTCGCCCTGCCATAAGAAATAAGGGGGCATGTGGCCTCTTCTGGCCTGCCTTGATGATGGAAACTGGCCCGGGCTTTCTCGGGCAACCATCCCCCTGGAATCAAATACCTTGTCACAGACCTGTCACCTTTTTGACATGTCGACCGGAAGTCTCACAACTGCCTTATAAATAACAGCTAGTTATCGGATACACCGGTTCTGGCACTATCTTTGCTCTGACATGACACACATGTCAGTCAAGCATCCAGGTTTGGATACGGCCGTGGATGAGCGTGCTATTTGAATGCCCAGGTTTGTTTATGCATGGCCGATGCATGGATTTTCCTAGAACGTGGTGACACAAGAACGGTTGCCGATCATATCATGGACCATGATCCTACGAGAGGGGGTTTGAAAGTGAAGAAACTGCTTGGAGAGATATCTCGCCGGGACTTCATGAAATTCTGTGCAGGGACAGCCGCAGTGCTCGGGCTTTCGGAGGTGGAGCTCATTTCCAAGGTCACAGAGGCCATGGCTGCTGCTCCCTCAAAGCCGCCGGTCCTCTGGCTTTCGGGCCAGGACTGTGCAGGGTGCACCATCTCGCTGGCCGGTGCCCTGAATCCGCCGCTATCTTCTCTGATCCTAGACAAGTTATCCTTGCGATACCATGAAGCCCTCATGGCAGGCGCGGGGCACGTGGCGGAAGCGACCTATGCAGAGACGGTCAAGCAAGGGGGCTATGTCCTGTGTGTAGAGGGCGCCATTCCTACTGCGGATGACCGTTTTTGTATGATCGGCGGACGGCCCTTCAGGGAAATGGTCGAAGAGGCCAGCCAAAATGCCGGCGCCATTATTGCCGTGGGCGCCTGTGCGGCATACGGTGGCATTCCGGCAGCCGGTCCAACGCGCGCTGTGGGGGCCAACAAGATGATCAAAGACAAAACCGTCATCAACCTTCCCACGTGTCCCGTACACTGTGATCACCTCATAGGCACCATCCTCTATGTGTTGGCCACAGGTAAGGCGCCACCCATGGACAAGATTGGCCGCCCAAAAATGTATTTTGGTGAACTGATTCACGAGAACTGCAGGCGGCGATACTATTTTGACAATGAGATGTTCTTGACCGATTGGAATGATCCTGCCCAGAAGAATTGGTGCCTGTATGAGAAGGGCTGCAAGGGGCCGGACACCTATGCGGACTGTCCTGTTCGCCGTTGGAACGACGGGCAGAGCTTTTGCATCGACTGCGGCGCCGGTTGCATGGGGTGTGCAGAGCCGGAGTTTTATGACGGGATGTCCCCTCTGTACACGGCTGAAAGCGAGCGGTCAAAAAACATGATGGCCCGAAAGAAGGCCGGTTTGATTCCCCGGTTGAAAGAAGACGCATGAAAGGTGGTAACAGATGGGAAAGAAAATCACGGTTGATCCGGTTACCAGAATTGAAGGACACCTCGGCATAACGGTCGAGGTGGAAAACGGTCAGGTTAAAGACGCGTGGAGCAGCGGCACCATGGCCCGGGGGTTTGAGGCCCTTCTTGAAGGAAGAGATCCAAGAGATGCCCCCTTTGTGACGAGCCGATTTTGTGGTGTGTGTTACAGCGTTCATCAGATGGCCAGTGTACGGGCCCTGGATGTAGCCTTTGGGGCGGAGGTTCCCTGGGGCGGGACCCTGTTGAGGAACCTGGCCATGGGGGCACAATATATCTATGACCATATTCTCCATTTTTACCACCTCAGTGCCCTTGACTACATTGATATCATGGCTGTGGCCGCCTACAAGGGCAAGGACAAGGCGCTGAATGCCGTAAAAGAGAAGGTGGTCGGTCTGGTCAAGGCAAAGGATACCTTCCCGCTGACACCCCGCTACAAACCGGACGAGTTCTGTGTGCGGGATCCGGACATGGTTCTTTCAGCCGTTAAACACTACATCGACGCCCTGGCCATGCAAGCCAAGGCCAGAAACATGGGTGCGATCTTCGGCGGCCGACAACCCCATTATCAGAGCATCGTGGTGGGAGGCTGTACACAGTATCCTGACGTCAACATGGTGGCCAAGTTCCGCACCATGCTGGATGAGCAGGCCAGGTTCGTCAATGAAGTCTATATCCCGGACGTCCTTGCCTTTGGCACGGGTCCCCTGTTCCCTCTGGCCAGGGCAGGTCTGGGCGGTGGCCATTACAATTACCTGTCTTATGGTGGCCTTGAGCTGGATAAGGCGGGCGAAGACCTGGTCTTCCCGGCCGGGGTCATGATGGACATGGACCCGGCCAAGATGGAGGTGGCCCCATTTGATCCCCGCAAGATTACCGAATCGGTCAAGTACGCGTGGTACGAGCAGGATCGGCCCCGACATCCTGATAAAGGGCAACAGGTCTTTGACCTGGACAGAAAAGAGGCCTATTCGTTTATTAAGGCGCCTCGCTATGACGGCAGGCCCATGGAAGTGGGACCCCTTGCCCGGATGCTTCTAGCCAAGAACCCCGATGTGATTGGCCTGCTGAAAAAGGGTGCAAAACCAGGGGTGGTGGCACGTCATGCCGCCCGCGCCATAGAGACCAGGCTGGTGGTGGATGCCTGCTACAAGTGGTGCGATGAGTTGCTAGCGGAAATGACCAGGCCCGGGTTCAAGATCCATGACACGGCCCATTATGAGCCTCCTGAAACCGGCGAGGGCGCAGGCTTTTTTGAGGCGCCCCGGGGTGCCCTGGGTCACTGGATCAAGATCAAGGATAACAAGATCGCCAATTATCAGGCCGTGGTCCCTTCCACGTGGAACGCATCGCCTAGGTGCGAGAGGCAGTACCGGGGCCAGTACGAGGAATCGCTCATCGGGGCACCGGTGCCTGACCCGGAAAACCCTATTAACGTGGTACGCATTGTGCGTTCTTTTGACCCCTGTCTGGCCTGTGCGATTCACCTCATCGATCCCAAAACCAACGAGATCAAGAAATTTCTCGTGGAATAATCAGACAGAACCACATCTAATACCTCTAAACGACTTGTGGGGGGCGTCATGCCCCCCTTTTTTGTTTCCGCCGTTACCCTAAACTACCAGTTCGCCATGGGGCTATTGAGCCTAAACGGTCCAGTGGTCATAGGATGTGTAGTTCGCAGATTTTTCGGAAATGATGGCCGTGGATCGCCATTGTAACGGCCAGCGAGAACAACTCAGGGCGGCGAAAGAGTGTCCACAACAAGAGCCTCCAATACTGAAATCGTTCCTTGCCCAAAATACCCAAGCGGATGTTGGAACGAAAGACCGCCAAGAAGCGCTGAAAGTCCAGCGGGATTTCAATTTTTGGCGCCTTATACTCTCGCAGGAAGGTCTTAATGCGCTTGTAGTAGGGCTTATGAGAATAAATGTGGCGCATTATGTTCCTGTACCCCTCGTGCAACACATCAATGTCCATGCTAGGGATGATGTTCGTTGTGCCATCCACATTATCGCCGGACATGTGATCGAGAAGGCGGCCCTCTTTTCTCAGGCGTTCATAAAGTTTTGTGCCGGGAGGGGCCTGAAGCAGGCCGACCATCGCCGTCACGATCCCGCTTTTCTGGATAAAGTCAATTTGCCGTTGGAAGATGGAATGGGTGTCACTGTCGAACCCTACAATGAAGCCTCCCTGCACCTGTAGCCCGGCTCGCTGAATGCGTTTCACGTCTTCGACCAGATCACGATTCTTGTTCTGCTTTTTGTTGCATTCGGCCAAACTTGCCTCATCTGGCGTTTCGATTCCGATAAACACCGAATCAAACCCCGCCTCGACCATCATCTCCATCAATGGCTCGTCGTCGGCCAGATTGACAGAGGCTTCTGTAAAAAACGGGACTCCTCTTTTGTCTTCATGCCATTCGATTAGCGCGGGCAGGAGCTGGGCCTTGAGATACCTTTTGTTTCCGATGAAGTTGTCATCTACAAAGAAGACCTGCCCACGCCATCCAATATCGTAAAGACCATCCAATTCGGCAACAATCTGCTCGGCGCTCTTAATACGTGGGCGGTGACCGAATAACGCCGTCACGTTGCAAAAGTCGCAATTAAATGGGCAGCCTCTAGAAAACTGGATACTCATCGAGGCATACCGTTTCAGATCGGCCAACGCCCACATAGGAGCCGGCGTCTGCCGGACGTCGCAAAACTCGGATGTCTTGTAGACGCGCCTGGCACATCCCGTTTCCAGATCCGCCAGAAAAGGCGGCAGCGTCAGTTCGGCCTCATTGAGCACAAAATGATCCACATCCTCAAACTCTTCATGCTCGCTCACAAAGAGGGGTCCACCAGCCACGACCTTGAGGCCCGCTTCCTTGCACCGAGCAATGGTTTGATGTGCCGACTCTCTTTGTACAACCATGGCGCTGATAAATACACAATCAGCCCACGCCAGATCCTTTTCAGTGAGCTTTGTCACATTGAGATCAATTACCCGCTTGGACCATTCTGCTGGCAGCATCGCCCCGAGCGTCAGCAGGCCCAGGGGTGGCAAACCAGCCTTTTTTCGAATGAACTTCAGCGCGTGCTTGAAACTCCAGAATGTGTCCGGAAATTCCGGGTAGATTAACAGGGCGTTCATTGGATTTCCTCTATAAAGTTTCTCTCCTTGCATTCTAAACTCCTTGCTCCGTGCCTCTGTTGAACCGTTCCTTAAGGGCTTTGCCGGGGGTGAACTTCACGGTTTTGGAAGCCGGGATATGGATCTTTTCCCCTGTTCTCGGGTTGCGACCTTGTCGCGCAGATCTTTCAACAACCTTAAAATTTCCAAAACCTATGAGTGAAACAGAATCTCCCTTCTCCAGACCGGAAGCAATACCCTCACGGATGGCATCAATTGCTTTCCCTGCCGCTTTTCTGGTAATATTTACGTTCTCTGAAACGAATCTCACTAAATCGTCCTTCTTCATTGTTTCCCTCCTTGCGTTAATTTAGCCTACGTTGGCAGAGATCTCTCCCTGAAAACACCCAGAAAACTTGACACCGCACTTGGGAGCTACCTTTTTGTGCTCGCTATCGTCGCTTAAAGCCAGCGGTTGCGTCTGAGCTCTGCTCCTATCAAACCCTGCAACCCATCCGCATCTCCAACATCTTTCGGCACAACAAACGCTGTCGTGCCGCCCTTTGCCACCCACCAACACCTCTGTCTCATGGCCGCAATGCGGGCAGCTATCGCCTGTCTTTTTCCACCGTGCCATTGGCTTTA